>PWYP01000091.1 GCA_003567805.1 PVC group bacterium
GTTAGTTTCAGGCTAGATTAAATCCCAGGTCTACTACTTGCTGGGCGTATTGCGTGCTGGGTATCCCCATGACCTGCGTGCAAGCAAACTCTCTTCGAATCCGGTAATTGCGGCGCTGGGCATCGAAGCTGGCGGCATCTTGCGGTACACTGCGTAACTGTGTATCGTCTGCCATGATGTCGTATACTCTTGTAACTAACGCATATAGATTTTGTAGATGTTGGCGTTCTGTTGGAAATGGAGTTTGCGGTAGGATCGGGGGTGGCATGTGTTTACTGGCATCAAAAGAGGGCTTGCGGTTCAAGAAACGGCAAGCGGCCTCATATACCATAATCGTTCCATTTACCTTGCCTTCGTAAGAATGTCCAGCGATGTGGGGGGTTCCGATGGCAACTCTGTCGAGCAATTCTTTGGAAATGCGCGGTTCGCCTTCCCAAGTGTCGATGACAGCCGCCCGGATTCTGGCTTCGTCAAGCGCCTGAATCAAGGCCTGGGTGTCCACGACTGCACCCCGGGCAGCATTCAAAAAGCATGCGCCGGGTTTCATATGGCGGAAAAAGGTATCGTTTGCGAGGTGAATGGTTTTGTCGGGGCCTTCGCGGTTCAGGGGTACATGTAACGTTACAAAGTCTGCTTCTGATAGTAATTGGTCGCAGGAACAAAAGGCTTCGTGGCCTTCTTTGCGTGCACGTGGCGGGTCACAGCGTAAAACGCGCATGCCTAATGCGACGGCCTGCTGTTCCACTTTCCGCCCCACATTGCCTACCCCGATAATGCCAAGTGTTTGTCCTTGTAGTGGCTGGTTGTAATGTACGGCGAGATGCAGCAGTGCTGTCGTGATGTATTCAGCCACGCTGCGGGCATTGCAGCCTGGGGAATACACCCATTGTATTCCATTTTTCTCCAGGTATGGGATGTCCATGTGATCCGTTCCGATGGTCGCGGTGCCTACGAATTGAACTGCCGTGCCTTGTAGTAGCTCTGCATGGACTTTTGTTGTGGAGCGAATGCCAAGAATTGTCGTGTCACGAATGTCGTGTGCTTGCAGTTCCCTGCCGTTTACAACGTCAACTTCGCCCAGTGTGCGAAAGGCTTCCGGGGCAAGCGGCATGTTGCGATCAACGGCAATATTCATGATGTTGTTTTTCTTTCAATACGCGCTGCAAATGCGCCATCCATACCGGATGCAGGCGGGATGCTCGTGCGTGTTGATGAGACATAGAATGCAGGGTTTTGCTGTATCCATGCATGTACGCACGCCACGTTTTCTTCTGGCTCCAGGCTACATGTGCTGTAGACAAGAACGCCATTTTCGGCAAGTAACGGGGCTGTCGCTGTTAGGATGCGGTGCTGGACGTCGGTCATGGCCTGAATGCGTTCCGGGGTGATTCTCCAGCGTGCGTCTGGCCGGCGTTGTAACACGCCGGTGTTGGAGCATGGTACATCCAGCAGGATCCGGTCGAAGGTCTGGCGCGGCAGCTCCTCGGAGCGAGTTGCATCTGCTCGCCGCAAATCGATGATGGAAAATTGTGTGCGCGCTACGTTTGCCTGCATGCGTTCCAGACGGTCTGCATGTCGATCCAAAGCAATGATTTGACCTTGATTGTGCATCCGATCTGCGCATGCAAATGATTTTCCTCCTGGCGCGGCACATGCATCCAACAATTGCATCCCAGGTTGCGGATCCAATAGGTCGACGGCTAATTCTGTTGCCGGATCCTGAATGTAGAAAGCGCCTTCCTTGAATCCTGGTATTTGCTCCACAGATGTGCCTGTAGGTACGATGCGGTACTGATCCGGAGCGTTTGGGTGTACAGGAAAAAGTTTTAGTTTTTCGGGCACCGGTTGTGCAAGGTTTTGGTACATGCGTAAAGATATAGTGGGCCGTTCATTGTTCCAGCGGCATAAGGCTTCCGTTTGCTCGGGGCCCAAAGATGTTTGCCAACGTTGTATGAGGCTGGCTGGATGAGACCATCTGACGGCAAGAGGGGCTTTGCAGAGGTTGGCCTCCAACTTGTTCTGTTGTCGGAGTGCATTTCGCAGGACGGCATTTAAAAATCGGCATCTTGCGGGGTCCAAGGATGCTTTGGCTGCCTCGACGGTTTCATGTACCGCAGCATGCGCGGGGATGTTGTCCAGATAGAAGAGTTGGTACATACCGGTTAAGAGGAAGCCCATGGCGGCTGGGTCGGGTTCGCGTGGCACAAGTTGCAAGATTCGCCACTGCAAGGCTCCAAACCACCTGAGGGAACCAAACACGATTTCCTGTATAAGCGCAGCGGCAGTATGCTGACGCGGGAGCATACGGTCAGGAAAATCCCCGGTTTCCAGCCAGCGAGATAGAATGCTAGCGCAGACGGCTCGGGCGGGTATGTTTTTGTCGACCTTTACCACGGGAAGAGATTGTAGGGCGTTATCATGCCGAGAGCTTGCGGGAAAAGCTGCTGTAGGTCTCGTAATTCGGTCCACTGTAAGAGAATGACAAATAGAAAAATCAGCGTAGCAATAAGCGCTATTACGGCCGCCACCGACATGGCTGTCGAGCTGGCTGTGTTTCCTGTTTTACCCGTGGGTTTGGGTTGGGATACAAAAACGGGCGCATCGGCCGGTTCTGCCGCTTCTTCGGCTGCGCCCTCGGCTTCTACCGGTTCTGCCGGCTTGGAAGCTTGCGCAGACTTTGCTTTTACCGTTACCGCACGTCTTTTTATCGTAATCGGGGGCATATACCGGATCTCCTCAGATGAGTACTAATGATGTATCCAAACATATCCTGCTTGTCGTTTGTAATCAAGGGCAAAAAAGATATTGCATCCATTCGTACAATCCTGCTAGATTGGAAGGCCGTTTGAGAAATGCGAGCGTAGCTCAGTGGTAGAGCTCCACCTTGCCAAGGTGGCTGTCGAGGGTTCGAATCCCTTCGCTCGCTCCAAATGCCACATTTGGATACATTCACTCATCGCGTTTGCCTTGGAGGTGTAGCTCAGTTGGCAGAGCAGCTGACTCTTAATCAGCGGGTCGTGGGTTCGAGCCCCTCCACCTCTACCAGCAAAAACCCTTTAAAATAGGCGTTTTATTTAGGAAATTCGGCTTTTTTGATTTGTGGTTTGTCATCTCTAGTCTTTAGCTGTCTGTCAAAATACGAACTGCGGTATCGGTAAATTGACAACCATTGACAACCACATTTCCCTGATCTAAAGCGAGGCTTGCCCATCATGCCGACCGCTATTTTACTCGCGAACCCAGCGCGCAATGTCTCGGCGATATAAAAAGGCATTGGCAAAACTGATCTTGATGCAATCAAAATGCAGCTTTTAACGCAATCTTATTCGGATAGGATAGCTTGCCCTGATCCTGCTAATCGGCGTATCGTGTGGCGTATCGACTATTTCTACGTTAGAGGCGGGGATGGCAGAATTTAACAAACACGATCTCCTGGCGCTGGCGCGGGAGTATGACAGTTTTGAGTCTGTGGATGCCAGTGCGTTTCAGCGCAAGGCGCGGATCCTGCAGTCGATGTGGCGGGAGGAACGGGGGTATCCGGTCGGCGTCAGGAAAGAGAAGCGCTATGGGGCCAGACTGGCGATGCCCTGGGCGCGGGAGTCGTTGGCAAATTATATGACGGATATTGCCAAGGATGCTGTTCGCCGCGAGGTGCTCGATCCTGTTCGCAGCAAAGCCAAGCTATACGGTAAGCCCCGAATCTTCGAGAACCTGCTTTCAAGTCAACCGCTGTGTTTTAACCTGTTCGCCGAACTGCAGGCGGATTTGGCTGCGGCTTCGGCATTTGTGCGCGTCATGGGACTCGATCAGGTTTCCGAAGTGACCGCAATAGCTTTCGAGCATTCACCTGGCAGGGGGGATGATGCCTACACCGGGGACCGCTCGGCATTCGATGTGTTTGTGGAATATAGCACTATGGCCGGTAAAAGTGGTTTTCTGGGGATCGAGGTAAAGTATCACGAGAACCTCATTGGTAAGGCTGCTATGCTGCGGGGACGGTATGAAGAGGTGGCGCAAGCATCTGGAGCCTTTAAACCCGAAAGCTTACCGGACTTGCGTGTGCAGCCACTACAGCAAATCTGGCGTGATCATCTGCTGGGCTGTAGTGTGCTGCAACACGGGGACTATGACGAGGGTGCTTTTGTGTTCCTGTATCCAAGCGGGAATTCGCACTGCGCGACAGCTATCGGGCAGTACAGGGATTGCCTGTTGAGGGATGCTACGTTTCTGGTCTGGACATTAGAGGATGCCTGGGAAGCCGCTCGTGGTATCCTGGGAGAAGACTGGGGGAAGTTGTTCTACGATCGCTATCTGGATTTTACTCGTGTGGAGGGGGCCTAATGTCCACAAACTGGATTCCGCAGCGTCCAATACCCTTTGCTGCTCTGGAGGTATTCAA
>PWYP01000023.1 GCA_003567805.1 PVC group bacterium
GTCCATCGCTTTGGGTTGTATGCGTATGGAGATTACCGCGCAGTACACGATCTGTTTCCCAATTGACATTGGCATAGGGATTCGAAATTTCGACCATGCGATCATCTGCCTGTGCCTGCATAGCCGGTACGATCAGGCAGGCTAACAGAAAGAGTGCTGTGCTTGTTACGGAAGTATGAAAAGAACGGTCGCGCATGTTGTCTCCCTTATGGCATGTCTATATTTACTGTGAGAAATTGCATTTATTTACTGGATACTAACAGATATCTAACACACAACAAGCACACGAGATCAACGCTCCTCTAACAAATCAAGAAATGCGTCAATAAATACATCCAATCCACTAGCCCGCGTGTCGGCATGGTGACCGGGGATCGGGTTAACTGTCAACGGTAGCAGGAGTGGCTGTCCGTCAATGCTGTAAAATTGATTGCCGCCATTATCTGGCCATGCGTAAACAGGATTTTCCAAAACCCATCCGTCTTCTACCACGCCGAGAATAGGCATTTGCAAGTGCATCCGTCCTGATCGATCAAACGAAATTCCACGAATCACGCCACTCCATGCACGGTTAAAGTTATACGCACGCGGCTGCCACGCCACAACAGGACCATGAGAGGGGGGGCCATGATAGGGTCTTACATCATTACCCAGAAGGCGATACCACTCTGGATTCGTTTGAGCAGCCCGTTGAAGCATGCTGCGTAAAACCCTTCGTTAGGCCAGCGGGCCAGCGTCAAGGGTTGATGATTGAATATCAGTTCCGGGGTTTCCGGGCCCTCCGGCAACCAGGACTGGAAATGTATGCTATGCCCCCGCGCAAAATGTTGTCCCGGATCGATCCCATAATCCGACAAATCCAACACCCGCACATGGTCGCGGACTTCCTCAGGGATACGTTCCAATACAGCGCGATCGGTTACAGGACGGAAATCGCTCGGGGCCAGCGTCACCGCGCCGGTTTAACACAATCGCGGCCAGTTGCATTTCCATATGCATCATGAACGTGCGCCCAGCCTGATCGAGTGGCATTGCGTCAACTTCCTCCAGTTGGGGGCATAGGATTGTTCTGCTAATCATTCCTGAAATATTTCAATACTTTGATAGATTTGTTTCGTGTCGTAGTTTTAACTACAAGATGATGTTTGTTTTCCCCTTTTTTATCAAGGGCTTGGCATATGACTTCTGCAATGTCACGTCTAGTATGAATGTCATTCCCGAGCTTAGGGAACTTACCTAGTTTGGCTTCAAGTAGCTGTTTCTCGGTTACTGTGATGCGGAGGCGATTTCTTATCTTTTCGATCAAATTATATTCGTCAGGTGAAATCGATTGATTATGCTCCCATGCGGTTTCCAATACGAATTTGAATAGTTCGAGATCGTTGCTGCGCTCGGGGGTTTTCTTGAGTAAGTCCTCATTGGATCGATTTACGATGCTTTGCTCGAATGCAATTATTTCATCTTCACATTCCCGTTTTGAGCACATGAAGTTATCTTTGTGCAGCAATACGTATTCAATGAGGAACCTGCATAATATACGGAGATCCCTGTTTTCATTGAGGAAAATGCTGTTCACCGCTGTAGAGACGTTTTCCTTGTAGTAGTATTGGGGGGCGGTTTTCTTGAGTGCAGCTTTGATTTCTTCATCCGAGAGGCCTCGGTAATCAATCACATATGCGCTTGCGATTCGTTTTAGCTCTGTAACGGTGCCAACGTTATCAACAGCCTTTGCTATTTTCATTTTGCCCCCAGCGGTTATATTGTGATTTCTTTTGGTGCCTCCGTTGTGGTGGGACTACGTTTAGCACCATATAGCGAATAATATCAAGATGATTGACTACTTATTGCCTGTTATGCAGAAATGATGCCAGTCAGAATAAAGTGCTGTCTTGACAGAGCCCCTACGACGTTTATTTGAAATTTAACCTGAGTACCCATGCATAATACAGAAACCAATCACAGCAACCTTTCTATATGGCAGCTCATCATGCTGTTCCTGTCGGTCTATGTTCTTGGTGCCCTGTTTGTAGACACAGCATTTCAACTACCCGAAGAAACGTCTTCTTTATTGGATCAAATCGATAATGCAGTATGCTTGATTTTTATTGGTGATTTCATATGCAACGTCTTCAATTCGACACCCAAGCGAAAATATCTCAAGTGGGGCTGGATAGATCTGATTTCGAGTATTCCTAATCTCCAGATTTTGCGGTGGGGGCGCTTTTTCCGACTTGTACGAATATTGCGTTTGCTTCGTGGAGTGCGGTCTACAAAGCAAATTATTAAATTCCTGTTTGCCAATCGTGCCAAGGGTACTTTTGCATCTGTGGCAATGATATCTTTTGTGCTTGTTGTTTTCGGTGCCATCGCAATCTTGAACTTCGAGACATCGCCAGAATCAAACATTCAAACAGCCAGTGATGCACTATGGTGGGCGTTTGTAACCATTACCACTGTTGGCTATGGTGATTATTACCCAGTAACGTTGATTGGGAGAATAATCGCTACAGCCCTCTTGGTCGCTGGTGTAGCAATGTTTGGAACTTTCACTGCATTTGTTGCATCATTCTTTGTTCAAAGTAGCGGTGGGGATGCGGCAAAAAATGAAGATCTCGTCCTGTCAGAGCTTCGAGCGATAAAAGAGCGGCTGGATAAGCTAGAGAAACCTTCTGGTCTGGAATAGATCAGAACGTACAGCTTGCTAAGTGTGTCAACTTTTGCTACAAAAATAAGAAAATTGCAGAGTGTGTGGCAAAACTCAGTAATCTTGTAAGTGGTTGATGGGTAAGTGTTTGTGTTTGTTTCGTGGGTGATGGTGCGTCGAGCCCCTCCACCTCTACCATGCTTCGCCCTTCGGACTACGCATGGCGTAGCCATACAAGGGGTCAACACCATTAAGCGTAAACAAATACATGTATGTATCGTGTAACCCGATTTCCTGAAAACCCCATCATTCATGCCGACCTGGCTGAACAGATTGGTGGTAACATCAATGGGCCGTCACTCATTCGGGTGCCGGAGGGGGTTTCGCGCCCCTTGGGACGTTATTACCTGTATTTCGCGCATCATCAAGGAACATTCATTCGCATGGCCTATGCCGATTCGATCAAGGGACCATGGAAAATATTATCGGGTGGCGTTTTGCGTTTGGATGCAACTGTTTGCCGCAGTCACATTGCTTCTCCTGATGTGCATATATGTGATGACCAGCGGACATTCCGGATGTACTTTCACGGCTCTACGGATGATGGCCAACGCAGTTTTTGGGCAACATCACCGGATGGCCTGCATTTTACGGCTTTGCCTGAGGTGTTGGGGCCGTTCTATTTCAGGTGTTTCCAGCATGATGGAGCTTGGTTTGCCATTGCCAAGCGAACAGATGCACCCGGCGGCGGTATGCTTTTGCGGTCACCTGATGGGATCGTACCCTTCGAACAAGGTCCCAATCTTTTGCCGAACCAACGCCACGCCGCCGTCCTGAAGCGAGGTAATATACTATATGTGTTTTTTAGCCGTGGGGGAGACTGCCCGGAAAGAATCCTTGTCTCGACAATGTTGCTCACAGGAGACTGGAGGGCGTGGCGCTTATCGGAGCCGGTCGAATTGTTGCGACCAGAGACGGTAGAAGAGGGGGCCAACCTGCCTCTTTTCCCCTCACGCTTCGGGCCGGTTCACGAGCCCGTTCACCAACTCCGCGATCCCGCTGTTTATGAAGAAGACGGTAAGCTCTACCTGCTCTACACTGGGGCCGGAGAGACCAATATCTGCGGTGCGGAAATTGAAGAAGATATGAACAGCCAAACAGCAACTGTTGGAGCGGGCTAACAGGTGGTTCCGTGCCATATGCTAGACGGAAAGCTTCACACTCTGAGCATTCCCTTGCACTTCAGGGACGTAACGTATTGCCCAAATGGTGATTATGGGAGTCGTTGCCCGTCGGCTAGCAGGCGTTCCCTGAGCTTTTCGTAGGGAACGTCTTGCACGGAGGTGTCATGTTCGATTGCAAGGCATGCAGCTGTGGCGGCGCTTTGCCCGAGGATCATAAAGACGGGCTCCATGCGGATCGATCCGAACGCGATATGTGTGGCGGACAGCGCCCACGGCACAAGGAGGTTGGTGCATTCTGCTGCTGGTGGCACAAGGGCGCGATAAGATATGCCATAGGCCTTACCGTTGAGGTGCGACTGGATGTCGCCCTCATTCTTGACCATGCCATCATGCACAAAGCGCTGGGTATTGTGTGAGTCGAGCGTATATGCTCCCATACCGACGGGATCCGCCACCGGAAGTTTGCCTTTGCAGTGGTTCTCGGTCATGACAAAATCCGAGCACATGCGCCGGGCTTCGCGTACATACAGGTTGTAGGGCCA
>PWYP01000094.1 GCA_003567805.1 PVC group bacterium
GTGGGCTTTGCTGGGGAGACAGAAAAAAGGGGACAGGAAGAACGGATAGGCTCTGCTGATTTGGACAGGATGATTTTGGGGCAGGATGATTGCTGGTGGGCTTTGCTGGGGAGACAGAAAAGGGGACAGGAAGAACTGGTAGGCTTCGTCGTCGGAGGTTGGTTCATGGTTGATGGGAGGTGGATGATGGATGCGAAGAAGAGCAGTGAATTGTATTTGTATGAGGCATTGGAGTTGCGCGGTGAATATGATGCACGGATCGATACGATCAAGAGTTGCCTGAAAGGATCACCCACGGGTAGGCGTGGCAGCCTCTGGGGAGGGGATGATCACGCGAAGCGGCGGCCAAGTCCGGACTTCAGCGTTTCCGATGAGCGCGCAGCACTGCGCACGCTGGAGTTCAAGCGTCGCAAGCTAAACAGCGCGATTCAGAAGGCAAACTTCGAGAGAGAAATTGTGTTTGACGGGCAGGCGATCAACCTGCTTGAGGCATTGGACTTGCGCAAGGCGCTTAATAGCCAGCTTGCCGAATTGAAAATGCAAGTGGTCGCGGCTGCTTACCAGACGGTGATCTACAAAGAGGATCGCGATATTGTCGAGGAAAGTGATGCGTCGTATACGGAAAGTCGCGATGCTTTGGATGTTTGCCGCCGGGCATTCCGGGATCTGAACCGTAAGCTGCGACTGGCCTCGTTTGAAACCAGGGTGGCTTTTCAAGATGAGTAAAAGCAAATAAAGGCAAGACAGGGAAGCAAGTGCGATTGTCGCGGTGACGTGGCATAGCCCAGCATTGACCACTGAGACGGTCTCCTCATGGAAAGGACTGCTAATCCTGTAATTCCGGTAAAGCTCCATACCGCATATCCGGAACAACACAGCGATTGACGATTCATCCATATAGCTGCATGGCTTCGCGTCTTGCCTTCTTTGTAGAGGAGAAATAGAGAAAATATGGGGGGAAGATGAAAATATTGCTATTGCGTTTTTTGCATGATCTGGAGACGTTTGAATATGAGATGTCATCCATGGATAAGGTGTGGTCTTTTTTGTTTGCTGATAATACTGGTCGCTGGCACAAATTGTGTATTGTCTTCTATGACAATGCTTTTCAAATCCGGCATCATGAGTATGAAAATGGCTGTTTGCTAATCAATGAAAAGAAGGAGGTATCGATAGTAGATGTTTTCGGTCACGCCATCTATAAGCAAGGAATCGAGCTCCTATGGCATGACTTGATTGCCGGTGCACATGCGTGGTTACATTGGGTGGAAAAGGATTGGATAAGAGCAGCCAACCGTGTTGTGTCGGAGTGCCCACTGTCCTATCGAAGGGGTATTGTGCCCCACGCAATTGTGCGCGAAGTATTGCCTGATCGATTTCCGTTCTACAAGGAGCTCGGTATCCGGAATTGCCGCAAAATTGTCCAACTGGTAGAGTCGGGAACACTTTGGAAACCAGCTTTTACGGAAGTTGCTTCGATGACGGCGACACGTTATTTTGAATACTGCAAAATAGCGTATCTGGCCAGTGCAGAGAAAAGTAATCCGGTTGATGCTTCGTTGTCCGGACGTGAAATGTATAAACAATATGCTGACGGTCGGCACGGAGGGTTGTTGGATATTGAGCCAGAATCGGAGTCGGCGTTTGCTAACTGGCTTGATGGCAAGGATCCGGATACATGCCGTTTTGGGACGCATCCGTGGGAAATTCGCCGTGGTGGCAATACGACACATATTGATTTGTCTGTACGCCGACCATTTGCCAGCGCCCAAAAAGGGTATCTCGTGGAATTGTGTGGTGAATCTTTCACGAGAATGGCAGAGACGATAAAAATGTGCTTAGCAATCCATGCAGCAGGATTGCCCATTACTATCGTTAATCCGGAAAATGTACGAAAGCGGATTCTCGGTCAGGATAATGTTGGTGTTATTCCTTCCTATGAATCTGCCCACCGCGCAAATCAGTATTTCCCCGCTAAGCAGTGTGTCTATGACGTTCTGCATTTCCGGGAAGTAAGCCGATATAAAAGGCGCGTATTGCCGTTCATTACGTGGGAGCCGCTTCCGGTACTGAAACCGAAATAGTTGCGTGGTGGGTGCATGTGGTGTTCGGGGCGTGTCATTGGGCTTTTCATGGGCTGGCTATGCACAATCTACGTGCGAGGCTGCTTACGGCGAAAGCAGGCTACAGGGCTTGACGTTACTGGCTAGGAGGGGCACTTGGGTTGCCAAGATAATGCAGGATGAAACTTGGGAATTGAATATCCAATATCCAAGTCCAATTTCCAATCATCAAGTTGAGATTCCTGTATTTGGACATTGGACATTTCCCGACTCTCCAGAGGTCGGGATTGGATATTGATTATTGAAATCGGCTTGTGGCAGCGCGTTGGCAAAACCACAGCGTCTTGTATGTAAAAATGAAGTTACAGACTAGACGATGGGAAATAGGAGGTTCGTATGGGGTTATTTGATACGATAAAAGTTGAAGCTGGACTTACGTGTCCGAATTGCGGGTATGAAGTGCGGGAGATTCAGGTACATGAACTGGGTAGTTGCCTCGATACGTATTGTTACGGGATGATCTTGCGGAATTGCCCTGTATTAACCGGGGTTTTGCGCGAGCGTTTCTGGTGTTCAGCATGTCATAATAAAAAACAAGGAGATCCTCCGCAATTTCATGTCGTTATATGGCATAGCATCCTTGTCGGGGTGGTGTGGTCTGAAGACGAGGCCGAAAGATTGCTTTTGTCGGTTGATCGGTTGCAGATCATTGGCTGGCTGGATCAAATGCAAGAGCGCGCGCAGCAGTGGGAGCGGCGGTACAATGCTTTGCGAGCGGACCTGGAACGCTGGCATAAGTATGTTGCGGAGATGCAGGGTGGTAAGAAGCCTGATGCAGATGCCGAACATTCGCTTCTGCAAAAATTCTCATGGCCTCACGAGGATATTCGCAATGCAGAAGATCCGTTGGCCGTTATTCTAACTCGCAATTCGTAACCATGATTACGTTCGTATCGTGCACCGACTTTGAACGTTGAACGTGGAGAGTGAGGCGGGGAAACGAAGGCTGTTCGGAGCAAATACTGATTGCCCCAATACCCAATTATGCTAGGCTGTATCTATGGAGCGATCACGCATGATAACTTTTCGATTGGCTGACGCAAAAGCGTGCGATGTTGTACCCGGAACGTATGGGGAACGAATCGGGCTTGTATGGCCACTTACACGTGAAGTTGCATCGCTGAGCAAACGTCATAATGTTGAACGAAGATTACAAAGACATGTTACAAGCATTAGTCGACGAGAAGGTTAAATTCCTTCTTGTCGGGGCATATGCTCTTGCGGCCCATGGTTACCCCCGGGCCACATATGGATATAGACCTATGGGTGATGCCTGCTCCAGAAAACGCTGAGCGTGTATTGAGGGCACTGCATCGTTTTGGCGCTCCATTGCAACATGTTACGCTAGCTGATTTCAAACAAGACGGTACCGTTTTCCAAATTGGCGTAGCACCTAGGCGAATTGCTATCATCACGGCGGCGTCAGGACTGCAATTCGAAGCCTCATACGACAACTCTATCGCTGTGGATATCGAGGGAATCGAGGTTCGCATTCCATGTGTAGCTGATCTTATCCGCAACAAGCGGGCATCAGGAAGAACCAAGGATATGGCCGATGCAGAGGCGCTGGAAGAGCTAGAGGGCTTCGAACAATCGCCCGAACCATGAGGTCTGTTAGGCTTTGCTGGTTTGAACCACGAAGGCTGATGGGCTTTGGGGGGGGGCGTGGGACCCTCCTTCGTCCCGCTTCCACCTCCGCCAAGGCTTCCCCCTTCGCCGAGGCTTCCCCCTTCGCCGAGGCTACGGCGGACAAGACGGCGGACAAGACGGCGGACCCATGCTTCGCCGTTGGCTACGCAGGGCGCGGCAAGACGGCGGACCCATGCTTCGCCGTTGGCTACGCAGGGCGCGGCAAGACGGCGGACAAGTCGGCGGGCAAGCGTGGAGAGTGGGCCCCAGTGGAATAAGATTCCACGGGGTGGGGAGTGGAGAGTGGGACCCTCCTTCGTCCCGCTGCGCGGGACTACGGCGGGCAAGCGTGGGGCGGGGGAAGGGTCAGGATACAAAATCTGAGGCTGGTACAGCCTGGATTTTTTCCGTGAGTGGAAAACGCAGCTTCCCCTGATAGATCACGTACCCTTCATGGATGACACCGTCTTCTATACCCTTTTGCAATCCGGTGGTATCGCCCTTTGATACCGATATTGCGCATTTGCATTCGTAGCCGA
>PWYP01000112.1 GCA_003567805.1 PVC group bacterium
AGCACAAAAAACCGTGGCAGAAACCAACGAACATTGGAGAATACTGCCGCGAATACGCATCGACCTAGAGGAACCCTCTGTCACATTTAAAGCAGAAGCCACAGGTCTCGAACCCAACGAAATCGTAGAGTTTTATCTCATTGGCGAACGCAGTGGCAATGCGTATGAAGCCATTGCGGTCGCCCTTGCCGAGCCAGCCGATATTGCCCACGCTATCGAACAGATCGGCATTCCCAGAGGATTGCATGCCGATCCGCGCACCTTGCGCTTCTGGCCACAAGGAGAGCGCGTCCACCTCTATCTCAACGAACATCATGCCGCAAATTTGATGATAGACAAGCGCACGGGTAGCACAGCCAAACGAGAAGGATTTGTTTTTACGGCCTCGCGCTATGTGCAGCGCGATGGTTCCGACAAGCTTGCCGCGCAAGTGGAGCCCCCCTTTTCCATTGCCTCGAATTACAACGAACCTAGCACCATTCTGGATGTACCGTATCATGCCCCGCAATCAGAAGTGTACACCCACCAGGTGCAAAATCCGGAGATTCGTTTTAAACCGGGGAAGCTGCTCACCATACGTATCGTGCCCGAACGAACAGATGGAACCCTGCGCGTACAGACCATGGAACTCACAATAAGCAACACGCCAGAAACAACCCCCGCACTGCCCATCGCCGATATCCGCTTTACCTTGCAGCAACAACATGAGGACAAACAAGAAATACATCTCGAAGCAGCACCGCTGCAAGCCTTTGTCAGTTTTATTCGGAACAGGGTCTCGGAAGAGAAAGATCCATTTATAACGCTACACGTGGACCCTGCTGTGTCCTTACTCCAAGCGCATAACACGGCACGCATCCTGCACACCATGGAAGAACAGGAAGGTCTACGCATCCTGCCGCCACCAGATGATACATTATTCTATCGCGCATTCCTTCCCAACGAAAGCCTGCGTGAACGTGCAGAGCGCATTGCACACCCATGGGAGTTACACCTTGCACATGATGCCTCCCCAACGCTCACCTACATCGAAGAAGAATGGGAACAAGGCGAGTTACGTCCAACAATACAAACAAAGGACATCACCATCAACGAACCGGAAATGCTCTCCGCAAAGATGAGAGAACTTCGGCCGGATATCAATGCCATTTTCATCTATGCCCCACAGGATATGCGCGTGGGAACGATAATGAAAATCGTCCAGCATTTCCGGACCACACATCCCTTTATCCATATTTTTATGGAGCCATCCCCTCACGACCAAACTTCCGATGCAACTCCCGAAGAGACATCAGAATAAGCGTTGGTCTGCCACGCGGTGACGTGTACGGCATCTCACACCGTGCCAGTTCCACCACAATATTCTCGATCTCAGACAACGACAATTGCTTACGTAATCCCACGGCAGCTCGGCAAGCTGCTTCGAGCAAATGCGTTTCCATGGCTGCATGACGCACGCGCCCACCAGTCTCATCCAGATCGGCAAGCATATGCTGCAGCAAGGCACTGCCGGAAACCCCTTCAAATAAGGCAGGCAAAGCATCTAGCATAAAGCTATTACCATCTAATCCAGATACGCCGAACCCCATACTTTCAAACAACGCGGCATGCTTGCGTAGCCTGTCGGCATCACGCGGGGTGAGCTGCAGCGTCTCCGGTAACAACAGCGGTTGCGAGGCGGCCTTTTCCAAGGCCACAGCAGCACGAAGTCGCTCGAACAACACGCGTTCATGTGCAGCACGGGGATCCATCAGTACAAGCCCTGCCTCTGTCTCCAACGCCACATAAATTCCACCGACCTGCCCCATTACGCGACACCAGGACCAAGGAGCACGTTCCTCTTCCCGCTCACCAGCAACCGCAACATCAGGCGCGCCGCCCGAATGCTCGTCCCCTTGTATCTCGGCCCCTGCATTATCGGTTCGGGACCCGCCAAAAACCTCATCCACCGGTTGACCATCCAGCGGCAAATCCGGCATAACCGTCTTGCGACGAGGATACCGAAAGGAGGGTAACGGCGGTAGATCCGAAATGGGCAATACGGACGCACGCGGCGGAACCGCAGGACTCTGTGCCTCCGGGACATCCCCATCACGATTTGCCGACGATATTGTCGCATCTGTACCCAAGGGACTTTGCTGCAAAGCTTGCTCGATGGCGGCAATCAACTGATCTCGCACCTGCATCGGACGCCGGAATTTTATTTCTTTCTTGGTCGGATGCACATTTACATCTACTTGGGCAGGATCCAATTCCAAAAACAAAAATACCGAAGGATGTCGCCCCTTGGGCAACGCGTTCTGATACGCCTCGCGTACAGCATATTGCAAAAGGGATGGCCCTACACAACGACCGTTCACAAAAAAGTATTGTTCATTGCGATCAGCACGGTGCACCACAGGCGCACTGACATACCCCTTCACCACCACATCAGCATCTTGCGCATCCACCGACAGTAAAGCCGAAACCAGCTCCGGGCCGAATACATCTCGCAAACGATCAGAGAGCTTTTCCGCTGCAGCCAATCGGTACAAATCCTTCCCATCGATGCTAAGACGCATGGCTAGCGAGGGTACGGCCAAGGCTTGTGTAAGAAAAACATCGCGAATGTGCGATAATTCGGTCTGTGCACTGCGCAAAAATTTTCGCCGAGCAGGGACATTGTAGAAAAGATCTCGCACCTCGACCCGTGTTCCTACTGGCACCCCGCAATCCTCGGGTTCCTGCACCTGCCCCCCATGCACCAACAGCTCCGTTCCCACGGCATCGTCATCCCGGCATGTTGTCAGACGAAAGCGACTCACACTGCTAATCGCCGCAAGCGCCTCTCCGCGAAACCCAAGCGTACGAATCGCATCAATATCACCAACCGCACGAATTTTGCTCGTGGCATGGCGCGCTACCGACAGCACAGCATCTGCCCGGCGCATTCCCTTCCCATTGTCCGTAACCGCAATCAACTTCTTCCCCGCTGCCTGTACCGCCACCTCCAGACGGTCGCCCCCCGCATCAATGGCATTCTCCAACAATTCCTTTACCACGGAGGCCGGGCGCTCCACGACCTCACCAGCAGCAATCTGATTGGCTACCTCTATCGGTAAAATTTGTATATCTCGATCATCCATGCAAGCAATGTATGCCATCCAACGCCGCTTGCAAGCGATAAACCCCGAAAAGATCATCCCATTGACATGCCCTAGAACACCATGGTATGCCTCAATCCGTTTTCCCAGTCCATCACCTGCATTTCTTCACCTGTGCCATTATGAAAGAAAAAGATATCCATACAGTCTCAACGAAACCAAGAATTCTTGTTTTTACTGGAGACGGAAAGGGTAAAACCACCGCAGCGATGGGTATGGCCCTACGGGCGACCGGACACGCCATACCGACACGAATCCTCCAATTTCTGAAATGCGATGACTCCACGGGCGAACTTGCGGCATGCAAAACATTTCCACACATAGAAATACAGCAAGTCGGCAAAGGGTTTGTCCCCAAACCGAATCATCCAAAATTTGCCTGTCACCGTTCCGCTGCCGAACACGGACTCTTACTCGCAACGGAGGCCATCCAAAGTGCTAAATATGGACTCATCATACTCGATGAAATCTGTACCGCCGTCAGCCTCGGGCTGCTCTCCGAAACTGCCGTTGTCGAACTGGTCAAGCAGGCCCGTAGCAACGTAATCCTTGCCCTGACGGGCCGTGGTGCCCCCCCCGCCATTATCGAACGAGCCGACACCGTCACCGAAATGCGTTGTATCAAACACGGCATGTATGCAAGCCACAAAGCCCAAAAAGGCTGCGAATACTAGCGTTCCCGATAGAGCAGGCAACCTTGTGCATGGATCGAACTTGGCCTCAACGCGGGATTACCATACAATACGCATCCGCCATAACCAAAAACACAAGAAAAAGATGATGCTGTGAGTACAGGCTTAACGAAAGATATCTTCCCCATTGGCTTATTGCTGGAAAAGCGCCCATGTCTGATTATCGGAGGCGGAAAAACCGCCTTGCGCAAAGTAGAAGCTCTGCTGGCGGCCAAGGCCGTCATTACGGTGATCTCGCCATCACTGACAGGCGACGTTGAGGCCCTGAAACACGCAAACAAAATAAAACACATCGCACGAGCCTACAAAACAGGCGACACACAAGGATATCATCTCGTATTTGCCGCAACCGGAAACCGTCAAATCAACCATATGATTTTGCAGGAATGCCGCGCCGCCAGCACTCCTTGTTGTTCGGTAGATGGCAATTGGATGCAAGGCGACTTTGTTACCCCTGCAGTCATTCGAAAAGATCAACTTTCGGTTGCGATTTCCACGGGCGGACAAAGCTGTCGGCGCTCACGCCTGATAAAAGAAAACCTTACCCGACACCTTGACATGGTTGATGCACTTGAGCTTATCGTCATCGGGACGAGTCACCAACAAATCGACTTATCGGCACGCGACAAACTCCAGATACAGAATGAGGATCTCTTGCACGTGGGTGACATGCTCATGCAGGTCTGGGGACTGCACGCTTTCATGCTTCTCGTCACCTGCAATCGGATCGAACTATTGGGTATCATAACACCAAACGCAAAGACACTTGCCGTACTGCAGCGAATCCTCACGTTTGACGCTCTATGCGCCCAAAACGTTTACATCAAGAAAGGCCAGGATGCATTTACCCACACGGCCCTGCTCGCATCTGGACTGCTCTCGCAAATGACCGGCGAAACGCACATCGTAGCGCAAATCAAAGACGCTCTTGCCGTGGCCACAGAAAAAGGGTGGGCAAATGGCATGCTCAAAGAATGGATCGATACAGCCTTGCATATTTCGAGAGATATTCGCGCCACCATTTCCTATGACGAATCCCCAAACGAAATTGAGGATGTCGCCATCGCATACACCGTCAAAGCGCTTGGGATAAGCGAGGCCACAGCAGAGCCAAACATCACGATCGTGGGAGCGGGCACGATCGGCCAAGGTCTAGTCACGCGACTCGCCGACCTGAAGATACCCTGCAACTGGGTCTACTACCGGAATGTCCCCGCGCAAGTCCCCTCAGGCGCAACGCTACACCCGTGGAACCAACTGCAGGATATAGTATTTCAATCCGATTGTGTCATGACTGCCGTAGCTGCAAAAGAGCCCATCCTCACAGAAACAATGGCCCCGCGGCATGCGATACTGCTGATTGACCTTGGCGCACCCCGTAACATTGACCCCGCGCTTGGCACTCCGCCTGTAAAACTCGTGAACATGGACGACTTGCAAGAATGGTACGCGCAAAAATCAAACGTGTGGGACATGCGCATGAAGCAAGCTGAAAATCTGGTACAAGAACATCAACCGATGTATCAGCAAATTATGCGTAGCTTCCAGAACTAACCAGCCCGCATAGCTCACAAACTTCGTAGCGTGAGTCCATACAGCATCTGGTAATCAGATCTTCTCGCCAACGCCGTCGTCAAGAATCGTATCCCGCGCAACAGGCCCCGTTTCCGGATAGTCCAATGTAAAATGCAGCCCTCGGCTCTCATGGCGCGCCGTAGCTGATCGCACAATGAGCTCAGCGACGGCAGCAATATTCCGAAGTTCTAAAACATCTCCCGTCACAAGATAATCATGAAAATACTCACGAATTTCCTCTCGTAAATTACGAATCCGACGTGCCGCGCGCTCTAACCGACGATTCGTCCGCACGATCCCAACATAATCCCACATACACTGGCGAACCTCATTCCAATTATGCTCGACTACAATTTCCTCATCACTGGGAACCGCTCCATGCGACTGCCACGACGGCAACGAAATGTGTTTTCCCGTCTGTAGCGACGCACCTCTCTCCGCCACGGTTCTCGCCATCAGCCGTGCACACACGGCGCCTTCCAACAAAGAGTTACTCGCCAAGCGATTGGCACCATGTAATCCCGTGCAAGCAGCCTCCCCAATCACATAGAACCCGGGAATGACAGTTTGCCCATCTACACCCGCCATCACCCCTCCACAAAAATAATGGGCAGCAGGCACCACAGGAATCAAATCATGTGCAATATCGATACCAAATCGCTTGCACGTACGACTGATATTCGGGAAACGATCATGCACGAATTTTGCGGGCTTGTGACGAATGTCCAAATATACACAAGCCTGTCCGGTGGACTTCATTTCATTATCAATGGCACGTGCAGTAATATCACGCGGGGCAAGCGATCCACGGGAATCATATCGCTGCATAAATGGCTCACCCGCGGCATTCACCAACTGCGCCCCTTCTCCCCGAATCGCCTCACTGATCAAAAAACTCTTGGCCTTGGGATGAAACAAGCAAGTCGGGTGAAATTGAATAAATTCCATATTCCGAATCGCGCACCCCGCACGCCAAGCCATGGCAACACCGTCGGCGGTCGCCACATCTGGGTTACTGGTATACAAATATGTTTTGCCGCCACCGCCAGTTGCCAACACGATTACAGGAGCGCGCATCGTGGCAATCTTTCCCGTTGCACGCATCAAGACATAGGCACCGACACACCGATTCTCATCATCCAAACCCAGCCAACTGGTCGTGATCAAGTCGATCACCATGCAATCTTCAATCAACGTAATGTTCGCAGTCGTGGAAATCGCCCGTAACAAGGAAACCTGGATTTCGCGCCCCGTCAGATCCCCGGCATGTAAAACACGCCGCTTTGTGTGTCCACCTTCGCGCCCAAGATCGTAGCCACCTCCATCGTCTTCTGACCGCTCACTAAAGCGAATCCCAGTCTGGATCAATTCTTCAATCGTGGCAGGACCTTCAGCCAATATGTCCCGAACCACAGATTCGTCACATAACCCGGCTCCTGCATCCAACGTATCGGCGACATGGCGTTCGATACTATCTTCATCCGTCATCACACAGGCTATGCCACCCTGGGCATAATTCGTATTGCTTTCAAAGGCTTCCCGCTTGGTAAGCACAGCAACGCGCCCTAGACGGCTAAGATGCAACGCAGACATCAAGCCGGCAATACCGCTCCCGATCACCAAATAATCAAATTCGTAACTATCCATGGAAATCAATCAGTGTCCCTCGCCAGAACCTGACAATATGGCTGTATGAAAAATGGCAAAAGCCGTATCTATGCGCCAAGCTTGTTCCGGCAAACCCGCCTTTTGACACAATGCCCCAAGTGTTTCTTCACGCGTCCAACCTTGTTCTGCAGCCACCTCAGGCAAAAACACCGCACGATGCCCGTCTTTCTCTATAATAATGCCATGTCGACCAGGCACAAACGCAGAAACGTCCTGAATCGGCTGTGCTGGACTCAAGATAGAAATCGTCATGCTGATCTGCGGAATTTCCTCGGCTTGAACCGGCCTAAAGCGCGGATCGTGCAATGCGGCCGATACCGTATTGTCGTGTACAGATCGATACAAGGGCGCTACAGGCTCCAAAGTACCAATACACCCTCGCAACATGCCGCCCATCAAATGCAACGTTACAAAACAGGCGCGTTCCTGTTGCAGCGCCTCCGTCAGCACATAACGATCCCAGCAAAATTCCTGCAACGGGTGCCTCACGCAGGCAGACAAGGTGTCCCGCGCAATCTGAAACAGGCAAATACGCTCGGCGGGGACCAATCCGCTCTCCCAGCCACTCTGGCTATTTTCTATCATATCCATGACGCCGTTCTCTACCGGACTTGTGCACCCGAAGCAGCACCAGGCTCCACGGTAGCCAAGCGCAACTGGTCACCAGCATCTGCGGCCAGTAGCATCCCTTGTGACTCCACTCCGCGAATACGCGCTGGAGCTAAATTGGCCACCACAATCACTTGCTTACCCATTAAATCAGAAGGGGCATATGATTGCGCAATCCCCGCCACGATTTGCCGTCTCTCCTCGCCTACACGCACCTGCAAACAAAGTAACTTGTCTGCCCCCTCGACAGGTTCCGCTTCTTCTATACAGCCTACGCGCAAATCCAATGTGCGAAAGGCATCATACGAGATGGTTCCCTCCGGCAACCCAGAGGACTTCTTCCCTGATGAGGTGCGAGACGACGATTCGGCTTTACCCTTTGATGCCGTTTCCGCTGGCTTTTCTGTCTGGATCCGCGGAAACAGCGGCCCTGTGGAGTGCAAAGGCGTACCCGCTGCAAGCTCACCCCAATGGCTTAAACGGGTGTAATCAGGCTCACCATCTGCACAACCTAGTGCCTTACGCAAAGACGCCATTTTCTCCGGCATCACGGGATAAAGCATCCCGCTCACCATACGCAACGTTTCTGCAGCACAATACAGCGTTGTCCCCATGAGCACCCTCGCTTCGGGACCTTGCTTTGCCAAAGCCCAAGGTTGGCGCAACTCAAGGTACCGATTGGCCTCCCGAATCGCACCCGCCAAACCAGCAAGACCTTGATCAACGCGCATACGAACAACGGCATCGCGCATACCGGCTACCGCACCCAAGGTGATCTCCTGAAGATGCTTCTCCTCTGTAGCCAAAGCGCCCGGCTGCGGAATTTTTGCATCAAAATGTGACACCGTCATGCGAACCACGCGACTCAAAAGATTGCCGAGGTCATTTGCCAAGTCAGCATTATAGCGACGCACAAATCCTTCCAACGTAAAGCTGGCATCCTGTCCCAAAACCATTTCGGCCATCAAAAAATACCGAAAAGCATCAATGCCATAGGTTTCGGCCAACTCCATCGGGTTCACAACATTGCCTGCGCTCTTGCTCATTTTATCGCGCCCGACAAGCCACCAACCATGCGCAAAAATCGTTTCAGGCATCGCGAGGCCCATCGCATGTAGCATCGTGGGCCAATATACCGTATGCGTCGTCAAAATATCTTTTCCAATCAAATGCATCGAAGCCGGCCACCACTGCTCGAACCGAGCATCATCCGAGCCATATCCAATCGCACTCACGTAATTCAGCAGCGCGTCAAACCAGACATAGGTTACAAAATCTGTATCAAACGGCAGCTCTATACCCCACGACATACGGGTTTTGGGACGAGAAATGCAAAGATCCGTCAAAGGTTGACGCAAAAAACCAAGCGTTTCATTACGACGAAAATCAGGCTGAATAAAGCGCGGGTGTTCTTCGATATATTCTATGAGCCAATCCTGATATTTGCTCATCCGGAAAAAATAGTTGGTCTCCGTGATTTTCTCGACGGGTTTATGACACCCCGGCTCGGGGCACATACCATCGGCGAGATCCTTTTCGGTGTAAAACCGTTCACACGTCACACAATACCATCCATCATATTCCGCCCGGTAAATTTCATCCCGTGCATATAGTTCGGACAGCACCTTCTGTACGATTGCCGTGTGGCGCGGCTCGGTTGTACGAATAAAATCATCATTTGTAATCCCTAGATGCGCCCAGAGATCCGTAAAACGCGTAACATACGCATCAACATGTTCCTGCGGCGAAACACACCGCTTGTTGGCAGCCTGCTGCACTTTTTGCCCATGTTCGTCCGTACCAGTCAGAAAGTGCGTTGACACCCCCAGCAAACGATGATAGCGCGCAAGCACATCCGCTAAAATCGTCGTATAAGCATGACCAATGTGCGGCTGGTCATTCACATAATAAATCGGCGTCGTAACATAAAAATGATCATTTGGATCAGGCATATCTGCTCCACAATATAGGATATGTTCTCTTTGTACTGTCGGAGACCGTATCATGCTGTACAATCAGCACAAGTGCAAGGCAACAAAATGTATGTGCAACAAAATGTATGCAGCGACAATCGGGATTGGGAGCAGACAACATTCAGCCATTCTGCACAGCCGATAGCACATCCAGTAAACTCTGACGCGTAAAAGGCTTTTTCAAAAGATACAAATGATCATCCTTTGGAACATGGTCTTCAATATCTTGTTCGGCAAAACCACTCGTCAGCACAATGGGCAACGCAGGACATAATACGCGCATTTTTTCATATGCTTCATATCCATCCATGACCGGCATCGTAATGTCTAGAAAAACAACTGTGATGCTATCCTTGTGTTCCGTTAATTTCGTGAGTGCATCGGCCCCATTAGCGGCCTCCACCACGTCGAAACCTATGCGTTGCAACATACGTTTACATAGATCCCGCAACGTGTCCTCATCATCCACCAATAAGACCATCCCGGATACTGCCGCTGCTTTCATGGGTTTCTCTGCCCTCTCCTCGATGTGCTGCTGTTCAGAAATCGGTAGATACACCTTGAACGTCGTTCCCTTTCCAGGAGTACTCTGAACTTTTAATTCCCCATTATGTGACTTTACAATGCCATGAATCGCGGCAAGACCAAGTCCACGCCCCGTGAATTTCGTCGTAAAAAACGGTTCAAAAATACGTTCAAGCGTCTGCTTGTCCATCCCCTTCCCCGTATCAGAAACTTCAAGTACAACCCATGGACGATCATCACCATCAGCCGCGACACGTCCCTTCTTTTCGGGAGATCCAGATACCTGATACGTTCGAAGATTGATCGAACCGGATGCATCACCGATTGCCTCTGACGCATTCACCACCAAATTCAAGATAATCTGCATGATTTGTACTTCGTCACCCCAGATCAACGGAAGATTTTCCGCCAAATCGCAGTGCATTTCTACCTTTCGGGCGATCGAGGTCTTAAGCAGTTCCGCATTCTCACGAACGATGCCCGAAAGATCCAGGGAATTGCGCATCGGTTTTCCCTTCCCACAATACGTAAGCATTTCTGCGCATAATTTTGCCGCTTGCTTACCAGCACCGATGATATCTGCAAGACATCGGTAATCAGGTGACTGCGGATCCATGCACTCCTGTAGCATGTCGGCATTGCCAATCATAACGCCTAACAAATTATTAAAATCATGCGCAATACCACCGGCCAACATACCAAGACTTTTCATCTTCTGACTCTGTAAAAACTGCTGCTGCAATTCCTTGTATTCAGAGATGTCAGATGCCGTCAGCACAAAGCCCTGCAGCATACCGCGGGTGTCATATAAACAAAATGCCGAAAGGATCACTGGGAGAATGGAACCATCACGAGCATCTAACTCAACCTCTTGCGCCTCAAAGTGCCGCACACGCCTGAGCTTGGCAATCCCCGCAGCATCTACCGGACACGGTCTCCCATGAAAAAGCACTTCCTGCGGCGTCTTGCCAATAACTTCGCGAGCAGCATATCCCAATAACGTCGTCATAGCGGGATTTGCCGTCACAATCATGCCATCGACATCAAGCACAACAACAAGATCGTGCATAGACCGCAATATATTTTCTGCATAAGCCCTGGCATCTTGCAATTCCCCCTCCAGCGCGGCAATCTGCATCTCCTGCTGGTTTGGAATAATTTCGAGCGACAAGACTACGCGCTGCTTACAAAACATCAGGTCTTGATCGAACGCTTCAGCTTCAAACCGATAGGTGCCCGAAGGTAATGCGTGGAAGCTATATACCTCCTCCATCGTTTCCGTCCACTTATCCTCATGTCCCACAAGCCGATAACGATATACCAAAGGTCCAGGTTTCGCGTTCCAAGCCGTAAGATGTACAGACAGAACGGAGCTTTCCTGACACGTCAAGGACTCACCCAGTGCATCGTATGTCTGGTCTGCTATCACTTTCGATATATATATTTCGGGACGCGTGTCATAACGTGGGTGACACCTGCAAATCCCCAATTCGGTCGCGATTAAAACCGTCTCATCGTCAACCCTGTAAGTGGCAACTGTGCGGTGGGAAGGCAACAGATTCAACTCGGTCATTCGATACGTATACTGGCCATTAAACCGAAAGAGTCCTCTTGTTGTACAGATCCACATTTGCCCTGATGCTTCAACACGAACATGCCGAACCCCACCCAACAACCCGGGTACAGGCACCCGCGTAAATATGCCTGTTTCCGGAGAAAAACGAAATAAACATGCAGAGCGAGATCCAGCCCATAATGTTCCCTGTGTATCCTGCGTCAAAGAAAAAATACGGTCATGCGGTTTATTGACGGTATCATTCTTAAACTCTTCCTGCACGACTTCGAAGGAACCCTTGTTGAAACGTAGAACAGGCATATCCTGCCCCGACACAAGCCACAATACGCCCTGATCATCGCAAAACATGAACAAACGACGCTCCATGCGTAAAGAGTCATGTGGATAGGACGCCACACCGTCAGGACCCTCGCACCAAAGCACATCCATCGCATTGATCCAGAACAAATCGTTACGATCCCGTAATACACTGAACACGAAGCGCGCGGTTTCATCTTCATCCCCCTCCGGGCGATGCAAGATCATTTTGCCCTGCCCAGGATGATAGCGAAACAAACCACTGGCCGAGCAGACATAAACATCCCCATTCGTATCACAATAGAGGGAGTAAATCCGCGACGGCAATGACTCGCAAAGTTGCCGCAGCCCGCCGCCATCATATTCAAACAAGCCCCTAGATGCCGCAGCCACTACATAATGGCCATTGCGCATCGGCGCAATCGCCTCTATGTACCCACGCTGCTCGACCGACACCCCATGTGGATCATATCGTAAAATCCCATTTTGCACCCCGATGTGCCAAAAGGCTCCGGTATGATCCTGCACCATATTCTTTGGCCACCAAGCACCAGGGGTATCTTCAAACGGGAACAGCACCATCCCCTTACGATTTACTGCCACAGCTCCTCGAAAATGAATGGAAAGCCAAGCATTTAGATCACGATCTATGAACAAGCAACTCGCAGAATTGACATATTGAAACTCGCCCCGCATGACATCACAGACACGCCCATTCTCCAGGTACAGCAATTTCTCACGCAGGGTTAACCATAAACTCTTGTTCGGGCCCGCCAGGAAATCCCAGAACGTGGATTCTTCTTCATCCGGTAGAGGACAATGTCGAAACCCATCCCCCTCTAAAAGGTGTAACCCTGTCTCTAACGTAATCCACACATCACCATCGATCGATGTACCAGCACAGCGTATCCGTTCATCTTCCGGCCCGGGAACCCGTACAATCTCCGCCTGACAACCATCGTAACGAATTACTGCACCTGGCAAACCGATCAAGATTTTTTCATGATTAGATGTCCAGAGGAAGTATGCTGCCGCTAGCGACGGAACATGCTCCGTGTGATCTTCCACAACCCCATCCTCCAGGCGCAACGCGAGGAGCCGCTTCTCTTCCGTAATCACCCAAAAGAGGTCCTTCGCACAAAAGCCCGACGTAAAGGGTATAGGCGTATGCAAAAAATCCGGCTTATAGCACCGCACAACATGAACGCCATCTGTGCACAGCAACGCATGGGGTAACCGCAACCACAATCTGCCATGCTTATCAATGTAGCCGGCATCCGCAGTCGACAGATCGTAACCACCAACAGTCCGGAATAACTGCCAGGAACCGCGCTTGGCAAATATATCATCTGTAAATCCCATGCCCCCCCCCGCTATTCCAAACGACCGTCTCACCGACGCCAATTTACAAACATTGTCACACGGTGGCTATAAAAATCAGCCATAAAGAATGGCCGGAGGTGTCGCGTGTCGGATGGCGGATAGCCGCTGGGTCTCGTGTTTGTATACAGGCTTTAACGTTTTACTGCATATACCTGTTGTCTTACTCCCCTGCTTTCTCTATAGTCTGACCCTGCATCGGCCTACCAAACCTATAGGATACAGGAGATTTACTATGCCCGTACAAGACCTGAAAGCAGCGTACCGCACCATCATGGATGATCACTTCCCACCGCAAATGGAAATCAGCTTTTTGGAAAGTAACGGAAAACGCCAAACGCTGTCGTACGAAAAAGCATCCTGGCTTATCGATGATGTGGAAAAAGGATTACGCTACGGAGAAAATCCAGGGCAAGAGGCCGCACTCTACCGTTTAACCAACGGGAATCTCACACTAGGGGAAGTTACTGCCATTCAGCCCGGAAGGCACTTAGCCTCGAATGTTGAACTTCTCCAATCGGGCAAACATCCCGGGAAAACGAACATCACCGATGCCGATAATGCCTTAAACATACTTCGCTATCTCATGGATACGCCTTGCGCTGTCATTGTCAAACACAACAACCCATGCGGTGTTGCCACAGCCGCTACGATGGTAGAGGCCTATGACAAAGCCAACATGGCAGACAGACTAGCGGCATTTGGTGGTGCCATTGCCTTGAATCGGCCCTGTGATGTGGAAACCGCAAAACGAATTAACGAAAACTATGCAGAAGTCGTTGTCGCACCCGAATTCGAAGATGGCGTGATGGATATCTTTGCCCAAAAGAAGAACCTGCGCGTCATGCGTATTAACAACATCGCCCGACTGCAGACATTTGCCACTGAGCGCTTTGTCGAGTTCAAATCGCTCATCGATGGCGGCCTCGTAGCCCAGTGGTCCTTCCAACCCGAAGTACGGTCTCCCCAGGATTTATTACCGGCTGTTGTCGAATACAAAGGACAAACGTACAAAGTGAACCGTGAGCCTACCCAACAAGAACGCGACGACATGATCTTTGGCTGGCTTGTAGAAGCGGGCGTCACCAGCAATTCGGTTCTCTATGTTAAAAATGGCGTCACTGTCGGCATCGGCACAGGCGAACAAGATCGTGTTGGTGTAGCCCAGATTGCACGGGATAAAGCCTACACGAAATTAGCAGATCGGATTTGCTGGGAGCAACACGGGATACCGTTTAACACATTGGAAGATGTAACAGCACGCAACACCATCATGGAAGCCGTGAAATCCCAAAATGGCGGCTTGACCGGAAGTTGCATGGTCTCAGATGCGTTCTTCCCCTTCCGGGACGGTATTGATGTTGGTCTCCGCGAAGGCGTTACAGCCGTTGTCCAGCCCGGTGGCTCCTTACGGGATTACGAAGTCATCGAAGCATGCAATGAATACAACGCGGCCATGTGCTTTACCGGTCAGCGCAGCTTCAAACATTGATCATGGTTATGCGGCGCGCGTTTTTGGCATCACCCCTCATGCCGTTGCTGCTACGAGGAGCCTTCCTCCTCCATATGATTCTTGTAGCAAGTGCTATCGCGGAATCATCCGGCAGCCTCACAATCCAGCTTGGCAGAGAGTATATTGGAGGATCCCTGCAGGTGCTTCTTTTTGATAGCGCCGAAAACTTTGAAGAGTTCAACGCACCGATCAAAGCCAAACGGTTTCCTGCAGACGGAAGAAAAACGCTGCAGATTCCAAATGTGCAAGCAGGTGAATATGCCCTGCTTGTCTATCATGACGAAAATAACAATAAGCAACTCGACCGCAATTTCATAGGCATCCCAACAGAACCAATTGGATTTTCCAACGAATATCGCCCCCGCGGTTCACCAACCTTTCGCAACGCGCGCTTTACGTTCCTCCCCGGAGAAACAGACCCCATAACGATGGATTTAGTGCGCCCGTTAGGAGATCGTGGGAGAATCGGCGCAGGGGTTGTCATGATCACGCGAGGTAGTCCCTATCCAAACGCAACGGATAATCCCTTGAATGTATTACCGGCCGTCTTGTATATCGGCAACCGTGTACAAATTCAGGGACCCTTCGTGCAAATCGGCCTTCTTGGAAGTGGGCGTACGCGTCTTGCTGGCACGGTATCCTACCGGCAGGCAACGTACGAAGAACAAGACAGCCCGATTCTCAGCGGCATGCAAAACCGGCGCGCTACGGCCATGGCGGGACTACGCCTGCAAATCAACACGCAAGCTGGCATCAACCTGTCTGCCGGATATCAACTCGATGCCTTGGACCGTATTGGTGGCGATGAAGGACGCCTGACAGCAGCACGTACCATTCCATGGGAACGCTTTCGATTCACGCCATCGATCAGCTTGAACTACATGTTACCCCGCCTAACACGCCATGATTACGGCGTGTCCACAAAAGAAGCTACGCCTGAACGCCCCGCGTATCGCCCCGGAACTGCGCTGAACCCAGAAATCGGTTTCAGTATCTTTGCTGAAATTACCCCGAATATCATGGGAGCCCTGATTTCCTCTGTAGAGTGGTTCGACAGAAGTATCCGGCAAAGCCCCATTGTCGACGATCATTATGTCATCAAAGGCACGTCTTTCGTGGTCTACATGTTTTGAACGAGCCTTGACACACACAGCATCAGAGATGACTATCCTGTGTATACAAATGTCATGAACTAGAAAAAGGGAAACACCTATGCAACGCGAAAAAATCATGCAAACGCTGCGGAACATTGTAGAACAATCAACCGTCGAACCCATTGACATAGAAAATATCACCGAGGATACCACCATCGGAGAACTCGGATTCGACTCACTCTCCGTGCTGGACTTGATTTATGATGTACAACAATCCTTTGGTTTGGATTTTGAAGTCCAGGAACTCGTAGCAATCAATGCCGTTGGAGAATTAATCGACTTTCTAGAAGAGGAAATGAAAGGGTGAAGTCAGGCAAACCCACCTTCCGCCATCGCATGGAATTTGCGGCCATTTGCCTTGGCATTCGGCTTGTCAAATTACTGACACCGGCAGGATGTCGCCGATTCGCAATCATACTCGGAACCATCGGGTTTGCCACCATGAACCGTAGACGCGACATTGCTTGCAACAATGTACGCTTGGCGGCCATAACCAACGACGAAACCGAAGTGCGCAGAATCGCCCGGGCCTCCATGATCCATTTTATCCATATCGCCATCATTTCACTGCAGGCGACCGGAGGAAAAACACCACAGCAGACGATCATAGAAGAGATCGATCCTGCCGCAAGGGATGTATTAGCAGACCCCGATCAAGGCGCGATCCTATGCTCTGGACACCTAGGCAACTGGGAAGCAGGACTCCAAGCTGTCGCCAAACAGTTTCCCCTATTAGGTATCGCACGGCGTATGAACAACCCGCTCGTCGAAAACCTTATGTCTTTCAGAAATCATGACAACATCGAAATCACGCCCAAACATGATCAAGATGCTGCACGGTTACTGCGCGCACTGGCAGAGGGACGCAACGTGGGAATCTTGTTTGATCAGCATGCCGCGGGGAAACGCGGCGTCATGGTTCCCTTTTTCGGAGCCCCTGCCGCCACCTACACCTCTCCAGCCATGCTGCATCTGACCACGAAAGCTCCGATCTGCTTTTCAACCTGTGTCGAAATGGCACCCGGACAATACCGGCTACGGATTGATCCACCCTTTGTCTACACGCGAACCGGAGACCGTAAAGAAGACACCACCCAGATCCTGCAGGCGTTACACAGCAAACTAGAAAATGCCATTAGGGAATATCCAACCCAGTACCTATGGGCACATCGACGTTGGCGCTAAAGCGATCAATCTTCAGACTCTCCGCCGTAGACCTCGTCCAATAGACCTTGATCAGGAACCAGATTGATCGGCATACCAGAAAGCTTTTGCAAATATTTCATAACCACTTCAAGACGCTGCAAGCTGTCTGCAGCAAGATCAAGCATACCCTTCTGTTTGTCGTCCACATCCCCCAGGCGCCCGGAAGACAACAATTCGACCAAAGCGGACGATACCGTCAAGGGCTGCGCAAG
>PWYP01000076.1 GCA_003567805.1 PVC group bacterium
TCATGGATACGTGAGCCGGTGTGGCGTTTGACTTTGCGGGCAAGTGTGTCGGTATGCGCTGCATAGCGTTTACGGCCATATAAGTCAGACTCTGCAACGAAGATGGTTTTGATGGCGGGGCAGGAGAAACCCTCGGATAAACTCCCGATCTCAATAGCAAAAGGTTGTTGGCCTCTTTTTGTGACATGGTGCAGAAAATGGTCTTTGGTTCCCGGTGTTTCAAAGTAGATGCATACCTTCCACCCTTTGCGGTGGTAGTTGCGCAGGTTGTGCAGAAACGTTTTTCGAGCTTCTGCCAACTGGGTTGTTCCGCTGGTGGCCGGTAGATGTACGGCATGCTCAAGGCTAGCGAAGGCGGGAAGATGCTGTTGGGGCGAGAGGCTATTGCAATCAAGACACAATATATTCTCAGGGGGACGTAAATAAGGGTGGGGGTCAAGCGCTTCTGCTGCGCCATGCATATGTGTTAATTGTTCTGAGGCTGCTTCATAGTCGAACCATACCATAGCAGAAAGATCCGAGATGTGCGCTAACAGCGTAGCAGAGGGTGCCTCGCTTTGTTCGTGTAGCGGCGATAGCAGTGTAGAAGCAATTTTTTCTACTGTCCGCTGTGAGATAGGATCAAAAAACCGAATGGAGTCAACTTCGTCGCCAAACCACTCCAAGCGGACAGGGTATTCACTGTTAGCTGCCCATACGTCGATGATTCCACCACGAACGGCATATTGTCCTTTTTCGAGCACTTCGGCTTCGAGATCATAGCCGCTCGTTTCCAGAAATTGTCGAATTGCGGTGATGTCCTGACGGTTTTGGATATCGATACGGCATGAATGACGCTGCATTTGATCCGGCGCAAGTGTGGGGTGTGCGATTGCTGTTACCGGTGCCACGATGATTGGAGCTTGTTTTGTTGTTCGTAAGTCGGCTATGCGATGAAGCGTTTGCAGTCGTGTTCCGGTGCCCTCTAGGTCTGTGTGCTGTCCTTTTGCATGATGATACATGGGGGGGAATGCCAAATGATGGGCGGCGTGTCCTGGCTGGAGAGCGTGCAGGTCTCGCATGGCCTGCGCCATGGCAAGTTCATCCTCCACGATCCATAGGACGGTTTGTTGTGTTCCTTGCTGTAAAGCAATGGCGGCAAATGCTTGGGCTGATGTAGGGGCAGGGGGGAGTGCCAACACCCTCCCGTTTTGTTCGCGCAAGCGGTTGTGCCAGATTTGGAAGCAATCTTGCCCAGCCATGAGAGGATTAGCCTTTTTTGCGGATATGTGATGGAGGAATGTGCAGTAGATCGCGGTATTTGGCGATGGTTCTACGGGCAACTTTAATGCCTTTTCTCTGTAGGTGCTGCATAATGGCTAAATCAGAAAGGGGCTTTTGGGGATTTTCATCTGTTACCATTTCCTGGATAAGACTTTTGACGGATTCATTTGATATGGCACTTCCTGTTTCGGTTTTGAGTCCGGTGGTAAAGAAATACTTCATTTCAAAGGTTCCCTGCGGGGTTCGCATGTACTTCTGGTTGACTGCCCGGCTTACGGTTGTTTCATGAACGCCTACTTCTGTAGCTACCTCGGCCATTGTCATGGGGCGTAGTTTGGACACGCCTTCCTCTAGAAATGCTTGCTGATGTTTTACAATGGCATCCGCAATGCGGTAGATCGTGCGTTGGCGCTGATCAATACTGCGCAGGAGGAATGCGCTGGCACGCAATTTGTCGCGGATGTAGGTCTTTACTTCACGGGGGGTATCGGGGTTCTCCATGAGGGATCGGTAATGCTGACTGATTCGCAGATGGGGTAAGCGGTCGTCATTCAAGATAATGGTGTATTCGCCCTCTACTTTGCGGACGACGACTTCGGGGAATACATAGGACGCCAAAGTAGAGGAGAAAGCGCGTCCGGGAGCGGGGTCCAGGGTGGCGATGAAAGCAGCGGCCTGCTGTACTTTCTCGACGGAGGTTTTGCAATCTTTGGCGATACGATCGAACTTGTGTCGTGCCAGAGCATCCAGATGATTGCGGACAATGTCTCCGGCGAGCGTGTCGGCTTTGCCCATTCTTTCCAGTTGCAGTAGCAGGCAGTCGCGTAAATCTGAAGCTCCCACGCCGACGGGATGAAAGTCTTGCACGGTGAGCAGGACATGTTGCAGGTGGTCAACATCGAACGGACTTGTGTTCGCGAGCTCTTCCAGCGGGGTCGAGAGGTAACCATCATCGTCAATAGAACCAATGATCATTTCCGCAATCTTCTGGTCTTGCTCGGATAGCTCGGAAAGATGAACTTGCTGCATCAGGTGTTCCTGTAGCGATTCTTGTTGCGGCAGGGAGTCCATAAGAAATTGATGCTTTTCTACGGCTTCGGGGGTGCCGGGGCGATTGTCAATATCTTGGAAGAAGTAGTCACGCCATTCGTCATCCAATTTTGCGAGTACTTCAAATTCTTCATCGAATCGCATCTCACTGGCGTCATCCGGTTCACCGGGACTGGTTTCGATTTCGAGTTGTGGGCCTTCGGGGGCTAACTCCTCGATGGTGGGATTCATTTCCAGTTCTTTCTGGATCATGGCACGGAGTTCCAGAATGGGCACTTGCAGCATTTCCAGAGACTGGCGCAATTGTGGCGCCATGACCATCTGCATGCGTTGACTCTGTGATAGTGTTAGTGATTGTGTGACCATGATTGGATAATACGTATAGGGACTGAAAACCCTTTCAATTTACGATGGTAACGTTAAGGCGTCAATTGCCATTGCATTGCCGGGTGTTGGGAGGATGAAGGGATGAGGCTCCGCCTTCGTTTCTTCACGGCGTGGCAGAATGGGGGACTGTTACGCATGGGAAGGGGAAAGCGAGGACATCAGGCCTTTAATGCGTTTGATGTGGTCGCGCTCCGCGTTTGCGAGATAGGTGAAGGTGCGACGTAAGGCGGGGATGGCGGTACGCCCGGCGAGTTCCTCATAAAACTGCATGGTTGCCTCTTCATGTTCGAGTGCATGTTGCAGTTCGGGTTCGCTACTAAGCGCGACGTCATGTTCGAGTTGCGGGGTCGAGGGTAAGTCTGTTCGGGCGAGTTTTTCGACTTGCGCATGGGCATGCATGTGTTCTGCATCTCGCATCATGCGAAGGTGCTCGTTTTCATCCTCCATAAGGTCCAGAAATAGTTGCCGTACGTTTGTGTCCGCGGCTTTGTTTGCCAAGGCGGCATAATCTGCAGCTGATGCTGCTTCAAAATCGGCAGCAATGCGCAGAATGCCGCGCATCATCATCCCGCTGGTGGTTGGCGTCGTATCGGGAATGGTTTCGGGCTGCGTTGGTTGCCGTAAGGCGCCCCATAGTAACATGATACCAAAGGCGATAAAGAGCGTTGCTGCGAGTAGTTTTATGATGTGATCTGGCACGAAGCGTGTGAGGAGGCGTCCGAGTGTCACTGCCAGCAGTGTGGAAAGGACCAGTGCGGTGACAGCAGCGAAGAAAACGGTCCATTTTCCGCCATCGGATCCTGCTGCCCGCGCCATTGCCGTGAGTTGGGTCTTGTCGCCAAGTTCTGCCAAGAAAATCAGCAGAAATGTGCTGATAAAGAGTCGTGTATCCATGGTTTTGGGAGATTGACGCAAAATCTACAGGTGTGCAAGTATAGAAGTTCACTGTATCGTAAAAGGGAGCATGTTTTGGCAAAGGAAAGACTCGACGTACTGGCGGTTTCGCGAGGCTTGGTTGAAAGTCGGGAGCAGGCGCAGCGTTTGATATTGGCGGGGGATGTTTTTGTGAATGGGCATCCCCTTTGCAAGGCTGGTATCAAAGTGGATGTGGATGCTGCTGTTGTGGTGCGTGCTCGATCGCGGTATGTCAGCCGTGGTGGCGAGAAGCTCGAGGGTGCGTTTGAGGCTTTCCCTGCTTGGCGTGTGCAGGGATTGCAGGGGGTGGATGTCGGGGCATCGACAGGGGGATTTACGGATTGTCTGCTTGCGCACGGGGCTACGCACGTGACAGCATTGGACGTAGGGCGAGGGCAGTTGCACGCCCGCTTGCGAACGGATTCCCGTGTGACGGTGCGGGAACGCTTTAATGTTCGACATCTCAAAGCTTCTGATTTGGATTATACTCCAGCCTTTGCCGTGTTTGATGTTTCTTTCATTTCGCTGGAATTGGTGATGCCTCCGGTTGTGGCAGTGCTTGCGCCCGAGGGGGAAATGATCACCTTGATTAAGCCGCAATTCGAGGCGGGGCGGAAAGAGGTCGGTCGCGGTGGGGTCGTTCGTGACCCTGCTACGCGCGATGCGGTGATCGAGAAGATCCGTGCCTTTGGTGAAAACAAACTCTCGCTTCAATGGCTTGGATGTGTAGAATCTCCGCTGACGGGACCAGCAGGTAATGTGGAGTATCTTGCTTGGTGGCGTACATCTGTTAGATAAAATTGGGGTGCGCCCCAGGTGTTCATCAAACGAGTTTGAAAAATGCAAAAACTTGGCGTGATTGTTAATACGCAAAAGCCACGAGCTGCCGCTGTGTTACAGCAACTGGCAAAGGTGGCAACCGAAACGGGCATCTCGTTGTTGCTGGCACACGATTGCGAGTCTTTAGCGTCAGGCCTAGATGTGGTTTCAGATGATTCTCTTTTGCTGGAAGCTGATGCGGTTATGGCATTGGGGGGGGATGGCACTATATTGGCAGCGGTGCGCCGTTTGGCTGCGACCGGGAAGTCTTTGCCTCCATTGATGGGACTGAATATCGGATCTCTCGGGTTTATGACGAGTTTGACGGAGTCTGACATGCTGGCGGCTCTGCGTTGTATGCGTGCAGACGATTTCAGTGTGTCGGAGCGCAGCCTTATTTCTTGTAATGTGACGCGCGAAGAGGTGTCGGTTTTTGGCCATCATCAGGGGCTTAATGATGTGGTTGTGCGCAATGGTGCTACGTCTCGCGTGGTAATGCTTGAAGTTAGCATCGATGATAGCCTGGTTACCACGTATGTGTGCGATGGGGTTATTGTTTCGACACCAACGGGCAGTACGGGGTATTCCCTATCGGCGGATGGACCCATTGTTTTACCTCAGACATCGGTATTTGTGGTTTCTGTCATTTGTCCGCATACCTTGAGTTCGCGTCCCTTGGTTGTGCCAGATCGGGCTGTTATCCGGATTAAGGTCTGTGGGCATGCTGCGGGTCTTCGGGTTTCGATAGACGGACAGGACGAACATGGTTTGGATGTCGGCGATGTTGTTACGCTGCATCGATCCGAAAAGTCCGTGCGTTTATTACACCTGCCTACATATGATTATTTTGCCGTATTACGGCAAAAGTTAGGGTGGAGTGGTTCTGCTGTTACACTTTCGCAATAAACCGCTGCTGTTTTGTGAGGATAATGCGGTCTTGCAAGCGTGTAATCGTCCCGATAGCATGCCCACAAATACGGAAATGTTATCATGATACATGTGAAGTACATATTGATCTGCTTGTTGCTCGTCCTTGGGACGTTGTCTTCGGTGGCGCGCGATGACGGCATGCGCAAGTTTCAAGACATTGCCGCGCGGCTTGATATCGGAGGCGATTTGTTTCTGGTTATTCATGCTGGCCGTTGGCTTGATTCCGTTTTGTCGCGTCTGGAAGGGGATGTGGATGGGGTTCCTCCTGCCACGGTAGAGCAGCGCGATATTCGTGATGTTTCAGGCCGTGTGCGTCGTTTTGCTTCCAGGCATGGTCTTAGCGGTTTGCAGGGCGTAGGGGTTAGCTCGGTTCCCGTACAGGGAGGGATGTCTAGCTTGAAGGTCTTTCTGTTGCGCGACGCGCAGGATGCTAACTTGCCATTCTGGCGCGGGCTTTTCGGGTGGCAGCCCCGCCGATTGTTATCACTTGATTTGTTGCCCTCCGACACAGATTTTGCTTGGGGAATGACGCCGGATGTGAGTGGATTATGGGAGTTGCTGGAAGCGGCACGTGGTGAGCTGGAATTGGCGCAACTCGATCGTATGATGCAACAAATTACAGATATCAGCCAGTGGCTATTCGAGACCGAACCTTTACCCTTGTTGGAAAGTTTGCGGGATGAAGTGTTAGTGGCTGCGCGAGCGGAGCAGATTCCAGATGCGGAATCTGCTGCTGCTTGGGATTGGCTGGTGGTGATTGGAACAGGCGAGCCCCTATTGTTTCAGGCGATAAAAGACGGTTTTCGACGGGCAGACGTTTCTGTAGAAGATGTATCGATTGGTGGGCATACCATGTATCGAGTCCGTGCAGATTACGTTGGTACAGGTGTGTTTTCACATGTGCGTGCATTTGCGGCGGTGCCGGGGTTTGTGGTGATCGGGAATTCGCATCGCATGGTAGAAGATGCTCTGCGCTCACAGCGGCATCGGAGTGGGTTATTGGCGCGCCCTGCATTTATCGATGCATTTCGCGGGCAGAATATGGTAAACAATGGAATTTTATATATAAGTCAACATGGGGCTGAGACGCTACGGGATATGCAGGATGGTCGCTTGCGATCCTCACTTGGCGATGGGGTGGATCCATTTTCACAATTGTTATTGGAAACTCTTGCTGGTGATAGTGTCCGCGGGGCTGTATTTGCATTGACTCTTGCTAATTGGCGGCAAGGCATCATGATTTCGGGGCGATCCGGTGTGGGGGGGGCTGCTATGGGTAGTTGGTTAGGATCTTTTCCCGCCCGTTGGTGGTTGCGTGCGCCAGAGTGGTTAGATGATCTGGTGACAACGCGTTTTGACGATTGATACTACTGGAGGAATTTGAAGATGGAGAAAGTTGTAATAGCAGGATCGGGGCCAGCAGGTTATACGGCTGCGTTATATACGGCGCGCGCAAACTTAGATCCCCTTGTTTTGCTGGGACCTGTGCCGGGGGGGCAATTGGTTGTTTCATATGAGGTTGAAAATTATCCGGGGTTTGTTGAACCGATATCCGGGGCTGAGTTGATGGACCGTTTCCGGGATCAAGCCGCCCGATTCGGAGCGCGGTTGCAACATGATTCGGTTATTCGTGCGACGCGCGAAGGGGAAACAATTGTTTTGGAAACGGATAGTGGAAGGGTTGAGACAGAAACGCTTGTGATTGCCACGGGTGCCGAGGCACGCCGATTACCCATTGCCTCAGAGCCCGCGTTTTATGGTAAGGGTGTTTCGGGGTGTGCGACCTGTGATGGTGCATTTTTCCGTGATCAGGATGTTTTGGTTGTCGGGGGAGGGAACACCGCAATGGAGGATGCCATGTTTTTGACCCGCTTTGCCAAGCAGGTGAAGATTGTTCATCGACGCGATTATTTTCGTGCGGCCCCCGTGGAGGTGGATAAGTGTCGCCGGAATGAAAAGATTTCATGGATGGTTCCGTGGGTTATCGAAGAAATACTTGGCGATGCGACTGGGGTAACAGGTGCTATTTTACGCCAGAATGAGACGGGAGAACAAAAAGAGATTTCTTGCCAAGGTATTTTTGTGGCGATTGGACACGACCCGAAGACCGATGCATTCAAGGACTTGGTTACCATGGATGCCGAAGGATTTATCGAGGCAGATCCGGGATCTACACGTACAAGTGCACCTGGTGTATTTGCTTGCGGGGATGTGCGTGATCCTCGTTACAAGCAGGCTGTTCTAGCTGCCGGGCATGGCTGCATGGCCGCATTAGATGTGGAACAATATCTCGGACAGCGGGAGTAAACGACCTATGGCAGAGGAAGACACAGAATTCTCAGAGACAATGACGCTTGCATCGGTGGATGCCTATTTGTTTCGCCGATCCTATGTTTTGCAAACAGAGCTGCAAGAAGTTTTGTCGGCGGCGGGGGACTTGACCGGAAAGCGTTGTTTGGCGATTGGTGCGGATAATGCCATGTTCAGCTACCAGTTGCATGCAGCAGGGGGGAGCTGGCAAACGCTTGCGCTGGATGGTGCTGCGGCTGAGCGCATTCAGGAGGCGTTGGAAAATCAAGTTGGGGTGATGGGGCGTGATGATGATTGGCCGCAACAAGAGTTTTCATTTGATCTGATCGTATTGTTGGGGGTGCTGGAAACACGTGATGTAGATGTGGCTTTCATCGAACGCTGCCACCGGCTTTTAAAAAGCGGTGGGCGTATGATTGTGACGCTGATGCGAGAAAAGCGCGTTACGCTCTTAAAACCGCTGTTGCGTTCGAGGATCTGCGGCAATGGTGCGGTGCGGCGCATCTATACGGAGCGTAGGCTGTATGCCTTGCTGAAGTGTGGGTTCGACGTTGTGCAAGTGCGAACGCATTCGCGCTTCTTTTCGACGTTGTGCGATTGGTATATCCTATCTCTGCTGCAGCGTGCGTCCAGCGATGATGTTGTGGCGCGTATGGAAGTGGCGAAACGTTCGCGCTGGCTGTATTGGGTTGCATATCAATTGGACTGCCTACTCTTTTTTACGCGTGGACATCGTATGGTTGCACTGGCCATGCGTCACAACTGGAAATCCCGGGAAGCCCCTGTTCTCATGGATGGGCGTTCGATCGGCGAAGCTGTCCTGATGCCAATTTCGCAGTAGCATGCGCGAAGCCACTAGGCAGCTATTGCGCATTTTGCTTTTTGGGTGGATATCGTTGCTTGCAAGAAGTCGCCATTTGCGTTAAAAATATCTGCGCTTTTTTTGAGCAGATGGTTCATACTATCCATTCGTCTAACATTTGGGTGAAGAGTGAGCCGGAGATTGTAATGGCAGTGAAATTAGCTCTGATAGAAGATGAAGAGGGTGTGCAAGCGTATTTCAAATCGGTTGTTGCACGAATGGGGTATGAGCTGGTCGTTGCAGAGGATGGTCCTTCAGGGTTGCAGATGCTTGCCGAAACGCCGGTCGATATCATTTTGACGGATTTGATCATGCCTGGAGAGCCGAGTGGCATGGCGTTTTTGCGGCGGTTACGGCAAGACTTTCCGGATATTCCCGTAATTGTAGTTTCGGGGCATCCAGCAAAAGAATATATCGAGGAATGCAAAGAGCTTGGTATTGTCGATTTCTTGACGAAACCATTTGAAATGACCTTTTTCGGTTCTATTGTTACGCGTGTTCTCAGTAAGCGAGAGAAGTCTGAGGATTAAGTTTATGGCAGCCCGTTCTGGTGGGATGTCTGATCGCGATAGATTACGTAGCTGCGTATGCCATGACGGCATCTTGCACGCATAACGAAACGTTGGTTTCCACTGGTGGGGGTTCCGTGGATCCATTCATGCGGCAGCGCAGGATGTTGTTTTGTTGATCTTTTACCGTGACGATCCAACTGTGACCCACATATTCATGCGTGCACACGATAGCATGTGCATCTGGAGCAGATGCAACGATGATGTTTTCCGGACGGATCATAATGGTAACATCTCCTTGCATGGGAGAATGAAGTCGGACCCGCCCCAGAACCGTTTCTGCGTGCATGCCTTGGGCAACGCCCTGTAAGAAATTGGTTTCTCCGAGAAAGCCAGCAACATCCTGGTTTGCAGGAAAGCGATAAAGTTCCTGTGGTGGAGCAAATTGCATGATTTTCCCGTCGATCATAACGGCGACATGATCAGATAAACTGAGGGCCTCTTCTTGATCATGTGTGACAAATAATGTAGTGACACCGGCATTGAGTAGAATTTGGCGTATTTCCCGGCGTACGCGTTGTCGCAGGGCAGCGTCGAGATTTGAGAATGGCTCATCCAGCAGCATGACTGCGGGTTTGGGTGCGAGTGCGCGTGCTAGAGCGACTCGTTGTTGCTGTCCGCCGGATAGACTATGTGGACCGCGATCTTGTATGGCTTTCAAATCAACGAGTTCCAGCACCTCTTGGATCCGTTGTTCGCGGTCCGGTCGGTTACGAATGCCAAAGGCGATGTTGTCGCGCACACTCATATGCGGGAAGAGCGCGTACTCTTGAAATACCATTCCAAGCCTGCGTTTTTCTGGAGGCAAGGCGTATCCTTGGCCAGCAATTTCTACTTCTCCAATGCGTATGACGCCGGTGTCAGGTGTTTCCAGTCCGGCGAGGAGGCGCAAGGCGGTGGTCTTCCCGCAGCCGCTTGGACCGAGCAAGGCCACGAAGTCACCCGGGACTATTTCCAGATCGACATTGTCGACGGCTTTCGTTCCATCGAATGACTTTGAAAGCCCGTAGCATGCAATAATCGGAGTGTTCACGTTGTTAATTGATCCTGTTCATGGTGTAAAAGTATCCACAGCATCATGGCTGCCGCAATCATGAGAATAAGTGCGGGGGCAGCAGCCATGGCGAAAAATGCTTCTTCTGTAGCGCTCCAGATACGCGTTGCCAATGTTTCAAATCCTGTGGGTCCAAGCAAGAGTGTAGCTGGTAATTCTTTCATTGTTGTCAGAAACACCAATGCCATGCCGGTTAATATGCCGGGGCGTAATTGCGGTAGGGTGATGAAAAAAAAGACCTTTCCTGATGCATGCCCCAGCATACGGGCGGCTTCTTCGGTGCGCGGGTTGAGCTTGAGCATGGCCGTTCTCAGAGAGCCCAATGCCAGCGGCAGAAATAATATGGTGTATGCCAGAATCAGCATGGTGAGGGATTGGTATAGCAGGGGGAGATAGCGTGACCCTAGGAAGACTAAGGAGAGCGCAACGACAATACCTGGCAGTGCGTGTCCGGCATAAGCAGCGCGTTCGGCGAATCGACTTACCTTTCCTGGGTATCTGACAGATTGTATGACCACTGGCAGGGCGGCAAGTATGCAACTGATGGCGGCGAGGGCGGAAGCCGATATCGAGTTCATGAGAATACGCGTTTGGGCACCAATCACAGCCGATGCGTGCAGACCGCGTATCCACCAGAAGGCGGTAACCAGAACGGGAATCCCCAATCCGAGTAGCGCGACCAGCGAGCACAGTAGTATCGCGGGCCATTGCCATTTTCCAAGGGGTACAGCTGCATGCTGCCGTGCCGTTCCTGTGCCCGCACGATAATGCAGACGGTGGGATCGTGTCCAGTTTTCCACGAGAATGATCATGCCGGTTAACGCCACAAGCTTCAAGGCAAGGATGGCCGCCGCACTACGGTCGAGTGTGGCGCTGTACTGTACATAGATTTCGCGGGTAAAAACGTTGTATTGTAAAAGGGTGACAGCACCAAAATCGCTTAGCGTGTACAGGGCAACCAGCAAGGCTCCTGCACCAATGGCGGGGCGTAGGTGCGGGAGCACAATTTGCCGAAAAACTTGCATGCGGGTCCGTCCCAAACACCGGGCCGCATCTTCCAAAGCGGGGTCCAGTCCGCGTAGCCCGGCACGTACACTGAGCTGGACATATGGATATGTGAACAGGGTAAGGGCCAGCCAGGAACCGGACAGGCCGTACATGGATGGCAATTGCGTGATGCCGATGGGTGCCAGCAGGCTCTGCAGCATGCCATTGGGACCCAATGCTGCGAGAAGGGCAAAGGCACCTACGTAGGATGGAAGAACAAGCGGAAGGCAGGTAATGGCCGACCATATGCGTTTTCCTGGTAGATCTGTTCGCATGGTGAGCCACGCCAACGCACATCCCAGGACGGTCGCAGATAACGTGACGAGCGTTGTTAAGAGAATACTGTTCAGAAATACTTGTATGGTACGAGGCCGCGTTAGCAAGGTGATAAACTGCGGTGCAGATTCACTTGCGCGCACGATTAGATATAGCACTGGGGTGAGGGATAGTGCAGCAACCAGAATGACGGCAACACGCAGAATGTTTCTCCTGGCTATCATCCAGTGAAATATGGTTTTTTTTCTGCGTACTGTGGGTGTCATACTTTGCTCAGAGAATGCCGAGTTCCTGTAATAGAAGAAGGGTGCCCTCCAAGTCTTCCAATAGACTGAGATCTAGTTCTGCGATGGGCATCGCGTCAAGCACAGGAAGCACGGGGTTGGGAGCGATTGATTGTACCACGGGATATTCGAATGTCTGGTCGGTAAAAAACCGCTGCGCCTGTTCCGACAGTAGAAAGCGTACAAGTTTTTCGGCCTGCGGTGTTTTGCGGGTGGTTTGCAGGATGCCAACCCCGGCCACATTCATCAAAGTGCCCTGTGGGGGAAGGTAGTTACGCGCTTGGAGTGCCAAGCCTTGTTCTTTTTCCATAGTATGCAAGTAGTAATGATTGGTGAGCCCCACATCAATTTCGCCTGCGGCGACTGCTTGCACAATGGCTGTATTGCGTGCATAGGAGCGTGGTCGGTTCCGCGCCATTGCTTGCAGCCACTCCCGGGTGGCTGCTTCACCACGTTCTACGCGTAGCGCGGTCACAAATGCTTGAAAAGAGGCATTTAGGGGAGCCCAGCCTAATCGGTCTCGCCATTGCGGATCAGCTAAGCCGGTGATATCCTCTGGTAAATCCTGTGGTTGCACACTTTCTGTGTTGTAAATCAGTACACGCGCCCGACCAGATGTGCCAACCCACAGGCCTTGCTGGGAGCGGAAGGCATTGGGAACCATCTGTAGAAGGTCTGGGGGTAAGTCTCGAAAAAGCCCGGCTTGGGATAGGGCTCCGAGCGCACCTGCATCCTGCGCAAAAAAAACATCAGCAGGGCTGCGACTCCCTTCTTCCAGAATGGTTGCTGCCAGCTCGGCGGTGCCCCCATAGCGTGTATGCACACGAATCCCGGTTTCGTCTGTGAATTGTGCCAGAAGGGGAGCTAGCAAATGTTGGTTTCTGCCTGAATAAAGGGTGATTTGGTCATCCTGTGCACGGCCCCGGCATCCTGATAAAAGACAGGTGGAAACAGCACCTATCATACCAGCCAATGCTAAATGTTTGATGTGTAATACTTTCATGATGCAGGGTAATTTACGATCTTGTGTAATTGTGTCAAGTGTCCATATTGCGGAGCTTGCTTTCGCTAGAATGGTTTGTCAGGATGGCTGATCTTGTTGCGGTTAGCGTTTACCGTCACCTCTTATTGTAATGAGATGCGATATTGATTGGGACTGAGGCATGCCGAAAGAATCTATTGTTGCAAGAATGGCGAATCAGCCTGTGGTTTTTGATGGGGCCATGGGGACTGAAATCTATGCGCGCGGTGTATTCATTAATCGGTGTTTTGATGAGGTAAGCCTTATTAATCCTGATTTAATACGGGATATTCATGCGTCTTATGTCGCTGCTGGTGCAGATGTGATTGAAACGAACACTTTTGGTGCGAATCGCATTTGGCTACGTGGATACGGCCTTGCAGAGCGAACGGTTGAAATCAATCGAGCGGGTGCCGCCTTGGCTCGTGAGGCAGCAGGGGATGCCGTGTATGTGGCGGGGTCCATTGGTCCCTGTTTGCGTTCGAACCAGCTTATGGTTAAAGAGCGTTCGGGAGAGCTTGCCGATGCTTTTGCCGAGTCTGCCATGGCTTTGGCCGAGGGGGGCGTTGATTTTCTTTTATTGGAAACCTTCACGCATGTCGATGAGCTCATTCTGGCAGCAAGAAGCGTGAAGCAGGTAGGTTTACCGGTTATGGCTTCCTTTACGGTTGATATGCGTGGTGAAACAGTTCACGGGCGTTCCGTTGAGGATGTGGTGGGGGAGCTTAATGCGATTTCGGAAATCGAGATTTTGGGCATGAATTGTGGAACAGGTCCTGCTCCCCTTTTTGCAGTGGCCGAAAGGGCCTTGCCGCTCTCTGCCAAACCGTTTGTTTTCATGCCGAATGCGGGGCAGCCTGAAGAAGTGGATGGGCGTGTTTTGTATTTAGTGACACCCGAATATTTTACTTCTTATGCCAAGCGATTTGTCGAGTTGGGTGCTCGCGGTGTGGGGGGGTGTTGCGGCACGACGGCAAGCCACATTCGAGAGGCGGCGCGGGCGGTGCATGCACTTGGGCACGTTAAGGAATTTGTGCAAATACGGGCGATTGAGCATTCGCAGGGTGAGTCGGATGTTGATGTGATCCCGATGGAAGAAAAATGTTCGTTTGCCGCCAAATTAGCGCGTGGCGAGTCGGTATCCACAGTAGAGATCTTACCACCGAAGTCATGGGTTTTGTCGGGGATGCTTGAGAAGGTCTCCGTGTGTGATGCGGCGGGTATCGATGCGGTAAATATACCTGATGGTCCACGGGCCAGTGCGCGTGTTTCCAGCATGATTGCAGCGATGAAAATTCAGGAACAACTACGGATTGAACCTATCTTGCATTATTGCTGTCGCGATCGGAATTTGATCGGGATGCAGTCTGATTTGTTGGGAGGCTATGCTGCCGGACTCCGCAATTTTTTGATCATTACGGGGGATCCGCCCAAGATCGGGGACTATCCGGACGTGACGGGCGTTTTTGATGTGGATGCAATTGGGCTGGTGCGCGTAGCTAACGGTTTAAATCATGGTTTGGATATTGGCGGGAATCGAATTGATCCCCCTTGCGGGCTTCTGCTGGGCGTCGGGGTTGATCCTTGTGCGGTGGATCTGGCGCATGAAATTTCGCGTTTTGAGCAGAAGATAGAGGCGGGGGCGGAATATGCGATCACGCAGCCTGTTTTTGATCCGGATGCTTTGCTGCGATTTCTGGATCGCTTGGAGACGCTTGATGTTCGCATTCCGATTGTTGCAGGCGTTTGGCCACTGGTGAGTTTGCGCAATGCCGAGTTTATGCGTAATGAAGTGCCCGGTGTAACCGTTCCCGATGAAATTATCGAACGCATGCGCATCTGCAAGACCAAGGAGGATGGCATTCGCACGGGGGTGGAAATTGCGCGTGAAATGTGTGCCCGGATAGCGGATCGGGTAGCCGGATTTCAGGTGAGCGCACCCTTTGGCAAGGTGGAGCTTGCCATCGAAGTGCTAGCCGATTTTACGTGATCTGCTCATTGCCTTTATTGAGCTGCAGGTGAGAAGGGTGTGCTCTCGCATGACCACATGGACTAACACGGCAGGCAGGCGCGAATAGCGTTTTGCATGGCGGCGATGAATGCCTGATTGCTGAATTGCAGCGCATGATTGCGGATTGTGGCAGGGTCCCAAATGCGTTTGCCAGCTATGTGTACGGCGTTGGCCAGGGCATCAGGCGTTTGTTGGTCAAAGAATATGCCGGTTTGATTGGCGAGAACGGTTTCGCAGGCGCCACCACGATTGTAGGCCACTACGGGCTTCCCACAGGCTTGCGCCTCAAGGGGAACGATACCAAAGTCTTCTTCGCCCGGGAATACAAGTAAGCGGCAGTTGCGGTAGCGTTCCAGGACAATGTCGTCGGGTTGCCAGCCTTCGAAGGTGATGTTGGGGCCTGCTTGTGCTTCTAGCTTTTCTCGCGATCCGCCTGTACCAACGATCCGCAGGGGATACCCCGAGCGGTTGTAGGCCGCAATCGCTATATCGATTTTTTTATAGGGTACGAGTGCGGAGACGATCAGGTCAAAATTCTGTGAGCCGGCATCTGCTCCCGGTGTGCATCGGTCTGTGTCGACGGGGGGATAGATCACAGAGGCTTCGCGCTCATAAAAGTCTTCGATGCGCTTTTTTACATGATGACTGATGGCGATAAACGTGTCGACACGATGGGCGGTTTGGGCGTCCCATTGGCGCATGGCTGCCAATAGTGGGGCGGCAAGTGTTTTGCGGATAGCATTGCCAAGATACTCTTCCTGAAAAGTCCATGCATAGCGCATGGGGGTAAAACAGTAACATAGGTGATGGCAGTTGGGGGGCTTGCGAATGCTTTTGGCAACGCAATGGCTGGTGCTGATGAGTATGTCCGCGGATGCGGGGTTTAGCGAGCGCACCGCTGCAGGAAAAAGAGGCAGTAGGCTACGATAGTGATTGGCGATGCCGGGGATGCGCTGCAGCCATGATGTATGAATAGGGCGGTTGCGGATGGTTTCGGAGACAGCTCCTGGGTTTGCCAGAAGGGTGTACAGGGGGGCATCTGGATAGGCGTCGCAGAGAATCTCAAGCACACGCTCTCCTCCGCGCATGCCACTTAACCAGTCGTGACAGAGTGCAACGCGCGCTGCTGGCCAATCCTGTTTTGCCGTAGAGGTCATACAAATTCCTTTGGGGCTGCAGCTTCGTAGCATGCCAGCGTTTCGCGTGCGGTTTTTTCCCAGGAGAAGCGGGTGGCATTTTGGAGGCCTGCCGCAATGCGCTGCTTGCGTTCTTCTGGGTGGTCTCGCAGGTGCAGAATAGCACGTGCGTAGGCATCGGTATCTTCGGTCGGTACGAGGATGGCTGCATTACCAGCTACTTCAGGTAGCGAGCCAGCATTGCTGCATACCACGGGGATGCCGCAAGCCATGGCTTCTATGATTTGCAGGCCGAATCCTTCATACCGGGACGCATGCACCATCACGTCGGCTGCGCGGATATGGTTTACGAGTTCATTGTCTAATACGAATCCTGTCCAGCGCACGGCTTCCTGGAGCCCGAATTGCTCTATGCACATTTGGGGCTCGGGATAGCGTGGATCCGGTGCGCCGACCAAGTCCAGTCGCACGGGACAATCATAGTGCGTCTTAAGCCGATGAACAACATGAATAAGTTTTTCGATGTTTTTGTAGGGATCTGCGCGCCCTACGTACAGTAGTTGCAGGTGATCACGTTTGGTATGAAACGCACCTTGGGGGACGGCAGGAGGCGTAAAGTCCGGCGATACGCCATTATGGATTACGTCAATTTTATCCATAGGAACTTTGAGTAAGGTTTCGATGTCGACGGCTGATACGTGGCTGACGGTCGCTATGCGTGCCGAACGTCGGGCAGCCTCGCGCAGTACTTTGCGAAAAACGGGCAAGAAACGGGACTTCCGTGATTGTGGGGCATGATCGGGGAAACGCAGGGGGATCAAATCGTGAATGGTGGTAACTGCTTGTATCGGTCCTTGGCCATTACGACGAAAGGCCGCGAAGGGGATCATGTAGTTCGGACTATGAAATACTTGAATGTTCCACTTTTTGAGAAGACGGGGTAGATGCAGTTGGGACTGGATGGAAAATAATTCCCAAGGGATGAGCACACTTTTCATATGTTTTGCTTCACAAATGCCTGTTTCCTGACTCGTGCGCTCGGCCAGGAATGGATCTGAGAAGATGACGGTACACTGGTGTTCCCCGGCGATTTTGGAAAATTCGCGAAGAATCTGGCGCGTGTAATTTCCAATACCGGATATGTCTTTAAAAATCCATCTGGCATCAATTGCTATATTCATTGCGATATGTTCCTGTATACATCGAGAGTTTGTGCCGCAGTTTGCGACCAGGTGTACTGGCTCGCCACACGGGAGCCTCGCTGGATAAGGTCGTTGCGCGCGCTGTTATTCGAAAGTATATTGGTGACGGCCTCACGCCACAGATCGATGTCATAGCAATCCAGCACGATGGCTCCATCTTGCAGCACTTCTCTGAGACTGCCTCCGCTGCTTGCAATGACCGGGGTTTCGCATGCCATTGCCTCCAGCGGGGGGAGTCCGAATCCTTCATAAAATGATGGCAGCAAGAATGCATCTGCATTGGCATAGAGTGCAGGAAGGTCTTCATCGGGAATGTAGCCAA
>PWYP01000113.1 GCA_003567805.1 PVC group bacterium
GAGTTGTATGGTGAGAATGTCTTCAGTCCGAAGGTAATGCGCAATTACCTTTCTGAGAAAGCTTATGCTTCTTTGATGAAGACGATTTCCGAGGGTAGTGCCTTGGATGCGAGCATCGCCGATGAAGTGGCCGAGGCCATGAAAACCTGGGCACTTGAAAAAGGTGCAACACACTACACGCATTGGTTCCAGCCGCTTACTGGCAGCACAGCAGAGAAACATGATTCGTTCCTGACACCGGATGGTGAAGGCGGCATCATGCTAAAGTTCTCGGGCAAGGAGTTGATTCAGGGTGAGCCGGATGCGTCGAGTTTTCCCTCGGGTGGTTTGCGGGCAACATTTGAAGCACGCGGATATACAGGCTGGGACCCGACGAGCCCCGCATTCATCAAAGAGGGTACCGATGTTGCCACCTTGTGTATTCCTACCGTTTTTTGCGGTTATCATGGAGAAGCATTAGACAAAAAGACGCCTTTGCTACGCTCCATGGATGCCCTGAGTGAGCAGGTCTGCCGTTTGGGTAAATTCTTTGGGATCGATCTTCCTGGAAAGCGCGCGATGGCAACTTTGGGCCCCGAGCAGGAGTACTTCTTGATTGATAGCGAATATTATGAGGCACGCCTGGATTTGGTTCAGACTGGCCGTACACTTTTCGGTCGCAAGCCTTCCAAGCACCAGCAAATGGAAGACCATTACTTCGGTGCCATTAAAACACGCGTGATCGACTTCATGGCTGACTTGGATCGGGAGCTCTGGCGGTTAGGCATTCCCGTTCGCACGCGTCACAACGAAGTCTGCCCTGCGCAGTTTGAGATTGCCCCGATGTTTGAGACTTTGAATCTTGCTGTTGACCATAACATGGTAATGATGGAAACGCTGAAAATTGTAGCAGAGAGCCATGGCTTTGTGTGTCTGCTGCACGAAAAGCCTTTTGCTGGGGTGAACGGATCCGGAAAGCACAACAACTGGTCCGTTTGCGGGCCGGACGGCAAGAACTGGTTGACACCAGGTGACAACCCGCACGAAAACGCCAAGTTCTTAACCATGATCGTGGCACTAATGAAGGCTGTTGACACGCATGCTGATCTGTTGCGGGCATCGGTGGCCTCGGCTGGCAATGACCATCGTTTGGGCGCGAATGAAGCTCCACCGGCAATCATCTCGATCTTCCTTGGCGAGCAGCTCTTTGATGTCATCGAGCAGCTCGAAAAAGGTCCTGCGAGCAGCAGTAAGGCTGGCGGCGAAATCAAGGTTGGTGTCACATCCTTGCCGACGCTGCCGCGTGATGCAACGGATCGTAACCGGACATCTCCTTTCGCGTTTACGGGTAACAAATTCGAATTCCGTGCAGTTGGTTCGAACCAGAGCTGCGCGGGCCCGAACGTTGTACTCAACACGATTGTTACCGAAGCGATCGATGAAATCTGCACGGCCTTGGACGCGGCCGTTGCGGCAGGCAAAGACTTCAATGCGGCCTTGCAGGAGCTGCTGCAGAGCTTGATTACGAAGCACAAACGGATCTTGTTCAACGGTGACAACTACACCGAAGAGTGGGTTGAAGAAGCTGCCCGGCGCGGACTGCCCAACTTGAAGAAGGGCCCGGAGGCTTTGCAATCGATTGTTGCCGATAAAGCGGTTGCGCTATTTGGTAAATATAATGTGCTTTCGGAAGCAGAGCTTCGCTCGCGTTATGCCATCTACGATGGAGCCTACACAGAAGCTGTTGCAATCGAAGCGGGTACTGCAGTTACAATGGCAACAACGCAGATTCTGCCGGCGGCACTAGAGTATCAGGCCTCGGTTGCTTCAACGGTCAAAGCCTTGAAAGACGCTGGTGTCGCAGATACGGCTGCCGTTTCCAAGGTGCTCAAAGAGGTATGTGAACTGACGACAGCGTTGGTTGCAGGTATTGAATCGGTTAAAGCTGCAGATGAGCATGATCCACTGGGCACACTTGAGAAGATGGAAGCATTACGTGAAGTCGTGGATGCATTGGAAGGCATCATTCCAGATGAAATCTGGCCGTTGCCGTCCTATGCAGAAATGCTGTTTGTATATTAAGGATCCCATGCCCACCATGGGGCCGTCCTTTCCTTCGGGAAGGGGCGGCTTTTTTTATGACTGGCATTTATTCCTGATAGATTTGCACCGTGTCATTCTCATACAGGAGGTGAGCATTGACCGGGATATCTCCAAGCCCCTCAATGGTGAAGTGGTAGTTGCGTTGCACATCGCCGTACCATTCTACATGCAGTCCCTCGAAGCGGAAAATATTACGTAGCCATGCGGTCCAAGCTCCAACACTGTTTCGAGAAGGACGCCGCGCGTGCCAGGGCGGGGCGGGGATGGCCGCAGCCAGTTTCGGCTCTCCTGAAAATGTAAAACGCGGGCTCCCAGTAACATAGGCTTGTATTCTTGTACGTTGGGGCGATGGTGCATGGATAAGAAAAGGGCCATATGGATCATGATGATTGAGATATCGGGCCGCATCTTTTATGTCAACTGTTGCCGCCATGCGGGATCTGGCAACGACCACCATGATTGCCGCCATGAGCGATAGCCCAATGAGAAATCCCCATATCATGCCTTTTTGCGTGAAGGATAAACGCGAAATCCATTTATCTATCGAACATATAGCAAAAACGACAATAAACGGTGTTGCTATCAACGCACCATACATCTGAGGGTCTAATGCTAGAGGCACAGAGAAAAGTAGCATGGCTGTGGAATAGGGGGCATTTTCCGTCAATGGCTTGTCACGATTGAGCCAACCCACTACGGCTGCGAGAAAGAGCCAGGCAAAACGACTCACCATAAGCCAAGCGGCACCTAGCGCATTTCCCATAAAGCCGGGTAGCGCAATACGGGGACTGATCAGAATTCCAAGTAAAACAAACAGAAGCAGGAGGAGTTGCTTGGGTAGTAGACTTTTCGGAATAGCCCCGCAGAAAAGGTGCGCGCCAAGAAGCAGGGGTAACGCAATCCAGGCAGCTTTATGCGAAAGGAGCAGAAGCATGCTGAGTACAACAATCATGCAATATCGGTACAGCGCGGTCCATGCATTCTGCCTTTTATCTGGTATGCATTGCCTAAAAGAAAATATGTAGAGTAAAGCAGGCATCAAGGCCATAAACAAACCCCGACCAGTTGCCCAGTGGGTATAGCGCACAAAAACGGGTGATATCACATAAAGAAAAGCCGCTATCGTTTGGTACTTGGAAGGAAGAATCATGGAGAACCAAGATTTGCTCGTCATGAAAGCCATTGTCACCACAAAAACCGAGAGAACACGGAATCCGCCTTCTACGCCGAGATTTCCCATAATTTGTATCGATGCAAGCAGGGTAGGTTGAAAGGACGGATACGATCTGGGCAAAAAACCTAGCAGTCCCATGGGGTGAATGAGCCAGGGAATGGAAGATTCAAGGCGAATTGCTGTTGCCAAATCTTGCCACTTGTATGTGTCAATACCTGTCAATCGGGTATAAGGGAAGGTGATGAACGTTGCTAAGATCAAGAGAAAAATGGGCTGCCAGTTTTCGATCTGAGGAAGTGATATAGACTTATGCAATAGCAGTGTGAGAAGTACAGTGATCATGAGTAACGCAAAATATGCCGCAAGAAGGTACGCTCGGTTAATGGGAATTTTTAAATATGTAAACCCTAAGCATAAGAGAAACGGGAGTAGGGCAGTTATAACAGGATAGGCGCACTGCTGATTCCGCCGGCTTGAGAAACAGAGCCTAGTCAAGAGATGGGGAGGCACAGCGAGAAGAGCTATTGCAATGCCAATATTGAATAATAACATAAGCTTTACAATCCGCTAGGTGATGAAGGCGGGGAAATATACACTGCAGTAATATCAGTATCTGTGAGCATCGGAAGGGTGATGGTCGGATCACTACCTTGCGATACGCCTCCAATGCTCCAATGACTGAACACATTGCCATTGCTGGTTCGCGGGGCAATTAAAGTGGTCCCAGCGCCTGGTGCATAATAGCGATCGAAAACCGTAGTGCCGGCAGCGGCACCAGTTATATCTGGAGAAACATCGATAGGCGTGCTCATGGCACCATCTGGGCCTTGTGCTCGGACTGTAAGCCTAACGGCGTATACCGCCGTCATTGTAACATTTGTTGTCATGGTAATGGCTGCCACGTTGCTTGTGGAATGGAATGACCCATCATACAACCACTCGACAAAGGGACGTCCACCAACATC
>PWYP01000009.1 GCA_003567805.1 PVC group bacterium
ACAGTACCCCGTTTGATATCGACGGTGTTGACCTTAACATACCCATGCGAACAATTTGAAATGTCGAGATCAAGAGTGACAGTTCCAGAAAGACCAAACTGCTCTCGGATCTGCTCACGCATAATATCCGGACGTTCATATAAGAAATTAATTAGCCGCTGACAATCGCGCTTTGTACTAAACCAGCGCCCCCAACGCATATAATCCTCTTCCAAATAATCCGAGAATAATTCGAATTGATCGACGACCAAAGTCTCAACCCTCTCAACAGAAAATGTTGTGTTGATATGATCGGCAAAACGATTAATAAAAAACGTTTGGAAGTTGTCGTTCCTTAGCAAGCTTTTTAGCATCGGGTTGCTATCAGCTCTGTGTAGCAGCCAGTTGCCTTGCTGCATAAGTTGATCGAAGTCTTTCACGAAGAGCCTCCAACGCCCATCACCAAGCTGGTCATCGACCGGATCACGCACACGCCAGTAACCATACTCGTGATGCGAATTAGCCAAATAAATTGTTATAACAAAATTATCAACAAAGCTGATCATATCCAACAATGACGCTGCATGGTTGTAGCGCTCATCACAAGCCATGCTGTTCTTTGTAATATATCTCGTCATATCCCTGAACAACTGATGATCATCGGCATCACCAACATTCATGCCGTACCGATCATTTGTCATTATGATATTATCTATACCGAAATTATAATTATACGCCAGATGGTACTGGTCAAAACGATCACGCAAAGACGAAAGCCCCCAGTATTCCCCATTAACAAAATGCACGGCCGGCACCCCTCGCAACATCCCGTCAAACACCGGTCTCATAATTTTATGTGCCACCCAATCATTTATAAATGGCCCGCCGTTACTCAATGTGCGCAACAAAAGTCTTTGGTATGTTGTGTTTGCTATCCCCGAGCCCCCTGCTGCTTCAGCATTTAACAAATTATGAGAAAAAGAGTGCGTCATATCATAACGATCCCGTGCATAGAACCGCATATGCTTCACAGGAAAACGACGACTATAAAACCCTTGTATCCGAAACCCGGCCCTTTGGTTAATCAGTGCTTCTGGATGCGCAGCAGAATATACCTCCAATCGCAAAGGTTTTTCCGAGGAGCTTCCTCGCCGCTGGAAATTTGCGGGATAGCGCCTGTTCGAAGGTGGTGAATCCGGGTTGTCTTCGCGCCATTGATCCCAATCAACACCGGCTGAGTATGTGCCCTCATAATAATCAAACAGATCGTCTGGTTGTACGGTTAAACTTATGACTGGTATCGAATATGGATTCCCTTCCGGGAAGACAAAATATGTATGCCCATCTGAACGAGAGTTTATGCGCCCTTCTTTTACCGCTATCGCTTGGATTGTTGTTCCTTTTCTCACAGGAACAGAAGGAAAATAATCGGGTTTAAAACAGGTTGTAGAGGACATGTGCGTATAACGGTCATCAGCAGAGGATCGATTATAAATTGGAATTGGTACTTTATAAACATGGCTTTGGTAAGAGTCGTGCAAAAGCGCACTTGGAGCGTCATCCGGTTGTTCCACGTAACTGTTCTTATAGGAGTAAACCGTACCGTCTAAGTTATCGGGACAGGGATACGATCCATCCATCGTATAATATATGGCAACATCTGGATCAGGGTGACTGATAACCAATTTGAATTCTTCAGTATACATGCCGCCTTGATGCGAAAAATTTGGCGCGGGCAGGACGCATTGCGCTGGTCTATAATACGGTGCTCTATTTGAGATTTTAGATAAATACTGGCAAATATTGCCATCAATACCGTTGCAACAATCTGACCAATCAATCGGGTTATCACGGAGATCAAGTCTCGCAAAGCTTATTTCGGCAGAATCATCCAACAAAGCACCTTTTTTAAACAAATGAAAAAGAAACGAGATATCGCTAGCCCCCGTATTTCGTAAATTGAGTTCTCTCAGTGACTCCAAATTACTAATCACAGCAAAGGTGTTGCTTTGAATGGGCACGTTTCGCATAATGAGCACCTCCAGGGATGACAGGTTCCCAAGAGGCTCAATAGATGTTAGTTGATCGTTCGAATGCAAATTAAGATACCGCAGATCGCTCATCGCGACCAAAGGCCGTAAGCACCGCACCTGATTGTTTCTCACATTGAGTCTTTGAAGTTTATGCAGAGCTTGCAATGAGGACAGATCGCTAACGGCATTATCTCTTAGATTCAGATCAAGTAAAGACACGAATTTAGCGAGCGAGCCGATATCTGAGATGCGATTATGGGACAGGTTTAATACAGACAGCGTCAAACCGGAAAGTTTGCTTAATCCGGTTTCCTCGAGATCACTGACTCTATTATGAGACAGGTTTAGTTCATTCAAACGGGGAAGTGCCAGAAGCGGTCTTAGGCACTCAATTCGGTTATCAGTCAAGTCCAATGATTCCAGAAGTGTCAGCTGTTCGATCCCTCCCAGATCTCTAATTCTTTTTCCAGACAAGTCGAGATGTTTGATTTGCAGCAAATCCGTTCTGGTAAGCAAGTGTGCTTGCTTGCCAATCTGCTGCCTTATTGCTGCTTCAACATTTTCATCATCAAATGCCACACCGCCTTGATACCAATGAACGACTAAGAGAAGAACACCTAGCAAGAAAGTCAGAAAAAGCAAAACCAACAGTTTCATAGGCTGGAAATCATTCGTTGCTTTGTGGTTACCTCACGACGAGGATTCCGTCAGGATTACAGCGCTCACGGCACCCAGCTTCAATGCCTTGCGTAAACTTGCTGTTGGCAACCAAGCGTAACCCATGCCCTTGTACAATCCCTCTTAACCATGCGGGTGGAGCCGACTTGTATTTGATCTCAAGGACAACTTCCCTGGTGTGATGAATTCTAAAAAAGGGTTTTGGCTCAGGAAACAGGTTTTTTGCCTGCGTGCTGCGTACCGAATGATCAAACGTTAAACGGACGCCGTCACCATACCGTGACTCATACCCCTCACGGTTATAGTCAATCAACACACAGGGTTGTAAACATGCAAGATAAACGCCTCTGGAAAACTCTTCCAGAACGTCATTTCCCTCTTCCCCCCAGTGGCGTTTCGTTATAAACCCCGAGTACAGCGAATAATCAACAAAGGTATGGTACTTCGAAAGAGACTCCCCTCTCCTAACCTTCATTTCAACGCGTATCGCTGGCTTGCAGAGAGAATCTGCCGTATAACTTCGCAACCGATACTTCACCCGGTCACAGTCTCCTGCCATTTTCTGAGAGTAAATGGCATAATCCAGAGTTTCATAATACAAACTCCGGACAAAATAACCATCGCGCCCCGCAAGGCGAGTGTAGCGATCAGCTCGCATATGCGGCGTAATTGCATTGCGAAGCGCAAGATAAGATTGCAAAGAGATCCGGTATTTGTTCTCAAAGCGGCCGCTTTTGTCGTTGTTACGATTGTCTGCCATAATATTCACAATCAAAGCATCAAACCGGCAAATCAAGCTTCGGTGCCAATAGCGAGACTTTCTTGATACCAGGGATTGATCGCAGTTTACTGACAAGATTTTCGATCAAGTATCGCCCGCTTCCGGTGCCCCGCAGCTCAAAAATCGTTTCCCATATATCGCCATCTATCTCGTGTGAACGGACCACCACATCATCTTTCTCTGATCCGATGATTGTCTGCATTTGGTCCGCCGGATAATCACCCTCACCGACGCATACCAGAACAAAATCAGCATAGCTGGCACGACCATACCTGAAAAAATATAACAGAAACACCAACGGCACCATTATCAGACTCGAAACGATAACGACTGTCCAATTATATGTCCCAGCTCCTAACCCAACTGCAATGGTCCAGAACAGGAAAACCATGTCCCGACTGTCCTTGACAGGTGTTCTGAAACGGATAATCGACAATGACCCGATTAACCCCAGCGACAGCACCAAATCCCCCCGAATATATAGCATGACCAATGTGACAATTGGTGCCAACAACACCAAAGTACTCATGAACGAAAGCTCAAAATTCATGCCTCGATGCGTATGCTTATAAACCTGAGAGATAATAAATCCGACTGCAATTGCCAATACCAAAGACAAAACCAAATGCAGATGTGGCGCAAAAAAGCCAACCACAGCCTGCCTTCTTGCATCCATCCGTGCTTGCCTAAATCTTTGACCTTCTGGAGAATTTTGCAACGCATCAGCTAACCAATCAGCAT
>PWYP01000086.1 GCA_003567805.1 PVC group bacterium
CCGCGAAGATCCACCCGCAGCCAGGTGCGATCCGGGTAGAGCTCACCCGCCCGGTTGCGGTAGATACGGGCCGGACCGTTTACATCGTTCACCACCAAATCCAGTGAGCCGTCCCCGTTCAGATCCGCCCAGGCCGCACCACTGGAAAAACCGGGCTCTCCCAATCCCCACTCTATTGTGCGATCTTCAAATCGTAATTCGCCTTCGTTGGCGAAGAGGAAATTCCGTACCGGATTTGAAGGAATGATATCAACAAGCCGCCTGAAATCAACATTTTCTTCGATTACAATAGAACGCATTGTCTCAGGATCGGAAATTTCTTCAAGATAGTCGAGGTTGGTTATATCCTGCACAAGGCCGTTGGTTACATAGACATCATTAAAACCATTGTTATTAAAATCTGCCAACAGTACGGCCCAACTCCAATCGGTTGCCTGAACAGTTGAAAATCGACCGGTTTCTTTGAAGAATTCTCCTCCCTGGTTTACGTGCAATACATTTCGTGTAAACTGGTGACCATAATCCCACTCAACTTTATCACTATATCTGCCTAAATCTTCAAAAATAGTAACACTTTTTATGCGCTCTTCTTCTTCAGGAAGCATATCAAGCACATAAATATCCGGCCATCCATTGTTGTTCATATCGGCAATATCTGATCCCATTGATGCAGCACTCATACTGCGTATCACACTATCATCAATTACCTCTTTAAATGTACCGTCACCCTGGTTGATGTACAGATAATCCCGTTCAAAAAAATCATTTGCTATAAAAAGATCCGTAAGACCATTTCTGTTTATATCGGAAACGGTTGCACTCAACGCAAAACCGATGATACTGCTGTAAAGCCCGGCTTCCTCGGTAACATCCGTAAAATGAGTTCCTTCATTTCGGTAGAGTCTGTCACCACCAAGATAATCACGTTCATTCCTCTGATTATTCTCAAGGTCAAAACTTCCTATGGCTTCATCTGCATTGTTGATGATGTAGACATCCAGAAGGCCGTCTCCATTGTAATCAAAAAATGTGGCATGAATGGAATAACCGGGATCATCCAAACCAAATTGTGCCGCTGATTCAGTAAAGGTTCCGTCTCCATTGTTGATAAATAGTTCATTACGTCTGTCGTCGAGCTCTCCGGAATTGGTTACATAAATGTCCAGCAATCCATTTCCATTAATATCTACAATAGAGGCACCGGTTGACCATTTTTTTGCACCTGCCACACCGGCTGATAGAGTTACATCTTCGAAAGCAAAATCTCCCGTGTTAAAATAGAGCTTGTTGTCACCCATATTATTGATGAGGTAAATATCAGGTAATCCGTTTCCTGAAAGATCACCAACGGCTACACCTCCGCCATCATAAAAATTCCGATAGTTGTATATGTTGAAATCAGACCGAAACTCAAGATTATTTTCAAAAGTGATACCTGTAACAGATGAATCAAGCATTTGAAAAAGGGTATCCTCAGATACCTGATGTTTACAGGCTGATATAAGAAACCCAGTTAAAATCGAAACGATAAACAGACGTGCAAAATCATTCATATGATGTGACAAATTAAGAATCGAGAGGATTGTGAACGTTCAAATCAATATACTCTACTTTTACAGTCGATTCAGAATCTCTGTATAACCGGATCTCACGATTGCCTTCAACACTAACATATGCCTGTTTTTCAAGCGGAGGTACATGCAACCAGTGAAATTGAGTATCATAGACTGATTCGTAGTATTCACGAAGATCTTCGATGAGTACTTCCGGCCAGTACTGTTCATTCCATGGTGCCCAAGCTCTATAGTTAACTGTTATGGGAAATCTTGAAATCTTTTCATCGGTGAATCTGGGGTAAAATTTCATCTGTGCCCGGCTTTTCAATTCATCAAAATTGTACTCTATTTCTGCAAGGCCTGTCATTAAACCCTGCTGATTCATCTGCCAGCTCAAATCACGAAATTCTTCTCTTGTCATACCAAAATGATATCCAAGAAATAGTGAATCAACCTGAGCTCCTGAATCAAGTCCCTGTTGGATGAGGGATTCGTAAGATATATTCCGTCCGCAGCTATTTAACATCATGAAAGACAACCCGACAAACAGGATTGACACAAAACTTATTTTTTTCATATGTCTGATTCTTGAATGGATTTTTTACCGTTATCAGTTAAAGATTTTTTAAACGAAAGATTCAAAATTTTATGGTACACTTTTTCTATCAAAGACTATCGGAGGCTGGTTGAACCGTGCAATAATCAACTGATTGGCTGAACCCGGGGTTTGGATCGTTTGGATCTGTCGAATCTCCCCCTCCACATTCATCCCGCTCTGATGCGGCCCCAGGCTCTTCATTTGTCCCTCGTGATAGCTCAGTACCACTCCCCGTGAGGCATCATACGGGCCCGACTGTGGTTTTACATCATACAGATTCCCCCCCATGATGATCTCCGGTAAGCCGTTGCCCGTCAGGTCTGCTGTGGCAATTGCATACATCGGGGCCAGCTGCGCACGCATGGGAAGCTCCTCCACACGCATCCCATGCTCTTCATTCCAAATCACCACACTGCCCAGCAGGGATGCCTGCAGCTCACGCGCATTATCAAGCTCTCCTCCTGCAAACACCTGCCCAACCGTCTGCCCGGCATAACTCGCATAGTCCGGGTACCGATCCCGTAGTGCAGGTATCTCTTCAAGCAAGTCATGGCGAAGGGCCACCGGGTAGTAGCTGCCTGCTTTCTGCGTGGCCAGTATCTGTTCAATCATCCCATTCCGGGAGATATCCCCCACCCACATCTTTACCGGGTACTCCTCGCTGGCGCGGAACATGGAATTCAGCCCGTGGTTACCCCCAATCAAATCCATCCGTCCGTTGCCATTCAGGTCGGCTGCTGCAAGGGCGTTCCACCATCCGGTTGTATGGCTGAGCCCCAACTCGTCTGTGATCTCTTCAAATGCTTCTCCTGCCTTGGCAAACACACGGATCGGCATCCACTCCCCGGCTATCACCAGTTCGCTGGCGCCGTTGCCCGTAAGGTCGGCCCACAGCGCATCGGTGATCATGCCCGCTTCGCTGAGCATCGGCGCCCATTGCTGCGTAACATCAGTAAACTGCCCGGCCCCGTCTCCAGCCAGCAGAAACCCGTTCACCGGAAGGCCAACCCCAAAGGGACGCAAACGAGTGCCCACAAACAGGTCCATATTCCCGTCACCGGTAAAATCATGCGCTCGCACGACCGAGCCGGTGTGGAATCCGCGTGATACCGGCAGAATCTGCTCACTTCGCCTGAGCGTTCCCCTGCCGTCGTTAAGATAGAACTGGTCCAAAAGCGCAGAGGAACTGGAGGAGAAGGAGTTCCCTCCGCTCACCACATACAGATCATCCACGCCATTGCCGGTGGCATCAAAAAACGCGCACGCGGTTTGCTCCGAGGCCGCAGCCTCATCAAACAGATCCTGCTGATGCGGGGCAAATGCTCCGTTGTCAGTTTGTATCCAAAGCACGCCGGGCTGGTTGCGTGCCCCGCCGGTATATACATCGCTGAGTCCGTTGCCGGTGATATCGCCTGTGCACAGGGCAGGGCCTTCCGTGGAGCGCATGCGCATCAAAAGGCGTTCACGGGTAAAATCGTTGTACTCGAAACGCTGGTGGCGCCATTGGCTGATGGCGTTAGAAACCGGGCTAAGCAATCCATCAGGACCTTCTTCGTTGCCCGGACTCTTCAAGGACCTGCGCTGCGCTGCGGACGCTTGAAAGTCCTCATTGGTCAAATCCCCCGGCATGGAGGGGGGCGGTGGTGGTGGGGCCGATTTGTGTTCGCTCTCCTGCTGGCTAAGGGTAATTCGGGCGGGAAGATCAATATCGTAAACACGGGAGGTGCGCCCGTCAGGCCAGCGTAGTACCAGTGAATCGGCTACAGTGGCATCCCCCAGCCCTACATGCAGGCCCGGCTCCACACTGCTCTGGAAACCGCGCTGCAGAAAGTGTTCGCGGAAGTAGTAGCTGCCCCCGCTCCATACCTGAAGCTGCGCGCCAATACCCTGCGTGTTGGGAGACTCCCCGCGAAGATCCACCCGCAGCCAGGTGCGATCCGGGTAGAGCTCACCCGCCCGGTTGCGGTAGATACGGGCCGGACCGTTTACATCGTTCACCACCAAATCCAGTGAGCCGTCCCCGTTCA
>PWYP01000099.1 GCA_003567805.1 PVC group bacterium
GTGGTCACGCACTGCACGGTGGCGCGCTCTGGTGTGACTTCTGGTGTTGTTACAAACGTACCCCAGTGGTCGACACGGACTGGGGCAGCCATGGTAAGCCATACATGGCGATAGATGCCCGACCCGCTGTACCAGCGGGAATTCTTCTGGCGCGCGTTGTCATAACGGACGGCGATGATGGCGGTTTCGCCTGTTTTGATAAATGGTGTGATATCATAGCAAAAGCTGCTATAGCCGTAGGGGCGAACGCCACATAGCTTGCCATTGCACCAGACTTCGCTGTTCATATAGATGCCATCGAATTCAATCAGCACATGGTGATCGCCTAAGTCGGGGGAGATTGCCAGCTCTTTGCGATACCAGCCGATGTTGCCGGGGAAGAAGCCGCCGCCTGCCTGAGCCGGACAGTCGGGATCCGGCGTTTGTGCAATGGACCAATCGTGCGGTAGGTCTAGTGTTTGCCAGTCTTTATCCGTAAAGGAGGGATGTATCGCGGTGGGGTGATCACCCGCCGCAAAGCGCCAGTTATCATCGATGCAAGTTCTTGTTCTCATGGCGCAGCAGCATAGCAGGAATTTAGCCGAGGCAAAGCATTTGTTGAGTTAGCTGCTGTGGAGGTAGCGGGATTCATCCATGATAAAGCGCAAGGGTTCGTTAGCCAGAAACCGCTTGATGTTATCGAGCGCGATTTTGTCGCCATAGCCCAAATGCGGGGGGCGTTTAGGCCAATGTGCTACATTGATGTTGTGTGGGGTAAGGATGAGGTTGGGCCAGGTATGGGCTTCATGCCCCTTGGAATAATAGTTATCGCCGACAAGCACATCGAGTCCGCCCCGCAGGCGACCGGATTTCAACTCAGCAAAGAGCGCATCCTGATCGATGATTTCTCCGCGGGCGGCATTGATGATGATACCATGATCCGGCAGCATTGCGAGTCGTTCGGCGTTTACAGAAGCTTCGGTTTCTTTAGACCAGCCAGCCCAGACGACCACGATTTCGCTGGTTTGAAACAGGGCATCGAGACTTTCGATGCGTTCGCAGCGATCTGGGATGTCGGATGCATAGGGATCAAAGACGGACAATTCCGGCTCAAAGGGTTCCAGCATTTTAACGAACTGATTCCCAATCACTCCGCATCCATACAGGCCAACTTTTGTGCCGTACAGCGTACCCGAAACGAGTCCATTCCTATTGAGGTTTGGGGGCCTTTTGTCGGCGGCAAGATGTTCGATACGCGGGCGTAGATCTTTGAGAACGGCTAACAAAAGAGACATAGCACCTTCAGCTACTGGTCGCGCTGGTGTGTCGCCCCAATTGGTCACCGGAATCCCAGAGCGAATGATCTCCATCGGTACGGTGGCTTTGCACGTTCCGCCAAGGTTGACAATATAGCGAACCTTGCCGGGCGAATGTGCCAGATCTGCCGGGATCTTCCTTCCTGCCCAATGCGTAATAAGGATGTCTGCCGCTTGCATCTGCTCTAATGCTTGCGCGTCACTCAGATCATTTCCGTTCTCTACAATACGTAATTCCCCAAGTTCACGGAGTGCATGCGCCAATGGTTCATCTGGTTTGATGCGTGTCCGGCCTGCTGCCATATAAAGCATTATTATCATGGAAGTTGACTCCGGATGTAGGCCATATCGGAGCAGGCGTTTTGATAGATGGTTTCGATATCTTCGTCTTTGCCGATACCCCGAGTAAATTCCATTGTAACCGTTCCGTTGAATTGATGCTTTTGTACAATTTTGAATAATGCGTCTAATGCAGGGCGCTTAGCTGGATCGTTTGGGTCGGTGTCGGCACTGCGGAATTGCACATGAAGATGGCGCACACGATCACGAAATGTATTCAACCATGTTTCCAATTCTTCAGCAGCGGTATTGCCGACATGCACGATGATGCCATAACGCTCGGGATTCAGATCGGCATGGAAAGAGTAGGCCGCATCGGGCGTTTCCAGCAAGGTGCCGGGGTGACATTCACAAAGGATTTGGCAATGCGCTGGTAGCGTATCAACCCACTCTCGCAAATTACGTTTGTATACAGGTAGTAGCGCAGGGTCATTGCCAATATTGAATTTTACCGCCCCTGCTTGCAATTTGTGGATCACCTCTGCTTCGCATTTTCGATCTTCAGCAGCTTCATCGGTAAAGACCACGTATGTATTGTAAATCGCGATTGGGGCAACAGCAATCAGGAGCTGTTGCTCTTCTGCATGGGCGCGCGTAAAATGATAGGACCAGAGTTCGATGTCATCGAAGCCGTCAGCGTTGAAACGAGGCATCCACTTGCTTACAGAAAAAGAGGGTTCACGCTTTCCCCAGCGGGTGCGTTCAAGACAAACGGTCGCGATATAAACTTTTGTTGCTTTACTCATAATGTTCGATACATACCAAAAGAAACTACGGCGAGAAAAGGAAACAATTACGAAATCTGCTTGCAAATGAGGTAAGGCATGTCAATCCTGCTTTGTGATGGGAGTCGGGCGCTGAGTTTCGGTGATGCAGGAGCGGGGATTGGGGATAGATAGACAAATAGGGACGTGATTGCCTGTAGCCCGCTTTCGCCGAAAGCGCGGCTGGTGCGTATGTTGCGCATGTGGTGTCCTTGGCGTGTCCTTCGGGCTTTTTACGGGCTTTCTATGCGCGCTCCACGCACGAGCCTGCTTACATCGAAAGCAGGCTACTGAGCTTGAAGTTATAGGTAAGACGGGAGCGTACTAGTATGAGGTTTGCAATCGATCGGGTTCCATTTAGTTATTTTGGTTCATGGATGTCAGTTTCGATACCTGCAGGTGAAAAGAAATTGTTTGTGCGTAATCACCACATGCGCGCCAACAATCTTTTCAGCTTAGAGGCGATTGTTGATGGTCAGCGCATTACGCCAGACGTTATACAGACACCCACCGTGCTGACTTGTACGGCAGGGGATGGTCGCGTTGAAATCTGTTTTGATGGACCGGATTCGTTGCGCTTGCGGGGAATTGACGTTGGGGTGCTCTTCACGGGCAAGAGAATTGTGGCTTATGAGAATGGTCCCAATCTGGCAGTGTTCAATATCCGTAAAGCATTCCGCCGTTACCAATTCGAGACGCTTGAGGGGTCTTTAGAATTGCTTGGTGCCTATGTATCCGAAGAGGAAGATCTTGAAAATTTTGCGGAACATCAAGGAGGGGGCGATTTTTGCCTGCTAGAGGGGCTGGATCGCGATCAGCCGGCGATTTATGTGAAACCGGATACGTACAGCGGCCGATGGGAGCTTGCCATTGATGAATTCTGGAGTAGTTGGGAGCATCCACAAAGGGCATCCTTTGATGAGTGCTTACTTGCGGCAGAGAATGATTTTGACTCGTTTCGTGGAAAATTTACACCCGTCGAGGCGGCACTCGAGGAACCGCAGGCGTTAGCAATCTATGTTGACTGGGCGTCCACCGTTTCCCCATGCGGCCTAGTGAAGCGGCCGACGATTTTCATGTCCAAGAACTGGATGAATAATGTCTGGAGTTGGGATCAGTGTTTCAATGCCATGGCCATGGCCACGGCACACCCGGAATTGGCGATGGATCAAATGCTAACACTTGTGGATCATCAAGATGCATTTGGTGCTTATACGGATGCCTTTAATGACATGGAAATGCACTATAATTATTCCAAACCACCCGTGCATGGGTTTACCATGCAGGAACTTGTAAAGACACTGTCTGTCAAGCCCGCCGGAGAGGTTCTGGCAACGATGTATGCCTCTTTGGGGCGGCAAGCGGATTGGTGGATGCGTTTCCGGGTTTTAGAGGCTGCCGAAGGAGCAATTTCCTCTTATCGTGCTTTGCCATATTATTTGCACGGGAATGATAGTGGGTGGGATAATAGCACCATGTTTTCCCAAGGGGTACCGCTAGTGTCGCCGGATCTCTCGGCGTTACTCGTCTTGCAAATGGATGCTCTTGCGGTTCTCGCAGCCGAACTAGGCAAATATGACGAAGTATCGCATTGGCAAACGCGCGCCGATCATCTTTTTGACGGACTTATGGCAGAGTTATGGCAGGGTAACCATTTTGCGGCTCGATTGGGCAATACTGGTGAGGTTGTTGAATGCCAGAGCCTGATTCCGTGGTTGCCGTTGGTTCTCGGGGAAAGATTGCCAGCGGATGTGCGCAATTGTTTGAAAAACGGGGTAATGGGGCACTTGACCGAATGGGGGTTAGCTACGGAACGCGTGGATAGTCTATGCTACATAGCAGATGGATATTGGCGTGGCCCCATCTGGGCTCCTTCTACCTATTTGGCTGTGGTGGGTTTGGAGCGAAGCGGATATGCGGATCTGGCAAATGATGTTGCACGGCGTTTTTGCAAGCTTTGTGCCAAGAGCGGATTTGCCGAGAATTTTGATGCGTTAACAGGAGAACCGTTGCGCGATCCTGCGTACACCTGGACATCGAGTGTTTTCTTGTTGCTGGCGGAGCGGATGGGGTAAGAGGGACGTGAGAAGTAAGACGTGGAACGTGAGCGGTGATGTAAGAGGTAAGACGTGGAACGTAAGAGGTGAGACGTGACAGAGGGGCGAAACTTCTTTCACTTACTCGGGCACACTTGATCGTTTACACTTAATCGAAAGTCAGAGCTCGAAATATCGAGTAAGTGTAGGTGAGTAAGTGTAGGCGAACCAGGTGCATTATGCGTGTTGTTGTATTTTGGATGATCATCGTATCGGCTGTGGGATTAGCAGGGTGTTTGCATTTAGGAGAAGAAAGAAATATGACACATATTGATTTAGAGAATTTGAATGGCGTTCGGGGTAAAGCCTTTCAGGTGCATACGGATAAACGTGAATTCGAGCTGTTAAAAGAGACGGTTATTGATCCGCAGACGGACGAAGGACGATCGCGGCACACCGTCCAGTGGGCCGAAAATGCACGTTTTATCAAAGTGGTGCAACAAAACGGGTTTATGGGGGTTGAAGGACCGGTGCAGGTCGTTGTCACAAATCTGGATAAAAGCAATATGCAAGCTGCTGTAGCGGGAGAACCATTCGTGGTTATGCAGGTAACCGTGTTGGGGCCCGATGAAAACGCAGAAGATTTTGCATCGGGGGCAGACGCGTTGCAGGGCGAATTTACCCCTGATCCCGAATCGGACAGAGGGTGGGGGGGCCGCATAGTCATAGATGGGCGTGCGGTTCCGGTGCGGCTAAGGGGGCCGCGTGCAAGCGTAACCGTGCGAACAGATGCTTCTGCCTCTGATTTTGCCGAAGGATTCTGGGAAACGCGACTAACAGGTGAGTATGTTGGAGAGCGGTTTGTGGCAAGGAAACTAGAGATTTTCCCGCTTGTAGATCCGCGTACAGTGGATGATCCAGCTTTGCCACGTGTATTGGTGATCGGGGATTCGATTAGCATGAATTATCATGATGCCGCGAAAACGGCATTGCAGGGGATTGCCAATTATTATCGCATCGAAGGTAATGGAGGCCCTACTACGCGAGGGGTTCAGGCAACAGAGTTGTGGCTCGGGAATTACTGGGAAGAGGGATTGCATTGGGACGTCATCCAATTCAATTTTGGGTTACATGACTTGCGCCAAGCGTATGACCCTGAGAAAGAAACATTCGGGGCGCATCAGGTTGGTGTCGAGGACTATAAAGTGAATTTGGAGCGCATCATCGGTACGCTGCGTGATACGGGAGCCACGCTGATGTGGTGTACGACGACACCGGTTCCGCAAACCCGCACAGGAAGTTGGCCGGAGCCCATCGGGCATGCCGGACGTCAAAAAAATGAAGATTTGGTGTTCAATGCGGCAGCGATGGAAGTGATCCACCATCACCCGGATATTCTGGTTAATGATCTAAACACCTTCGTGCGCGAAGCGCCGGAACTATCTGCTTGGCGCGAACAGGATGATGTACATTTCTGGCCTGGTGACGAACAGGCGGTTGTCGGACAGTTTGTAGCAGACCAAATCAAGCGCGCATTGGCGAAATAAGAGCCTGTATTGGGGATGGGTAGCGCTGGGTGGCAAAGATTTCGGGGTGTTGCTGCTCATTCCTTATGGAGTGCGGTAATCCTCCTTCGCGAATACGCTACGGCGGGACAGGCGAGCGAAGCGAACTCACCGCTTTCATGCAAGCGGAGCGCGACTCACTCAGTGCCCCAAACGCAATCCACGCCATCGATCAAGCCGATTTCCTTGTCAGGTCGCCGCCCCCGGCACTCCGTGCCACTCCCAAAGCGGTGATATCTCACCGCACTCCAAAGGCTGATGATATAGTGCAGAGAAAAATGAAACACCATTATACTCTGTGTATAAAACGAAAGGCACTTGCTACCTAATCGCTCCTACGGTGGCGGCTTCCGCCATGGCTTGAATGTTGGCTGGCGGCACATTGGGGAGCACGGCTTCATGACTTGGACTGACGATAAGACGCGGGCTGAGTGCATGGGAAACGCGTTCCACATCGCGGCGGACTTCATCCGGCGACGCATGCACGAGCAAGTCCTGCGTATCGATCCCGCCCATGAAGGAAATCTTTCCTCCGAAGTCGTGCGCCAGTGTTTGGGCATCCATATTGGCGGCTTTGGCCTGAATGGGATGCAGGCAATCAACCCCGGCATCGATTAAACGATCAATCACTTTATAGATCGCCCCGCATGAATGCAGAATGACTTGGTGTCCGTGACGATGGCCTTGATCCGTAAACTGCCGGAACCAAGGCATGACAAATTCGTCGAATTGCACGGGACCGCAAAATAAATCCAGTTGGGTCCCGAAATCGTTGCCAAAGAAGAAAGCATCGACAAGATGCCCGGCTTCTCTGAAGAACCGCTCATTTGCATCGTAGTAGAATTGGCAAACGCGATCGGTGACGGCATGCACAACCGCCGGATTGAGGAGCATTTTCATCATGTAGGCTTCAATGCCAAACAAATCCATGATGTTATGAAAAAAGCAGGTCCAGAGTCCGCTGGCACGATAGACTGGTCCCAAGCCAGAAAGGCGTTCACGAATGGGTCCGAAATCCAATTCTTGTGGATCTGGCCAAGGATAATCTTCTACTGCGTCGGGGTCTTCTGTCTCTGCAAAGGGGCCTGCATCGCCATGCGCGTTTTTTTGGATGGGAAATCCTCCGAATCCGGCAGGCACCCATCGGAAATCATCCCCGAGCAGTTGGCGAATGGCCTCTTGGTCATGGAGTCCAAAGTATTCGGATAGGATCGGCCATGTATCCTTTGCAGGATTTCCCAGCCAAAACCCGCAACGATCTGTAGTTTCGCCTGCGATGATTTTTCGAATGCGTTCTCTACTATTCACGTTGCACCTGTGATTTGCTGACCATGCATGTATCCTATAGGAAATCTCTTTTTACATCTAGGATCGATTTGTCAGGTTGCTTTGTGGCTTTTGGTGCGCAATACTACATAAATCATATCTGCTCGAGACGGTGTATTTGATACGAATAGTCGAAAGCAGACAAGGAATAAGAAAACAGCAATGGTATAAGATAACCAAATCAGGGAAGGATCATACGATGCGAACATGGATGGCAACAGCAGTGATTGGCTTGATCATGCTCCTGCAGGTGCAGGCAGCAGGCCCCTTGCAGGTATACATTCTTTCGGGTCAGTCGAATATGCAGGGGCATGCGCATGTTTCGACGTTTGATTATATCGGTATGGATCCCAAAACGCAACCGTTGTTGCAACGTATGCGTAATGCCGATGGAACTTTTCCGGTGTTGGATCGCGTGCATATTGCCTACTATTCGGAAAATCGTCAGGGTGGGACAACCGTCAAGACTGGACCAGTAACGGTTGGTTTTGGTGTTGCTGATGACCGGATCGGACCAGAATACACATTTGGCATTTTTATGCAGGATTTCGTGGAGGAACCGATACTGATTATTAAAACTGCATGGGGCGGGAAATCCCTTTTCTCGCATTTTCGTTCACCGAGTGGTGCGACGGAGGATCACCCCGTAGGGGAATATTACGAAAAGATGCTTGCACATGTACGCGAAGTGCTTGCAGACCCAGGGCAAGTATCGCCGCATTATGATCCCGACAAAGGGTATGAAATTGCCGGGTTTGTCTGGTTTCAGGGCTGGAATGATATGACCAATTCGCGAGTATATCCACAGCGCGGACAACCGGGAGGGTATGATCTCTATGCAGAATTGCTGGCGCATTTCATTCGCGATGTTCGTAATGATTTGCAGGTGCCTGACATGCGCTTTGTGATTGGTGTGCTGGGGGTTGGAGGACCTACCGAACTATACACGAACCCACGATTCAAAGGCATTCACCAGAACTTTCGCGATGCTATGGCTGCGCCCGCATCTATGCCTGAATTTGCTGACAATGTAGTTGCGGTGCTAACGGAAACATTTTGGGACCATCGTTTGGCAGAGGTGCGTGAGATCAACGCCGACGACCGAACCGCAGAAGAACAGGAGATTGCTCGCGGTTTCTCCAATCAGGGCTTTCACTATCTAGGGTCCGGTAAAATGTTCGGTCAATTTGGCCGTGCCTTTGCTGAGGCTATGGCTGATAAAACTGCTGAATGAGTGTGTATATTAACCGACAGTATCGAATGTTTATCCTTTTCCGCTTGCATCTGCATATGGCCTTTTGGGCTGGCAAGCTGATCACCCTTTTCTTTCTATTCGCCACGCAGTCTGTCGCTGCAGTCAATTGCTCTGATTGCGATGTTATCTTACAACGTCAGAGTATCTCTGTGGCACAAATTGAAAAGAAAGTAGCTTCCTCTTCGCTAGATGAACTTTTGGCATCGGAAAAAATTATCGGGCGCCAATTGTCGGTAGTGGATTTGGATGCTGTATCAGATTTGGTATGGCGCGCTTATCTGCGTGATGTCCAGCAAGACAAGGCACGCAAGCAAGAGCACGCCGGGAATGTTGTCACGCATGGTGATAAAACCATGCGGTATACCTACGAGCGAGTGGGAGAGAAACCTGCCGATGGATATCCTTTATATATTGCGCTGCATGGTGGTGGGGGGGCACCGACGCGGCTCAACGATAGCCAGTGGCAACAGATGCAGTCGTACTATCTGGCGGGAATAACCAATGGTATTTATGTGGCAACGCGAGGAGTTACCGATACGTGGAATTTGCATTTCGTGGATGATTCTTATCCATTATATGATCGGTTGATTCAGAACATGATTGTTTTCGAGGGGGTCGACCCGAACCGGGTTTACGTTATGGGGTTCAGCGCGGGGGGCGATGGGGTATACCAGATTGGTGCGCGCACAGCAGACCGGTGGGCAGCAGCGGCAATGTCGGCGGGCCATCATAACAATGTTTCGCCGGTCAATTATACGAACCTTCCTTTGCTGATACAAATGGGGGCTCAGGATGGAGCCTATAATCGGAATACGGCAGCTGTTGAATATGCCCTGCAGTTGCGTGCATTGCAGCGGGACGCCCCTGGTCTGTATCGGCATGATGCTTTTCTGCATGTAGGCCGAGGGCATGGCATTATGGATCGCGACGGGAAAGGTCGCCCGCAGCAGATTTATGCGGATCCAGCAGAGTGGCTTGAAGCGCGCCAGAATGCGCGTGTAGCCGAGACAAACACGTATTCGGTTCACTGGTTGGAGTCCTTTTCTCGAAATCCACTGCCGGAGTGGGTTATCTGGGACAGCGCAACGACTACAAGGTATAACGGCAATCGTTTGCACTGGTTGGCAGGAAGTCCGGAAGTGGGCATGGAACCAGGGCAAATCAGGGTTGATGCGCGCTTACTGCCCGAAACAAATGCAATCGAGTTCATGACGCTAGACCACCCCGTCACGATTTTGTTGAACCAGCATATGTTGGATCTGAGCAAGTCAGTACAACTACAATTGCCAGATGGTCAAGTTTTGACTGCGCAACCGCGCCCAACCCTGCAGGCGCTGATTCAAAGTGTTGTAGAGCGTGGTGATCCGCACTACATGTTCGCGGTAAAGATGGATTTGCTCGTTAATCCAGAGGGGGATTGGGTTGCCCCGTAGAAGTGGGGCGAGAAAGGGATGGTTTGTTGAAGAGACCGAATATTCTATTTATCATGTCGGACGATCATGCCTCGCATGCGATGAGCTGCTATGGCAGCCGGATCAACCATACGCCACATTTAGACCGCATTGCAAATGAAGGCATGCGGTTCGATAACTGTTTTTGTACGAATTCCATTTGCACCCCTAGTCGGGCATCCATTTTGACCGGAACCTATAACCATGTAAATGGGGTCACTACCCTGAATACGCCGATGGATAATCAGCTTCAGACGTTTCCGAAGCTATTGCAGGAAGCGGGATACCAGACTGCGGTGTACGGGAAATGGCATTTAGGTGAAGGTGAGCGGCACAAGCCTGCTGGTTTTGATGACTGGGCCGTAATACCCGGACAGGGCTATTATCACAATCCAACATTCATTTTTCCTGGTGAGGGTGGGGGTATCAAGCGCACGATACCTGGCTATGTCACCGACATCATTACCGATATGTGTCTCGATTTTCTGGAGAACCGTGATCCAGAAAAACCCTTCTGCTTGCTCTATCACCATAAAGCGCCGCACCGCCCCTGGTACTCGGATGAAAAGCATGCCGGGATGTTTCTGGATGAAGATGTGCCGGAACCAGAGACACTCTATGACACGTACGAAAACCGAGCCAAAGCTGCCGAACTTGCTGCGATGCGTGTGGGCGTTGATATGTGCCGAGAGGATGTAAAGGGTGAATTGCCGGATGACATGGGAGAAATGGAGCTTCGCAAATGGGCTTATCAGCGCTACATCAAGGAATATCTGCGGGTTGTGCAAAGTCTCGATGATAATGTCGGACGGGTTCTCGATTATCTGAAAGATGCCGGCCTTGAGGAGGATACTATTGTCGTATACACATCGGACCAAGGGTTCTTTCTGGGTGATCATGGCTGGTACGATAAGCGGTTCATGTATGAGGAGTCCTTGCGAATGCCATTCATTCTTCGGTATCCACGTGAAGTGGAAGCAGGTTCGATCAATCAAGACATCATTTTGAATGTTGATTTCGCTCCCTTATTTCTGGACCTTGCTGGCTTGCCTATCCCTGCTGAAATGCAGGGTCGAAGCTTCCGTTCGCTGTTGCAGGGTAGTACGCCACCGGATTGGCGGGAAGCCATGTATTACCGGTATTGGATGAATGGAGCGCATCATAATGTCGCTGCGCATTACGGCATACGGACACACAAATATAAACTCATTTACTACTACTATGATGGATGTAAAAAGCCCGGCACGATAAATCCCTTCATATGTGCAGGGAAACGCGAAACTCCCAGTCTTGACGGGATGGAACCTGAGTGGGAACTGTTTGATCTGGAACAGGATCCATACGAGATGCATAACGTTGCGCATGATCCGGTGTATGCGGGTGTATTTCGCGAGTTACGCGATGAACTGCACCGTTTGCAAGCGGAAGTAGGCGATGAACGGTATAGCAAGGATGTGAACTGATCAATATGGGTATGGAGAGCACCGCACTCCATATGGCCGTGGGTGGTTTTGGAGTGCGGCGATCTAAATCGCCGCTTTGGGATGGCATGGAATGCCGGGGGCGGGGATGCGATGAACGGGTAGGATTTATCGAGGGCGTTGATTGGCTGAGCGGGTTGGGTTGATTGGTGGCGTTGGGTTGTGTTAAGGGCGCTGGGTAGTGCGCCGGCCCCGTCGCTCCGCTCCTGCCAAAGCGGTAAGTTCGCTATCGCTCGTTACCGCGCTCCATATTGTTTTGTGGTGGTTTTGGAGTGCGGCGATTGGAATCGCCGCTTTGGGATTGCGCGTCCGCCTTCGTGCACTACGGCGTGACAAGGAGTGCCGGGGTCGGGGATAAACCGAGCGTGTTTGACAGAAATTGAAGTCAGAAAACAAGGAGAGAGAGAATGATACGTACGTTTTTGCAGCATGATGTTCGTTGGCAGCAGAGTCTTGGTGGCCGTTGGGACTTTGTTCCAGGTTGTGATCGCAAGGGTAAAGCCAAGCTACCCAAAGCATATACACGCACGATTCAGGTGCCCTCGGCATGGGAGTTATTACCGGGCTTGGAGAACTACCGTGGTAAGGCATGGTTTCGCACGGAGATTCCTGCCGTCGTGGGGGCGGCTGTCCGTCTTGTTTTTGGCGGTGTGTCCCATACGGGCACGGTTTACATCGATGGCCGCAAAGTCGGGCAGCATTATGATGCTTTCACGCCTTGGGATGTGGTTATTCCCGATTTGTCAGCGGGTATGCATGAGCTCATCATTGAAGTGGATAACACGTTCGGGGATCATTCAGCGCTGCACATCGAGAACGACTATTATACCTATGGTGGTATTACACGCCCTGTGGAGCAGCAGTTGGTTCCTTCCGTTTATATCGATCGCGTATTTGCCACCCCGCGCAGGGAAAGAGGTAAATGGACGTTAGATGTTCGCGTTACGCTGAAGAATTGGAGTAAGGTGGCGGAAAAACGTCATGTCATGTGTATGCTGGGTGCGCATGAGATTGACTTAGGGGCGGTTACGATGAAGCCAGGACAAGAGCGCATCCTGAAGGCTTCGCTGCAAGGGCTCACTGTGCAGCCATGGTCGCATGAGGCACCACATCTCTACGAGCTAGAAACCTTATTGTTTGCGGATGATGAGATTGTCGATGACTTGATTGAGAGGGTCGGATTCAGGGAAATCAGGATCAAAGGCAAAAAGATGCTTTTGAACGGTAAACCCTTCAAGCTGCATGGGTACAATCGCCACGAAGATCATCCGCATTATGGCAATGCCATTCCTGTTGAGGCAATGGCGATAGATTTGGAGTTGATGCGGGATCAAGGGTGCAATGCCGTCCGCACGTGTCACTACCCCAATGACATGCGTTTCCTGGATTTGTGCGATGAACTTGGATTCTACGTATGGGAAGAATCACATGCGCGAACGGTGAAGTTTTCGCATCCGGCATTTGACCAGCAAATCACGGATAGCACGCGCGAAATGCTGGATTGGCACTACAATCATCCGTCGATCGTAATCTGGGGCTGCTTGAACGAATGCGACTCGGTCTCCAAGGAGGGCAAAGCCGTGCACCGCCGCATTTTGAAGATGTTGCGTGATGGGGATGGAAGTCGCCCGGTTACGTTTGCCTCGAACAGGGGAACAAACGACATATGTCTCGACTTGGTTGATGTTGTTTCGTGGAACATGTATTCTGCATGGTATGGGGGCGGACCGGATAATGTGGAGCCGGAATTGAAACGGATGCTCAAGTGGCTGCATTCGAATGCAAGCGGTGCGAAGGGCAAGCCGGTTATCATGAGCGAGTTTGGTGCCGGAGCCATTTACGGCGTCCGTCAGCGGCAAGCAGCGAAATGGAGCGAGGAATATCAGGAAGCCTGTCTGGATGAGTCGTTGCGGGTGTATCTGAATCATCCGGACCTTTCAGGGGCCTTTATCTGGCAGTTCTGTGATTGCCGTATTACGGAAAGATTCTGGGAGCGACGTCCACGCACGATGAACAACAAGGGTGTTGTAGATGAGTATCGGCGTCCGAAGCTGGCGTATGATGTGGTGAAGCGGAGGATGTTGGAAGCCGGGAGAAAAAGCTGAAATACTGAAAAGCTAACATGCTGAAAAGTGGAAATGCTATTGGGTTTTGTTTGGGGATTAACCACAGGGAACACAAAGGAGCACAAAGAGGGCTGTTAAGCTCTGCGGGGGGAGACAGAAATAAGGGGACCCGCTAAAGCTGCGGGCAAGCAGAAGGAACTGGTAGGCTCTGCGGGGGGGCGTTGAATATGGAGTGCGGCGATTTCCCGACTCCCTTCGGGGCACGGGACCGCTTTGGGAGGCACGTCCGCCTTCATCCCGACTCCCTGCGGGGCACGGGACGGCGTGACAGGGAGTGCCGGGGTCGGGGATAGGCTCAGCGCTTTGGATACATTACAGGAGTGGACGTTATGTTTAAGGTGAGTTTTGCTCAAGGTATTCGTTCGGGAATGCTTGTTGTTCTTTTGTGTACGGTTGCCGGACATGTGATTTTAGCTGGCGTTCAGCCGGTGGTTTATTCGCCGCATGGAGCGCAATTCTCGAATCATATGAATATGGGCCCCACGGGGGCGGCTGCCTGGATGCGGGGCTATCATTTCCAAATTGTGAGTATTGCCGAAAAATCACCTGCTGCTGGTCGCCTCGAGTTCGGCGATCTTGTTATTGGGGCCAATGGTATCTTATTTGGTGCGGACACTGGACATCGTTCCGCCTTGGGAAACGCGATTGGTGAAGCTGAGGCGACAGGAATGCCTCTTCAGTTACATGTTGTGCGTGGTGAAGATAAGATTATGGTTGATATTCCGCTGCCTCAATTAGGTGCTTTTGCGAATGGCTGGCCTTACGAATGCGAGAAATCGAAGCGCATTGTTACGGCGGCCAGTCGCGTGGTGATGGATGCACAACAGCCAAATGGTCGTATTGCAACAAGTGGCAATATGGGCACTACGCTGGGCGCTCTCTTGTTGCTGGCAACGGGCGAACCCGCTTATCTGGATACAGTGCGCCGTGCGGCCTACCATACTGCATCCGTTGACTATCCGGGCATGTCGCTGAACAACTGGGCGATGGGATATGGCGGCATTCTTTTGGCTGAGTATTATCTAGCGACAGGCGATGATTCGGTATTGGAGGCCTTGGCTGGTGTAGCCGATGAATTGGCTCGTGGCCAAATGAAGAGTGGTTCATGGGGGCACAAGAGTCCTGGGGAAGGGTATGGGAATCTGAATCAACCCGGTGTGACCGCCGCTTTGGCGCTTGTGCTTGCAAAAGAATGTGGGGTAGATGTCGATAAAGAGGCGATTGAACGAGCATTAGACTTCTTTGGTCGGTTTGCGCAGACGGGCAATATCCCGTATGGGGATCATATGCCAGGGGAAGCGCCGGACAATAATGGCACGAGTGCCTCAGCGGCCGTCTTGATGCATTTGGCGGGTCGCTATGAAGATGCACAGGCCTTTGCTCGTTCGGTTGCGTTGAACCACTGGGGGCGCGAGCATGGACATACTGGTGGGTTCTGGTCGATTACGTGGGGTCCACTTGCCGCGGCATTAGCAGGGCGTGATGCCCTCCAGACGTTTATGGACGAACAAACGTGGTACTATAATTTGAGCCGAACGTGGCAAGGAGGCTTTGTGTTGTTACCATATCACGAGGCTCTTACGCGTTTCGATGGTTCGAATTATATCGATTCTGGACCTGACTTCACGACAGGTGGCATGGTGCTTGGTTTTACCGTACCAGCGCAACGACTCCGTATTCTTGGTGCAGAACCCAGTGTGTTTAGTCCACATGTTGCCTTGCATGTGAGGGTTCGTGAACTCAGGGATTTGTATGTTGCGCGCGATTGGGAGGCGTTCGATCAAGCTATTGCGGCGTTGGATTATTCGATGTTACCGACAGATACGGATCGGCGAGCCGTGGAACAACTCGAGAATGCACGTGGTCATTTGCTGGCTTCCATTGAACATACCATTATGGAAATCGAGAGCAATCTTGACGAAGATCATGGCTTTCTCGCCTCAAAGCAATTTGAGGCCTTGCAGCGTGTGGTAGGGGATGTTGCAGACGATCGGCTCACCACATTGGAAGAACGCTTTTCGGATGGAGCGGTAGCATGGAATGTTCGTGAGGGCGCGCGTTTCTGGGATGCATGGGAAGAGTTGAAAAATATTTCTAATATGAATTGGACAGCGCCGGGACGACGGTCGCGGGACCTGCTTGAGCCGTTGCCAGCGTTGCGTCCACCTGTCTGGGAACGGCTGGCTGCCATTGTTGCCTATGGCCCCCAGCCATGGCGTACCCAATGGATCGAGCAGGGTGCGGAATTGCCCTTTGGTTGGGAACAGTTGGATTATGATGATGCCGATTGGATAGAAGGCGAGGCAATTGTGCTTGCCGGTGACGCAGGATTCGAGGATGCCGACCAGAGTGCTATCGTACTGGCGAGGAGACGATTTGATGTTGAAGATGTGCTTGGCGAAAAACTACGTATACGTCTGCGCACAGTTCGTCCTGCTGAAACGCGTGTTTACTTGAATGGTCAACTTGTGGTCGATGTCGTCCGAGGCCAGCGTGGTGGCTATGTGTTTCTTGAGCTGGATGATAACGCTTTGGCATTACTACAGCCTGGCACGAATGTTCTCGCTGTGATGTCAACCGCGCAAGGAGGCGGGGGGAATCGGTTGGATGTAGGTTTGGATATCACGCGCTACATACCGCAACGTGAACACCGTAGAATTGATCGCGTGCGAACGGTTCGCCCTGTATCTTTTGCAGAATTGGATGACACGCTACGCGTCCGCGAAGCCAGTGATCGGGCGGAAGCCGCCTTCCAGGCTAAATATAATACCAAGTCACTAGATGTATTGCTGGCCGCCTTATCGGACCCCGTTACATACATTCGGCACATCGCCGAAAATAGTTTGGTTGATCGTGGGCAGGAGGCTATTCAGGCTGTTGTGTCCATGGCGGATGATGATGACTGGCGGGTGCGAAGCTCTTATTGTCATGTGATGCAGAAGGCAGGCCGCTACAGGCGGGAGCCTGAAGGACATGACGCATTGGTTGCTTTACTGGAAGAACAAGTACCTGTGCTTGTTCGGTTATTGGAAGATGAACATCCCTGGGTGCGGGTGCGTGCCTTAATTGCTTTGCGCACGTATCATGAACATGCTGCAGATGCTCTGCCGGTCGTGATGCGGATGGTTGACGATGACGATGATTGGGTCCGGTTGAATGCAGTCCGGACGGTGAGCCGTATCACGAGCGATCCCGCCAAGCTGGTTCCCGTTGCCGTGGCAGCCTTGCAGCACAGCTACCCTGGCTATCTGGCTCCCAGGGCGGCATTCAATATCCTATCTGCACATGCGGATCCGGCGTATGTGCAGACCGATGAACTGTTGACGGCCTTGCTTTATGTGATACAGCATCCGCCGGAGGGCGATGGCCGTTTTCTGTTAAATCAGGTGATGGATAAAGCCGTAGGATTGGATCTGGAGGGAGAACAGTTGATACCCGTGCTGATTGAGGCTGTGTCTGATGTGACGCACATCTCGCGATTACGCCAGGATCCGCGTGCGCATGCGATTCGGATACTGGGTGGGTTCGGTGAGAAGGCGATTGCGTCGGTGCCTGTATTGGAAGAGATTTTAGAGGCGGAATCGGATAGTCGATGGCATGACGATGCACGCGAAGCATTGGATGCAATTCGGGGCGAGGTCAGATAATATGGAGCGCGGTGATTCCCGAATCGGCATGAGGTCGGGA
>PWYP01000030.1 GCA_003567805.1 PVC group bacterium
CTGAGAATGTTGTTAAAGTCGTGCGCAATCCCTCCCGCTAACGTACCGATTGCTTCCATTTTTCGTGCTTGTTGCAGTTGTGTGCCCAGTTGGTTTTCCCGTGTTAGATCTCTGCCGATAATGATAAAACTGGTTGGTTGGCGCGCTGCATTCATAACAGGCGTAATCAAGGTATCTAGAGCGATGGCGGTGACGCTTTTGGTCGGCGTCATGAGAACACCGTGCCATGGTTTTGCGTTGGCCATGGCTTCTTTAATCTCTCGATAGGTTTCTCGCTTGGTATCAGGGGATTTTAGAAAGAGAGGGGATTTACCGATAACTTCTGCGGGTGTGTAACCATGGAGTCGGGCAAAAGCTGGATTTACATACGATATCTTTATATGTGCATCGATAATGATGATGGATTCAGTCGCATTTTGAACAATTGTCTCGAATTGAGCGGATCGCTCTTGGAGTTCTTGTGTGGATAGGGTCGCTTTCTTTTCCGCGACACCTGTTTGGGTTGCATGGGGTTGTTGGTTGCGCATTTTTGATCGCAACTTGGGGATTTGTAGAGCACCAATGCCTAGCAAGAATCCAATAAGTATGTAAAATAAGTCAACCATGAGTTTGGGATAATACAATGATCGTTTGCTACATTGCCATTAAAAAGGACGAGTTTTCCGGGTTTCGCCTTACATAATATGATTTCTTCTGAATCGTAATGTAAAATGTGGTGTTTTTGGATGCAGCGGCATTATTGTTTATGTATTTTACTTGGTGGTGCAGGTTTTGGTTTTGTGTGGCCATATTTTCGTAGTAATCTTCTTTTGTTATGTTGATTTGCGCAAAAATGATGCGTTTGTTGTTTTTGTGGATCGTTTTGTGTGTAATGTTTTGCGTTTTTGTGTTGATTAGTTGTTGTGTGTGTGGTTAATACGGTGTTTGTTTTGGAAATCTATAAAACGGCCCGTATGTGTAATATAAGGAGTACGCTGTGAACAATGAGAGCATGACAGGTAGCGAAGCCTTGGTTCGATGTTTGGAAAACCAAGGTATCGAGTATGTATTTGGACTCTCTGGTGGTGCTGCATTGCCCATGTTTGATGCGCTTGTGGATTCTAAAATCAAGTTGATTTTGGTGCGACATGAGCAGGGCGCCGCTCACATGGCCGATGGAATGGCGCGCGTGACGGGAAAGCCCAGTGTCGTGATTGTAACGAGTGGCCCGGGTGCAACGAATACCATTACGGGGATACTCACGGCGCACATGGATTCGGTTCCGATGGTGGTGCTAACGGGCCAAACCATTAGTGCGATGCTAGGCAAGGATGCTTTTCAGGAGGCCGACGTTTTCGGAACCACCATGCCCGTCGTGAAGCATAGCTATCTTGTAAAAAATACGAATGAGATTCCGCGCATGGTTCGAGAGGCTTTCCATATCGCTGCAACGGGTAGACCTGGGCCCGTATTAATTGATATACCAAAGGATTTCAGTTCGGGCCCCTTCACCGGTGACCTGTTTCCCGAAATGGATTTGCCTGGGTATAAGCCGGATGCAGGCGATCCTGATGAGGACGCGCTGACGCATATTGCCGCAGCATTGAGTCAATCGGAACGTCCGGTGATACTGGCTGGCCATGGCGCGCTGATTGCCAACGCGCATGACGAATTATTGGCCTTAGCCGAGAAGTTACAGGCACCCGTGACGACAACTTTGTTGGGTAAGGGGGTTTTTCCCGAGAATCATCCTCTCTCCTTGGGCATGCTGGGCATGCATGGCACCGCCTATGCAAACAAGGCGATGGTTCATTGTGACTTAGTTATGTCGATTGGTTCAAGATATGATGATCGTATCATCGGAAAAGCGCCTGAGTTCTGCAAAAAAGCCGTTCGGATCCATGTCGATATCGACTCTGCCGAGTTCGGTCGTATGATTCAGTGCCATCATTATTGTCATGGTGATGCTCGTACGGTTATAGAGCATCTGCTTCCCTTGGTTGGAAAGCTGCCAACGGGTCCATGGTTGGAACAAATCGACGATTTTAAACGCAAGTATCCATTGGGTTACAAGAAGCGTGGCGGTTTGAAAATGCAGCAGATTCTGGATTCGCTTGATCGTTTGACGGAAAGTCGTGCCATTATCACCACTGACGTTGGTCAGCATCAGATGTGGGCTGCGCAGTTTTGCAAAACGGTTGAGCCACACACTTGGTTGAGTTCCGGTGGTGCGGGAACCATGGGGTACGGTTTTCCTGCAGCAATCGGTGCTGCTTTTGCCCGACCGGATAAGCAAGTATGGGCCGTGGTAGGGGATGGAGGGTTTCAGATGACGATGGCTGAATTAGCGACAGCAGCGGTTAACAAGCTACCGGTAAAAGTTCTGATCTTGAACAATCGGTATCTGGGCATGGTTCGTCAGTGGCAGACACTTTTTTATGATGATCGAAAAAGCGGGGTTGATTTGGAAGGGAATCCGGATTTTGCGCGCTTGGCAGAATGTTATGAAGGCGTAAAAGGCTTTACGCTTAAGCGCGCTGCCGATATCGACAAGGTATTGCAGAAGGCCATTGACTATAACGATGGCCCCTGTGTTGTGGAAGCCATTGTTGAAAAGCAGGATAATGTGTTCCCGATGATACCGTCAGGGGCACCGTTAGAAGATATGCTTATTGATGAACCCAAAGATACCACTAAACTTGAGAAACCTACAGGATCAACGTGATGACAACGGAAGTGCAAAACAAAACGATAACGATTTCTCAGCGCAAAGAGGATGATATGTCCGATAATAGAACACATACAATCAGTGTTTATGTTGCCAATCGCCCCGGTGTTTTGGCGCGTATTTCACAAGTCTTTTCCCGCCGTGGATTTAACATCGACTCCCTTGTCGTGTCTCCGACGATCGATGGGCGCTACTCGCGCATGACGATTGCCGCCAAAGGTTCGCATGACGGTCTCGAGCAGATCATTTTGCAGCTTAGTAAATTGATTGATGTGATTCATTGCATTGACCATGCGAATGATGTTTCGGTGATTCGTGAACTTGCATTGATCAAAATACGTGTGGAATCTGAAGCGCGGGGCGAAGCATTTCAGATTTGTGAGCATTTTGGAGCGAAAACCGTTGATCTTACGGATCATTCCATGATTATCATGGTGACTGGCCATAGCGACAAAGTTGATGCTTGCATTGACATGCTTCGTAAGTTCGAGCTTGTGGAAATGGTTCGTACTGGCAAAGTGGTGATGGCTCGTGGAGAAGAAATAACATAAGGGCTTGTTTACATGGGAAAGACATTGTTCGAAAAAATTTGGGATCAGCATGTTGTTACTGTTTTAGATGATGGTACGACGTTGTTGTATATTGATCGTCACTTGGTGCATGAGGTAACCAGTCCCCAGGCTTTTGAGGGGTTGCGCTTGGCTGGTCGCAATGTTAGGCGTCCAGGTAACACGTTTGCAACGATGGACCACAATGTGCCTACTGATAATCGCACCGAAATTCTGGATCCTGTTTCTAAAGAGCAAATTGAGGCACTGGAAAAGAATTGCGCTGAGTTTGATATCAGCCTTTATGGTTTAGACAGCGATAAGCAGGGTATTGTACATGTTATTGGTCCAGAGCAGGGGCTCACCCTTCCCGGTATGACAATTGTTTGCGGGGATTCGCATACGTCTACACATGGTGCCTTCGGTACGCTGGCTTTCGGTATCGGCACATCTGAAGTAGAGCATGTATTGGCCACACAGACGTTGCGCCAATCCAAGCCCGGCACGTTCAAGGTTGAGTTCACAGGGCAATTGCAGCCGGGCGTGACGAGTAAAGACATGATTCTGAAATTGATTGGTATTATTGGAACAGCCGGTGGAACGGGGTACGTATTGGAGTATGCCGGAGAAGCTGTACGTTCGCTGACCATGGAAGAGCGGATGACGATCTGTAATATGAGCATCGAAGCGGGGGCACGCGCAGGCATGATGGCTCCGGATGAGACGACATTCGATTACATTCGCTCGGGGAATCGTCCGTTTGCGCCGAAGGGCGAAGCGCTTGAGAAGGCAATCGAGGCATGGCGTCAGTTACCCAGTGATCCGGATGCGGTCTTCGATCGGACGCTGACGATTGAGGCAGACAAGATTGTACCGCAGGTTACGTGGGGTACGAGTCCGGGAATGGTTACGGATGTGACGAGCGTTGTGCCTGGACCGGAAGATTTGCCGGATTTTAATCGGGTCGATGTTGAAAAGGCGCTTGCTTACATGGGGTTGAAGGCAGGTACCCCCATGACAGACATTCACCTAGACACAGTCTTTATTGGTAGTTGCACCAATGCGCGCATTGAAGACTTACGGCGTGCGGCCAACGTAATGAAAGGGCATAAAGTTGCGAAAGGTTTGCGCTTGATGATTGTGCCGGGAAGTGAGCCCGTGCGACGTCAGGCCGAGGCTGAAGGCCTGGATCAAATATTTACAGAGGCTGGGGGGGAATGGCGTTTGGCTGGTTGCAGCATGTGTTTGGCTATGAATCCAGACCAGTTGCGTCCTGAAGAACGTTGTGCATCTACGTCCAATCGTAATTTTGAAGGACGTCAAGGCAAGGGTGGCCGCACGCATTTGGTGAGTCCGGAGATGGCGGCAGCCGCAGCAATTGCCGGGCATTTTGTAGATTACCGCACGCTGGTTTAAGAATATAGGAGAGTACCGTGGAAAGCTTTACATCACATACAGGATTGGTCGCGACACTCGATAGGGCGAACATTGATACCGATCAAATCATTCCCAAGCAGTACTTGAAATCCATTCGTCGCACTGGTTTTGAAGAAGGATTGTTCAATGATTGGCGTCGTTTGCCGGATGGTAATCCGGACCCAGCTTTTGAGCTCAATCAAGAGCGGTTTCGCGGAGCCAGTATTCTTGTTGCCCGCAATAATTTTGGGTGTGGTTCCAGTCGTGAGCATGCTGTTTGGGCTATTATGCAGTTTGGTTTTCGTGTTGTAATTGCGCCTTGGGTGGAGCGGGGTGGTCAGCACATACCGGGGTTTGCCGATATTTTTGCGAATAATTCCGTAAAAAATGGTCTTTTAACGGTTCAGTTAGCGGAGCATGAAGTACAGGCCATTTTCGAAATGGTTGAAAGATTTCCTGGTTTGCAAGCGACCGTTGATTTGGAAGAGCAGCGTGTTGTATTGCATATGGACGAAGAAGAGTCGTTTCACTTCGACATCAAGCCCGAAGTGAAAGATCACTTGCTGAAAGGTCTGGACGATATTGCGCTTACGCTTGCTCACGATGCGGATATTACGGCCTATGAGCAACATCGCGACATTGCGTAACTAGCTAATTCTGATACGTTGCCTTTTTTGTGATGTCAAAGGGTTCAGGAAAGGAACGGATGATGACGGTTGACGATCTGAAAATAGCAGTCCGGGATGTGCCGGATTTCCCGCAGCCAGGCATCCTTTTCAAGGATATTACACCCATTTTGCAAGATCCTGCGTTGTTCAAGTTTGCCATGCAGCTATTTGCTGATCAGATACAGGGGTTAGGCGTAACAAAAGTGGCAGCTGTTGATGCGCGTGGTTTCTTTTTCGGGGGGGTATTGTGCGAGCGATTAGGGATTGGCCTTGTACCGATACGCAAAGCGGGAAAGTTGCCTTACAAAACGTATGAAGTATCCTATGAGTTGGAATATGGTTCCGCATCACTCGCTATTCACCAAGATGCTTTTGTGCGGGGAGATAGGGTCGTGTTGGTTGATGACCTGTTGGCGACGGGCGGGACTGCTGCTGCTTCCGCAGAGCTAATTGGTAAGGCGGGCGGAGAGCTTGTTCAAATACAATTTCTGATTGAATTGTCATTTTTAGAAGGACGCAAGAAACTTTCAGGGTATGATGTATACGCTCCTATCGTCTACTGATCCCTTTCGAGTGAAGTTAGTTTTTAAGATTGCTTAGATGGATAGATTGTAATGAATAATACGCATGTAAAGACGGTTAAGAAACCGAACACAGAGCAGTCGGTTCAGCAGGAACCCATTTGTCAGGTTGTTCTGCACAATGATGACGCTAACACCGTAGCCCATGTGATTCATTGTCTACAAATTGTGTTTGCCTATGACATATCCATGGCTGCCAAAATCATGCTCGAAGCGCATGAGCGCGGTAAAGCGATTGCAGAAGTTGAAGGTAAAACGGCTGCACTTGAGCACCGAGATCAGCTTCGTTCGTATGGGTTGTCGGTAAGCGTTGAGCCGATTTAGGCGGGAAATACAGCCCGCATGAGCTCTTGCATCGAGCACACGCTAATATCAGCTTCTTGGCTGAAATCTCGATATCCAGGATTGTAGAAAAAGCAGGTTTGGGTACCTGCGTTTTTTCCGCATTGGATATCATGGATATAGTCGCCCACGAGTAGGGTTTTATTAGGGGATACGTTCCATCGCTGTGTCATTTCCAGCACGGGAGCAGGATGTGGTTTGGGATTATCATGCTCTCGCGTAATGATCATATCAAAAGAAAGATCAAAGTTTCGAAGTAGCGTATCCACATTTTCACGGCAATTCAGCGTAAGCAAGCCGCAGGGAATCTGATCTAGTCGGCATTTCTCCAGAAAATCATGTGTGCCTGGTTTGACCGCTTGGTTTTGTGAGGCGTTATGTTCATGCCGCATGATAATCCTCCAGGCTATCTCGCGCTCGGTTTCTGGGTACGACTCTATGTCACCCGTGCAACCAGTCGCTTCAAAGACTTCTTTTCGGATTGCATCAAAATCGAAAACGGGTTCCGTAATTGTGCCATCCATATCGAAGATGACCGCGTCAAAATATGCTGTTGGAGTTTTCACAGTATACTGTATGCCAGCGCTTTATAGCACGGCTAGGATCTGATTGCTTTGCCACGTACGCCCGAAACGGTTACACGTGGTCGGGGAGACAGGATTCGAACCTGCGACATCCAGCTCCCAAAGCTGGCGCTCTACCAGGCTGAGCTACTCCCCGTAGATCCTGCCTTTTCATTAAGACAGTCTTGTGTATAGCACGGTGTTCTCTTCATGACAAGTAGATGCTACAAGAATTTCTCTTTTTGTCTGACCGTGATATTTTGCTGATGTGGCAATGCGTGCAGAACGGTATATTACCATGCCCGTGCTTGAAATATGTGTTTGCCATCCGTTTGTGGGAGCGATGTGGTTTCGAGGATCATCGTCTTAAGCGTGGTGCCGCCAGAGGATTTGAAGTTCAGTTGCAGATGCGTGGCGTTTTCCGGCAAGGGGATTCTTGCTACTTGGAGCCAATTTGGGAGGGTTTGCCAACTTCGTGTATCTGGTGCTTCTGTGGCATATAAAAAGATACGCAATAGGCCTCCCAGCAGGGTGTTGTTTTCTTCTACAGCGGATGCAATTGACTCCTTGATGACAATTCGTGTTACCGTTTTGGCGGCTTGGATGGCAGCAATTCTGCGTTCGGTATCGTGTGCAAGTGATGTGGTGGTCATGAGTGTATAGCTGCGGCCCAACACTTGATTTCCTTGGCGGATTTCGACGTACGGGCTGGGACCCCAGCGAGCATTTTGTGCCGGGGGTGCCATGTTGAACATGGGGGCGCGTCCGATTCCTGCGAAAAGAATCAACTCGTTTATTGATGATGTCTGCTTCGGGGGAGCATTTGTGCCGGGGGTTATGATGCCCGTGTGTGGGTCAATGCGAAGATACTTGGTGAGTTCGTCGGCTTTTGTGTATTCAATTCGGGAACCATTAAAGTCCCGAATGAGTTCAAAGGCGGTAGCTGCCACATACCGTGTGTATGGGTCATCGGGGAACCCGTTGAGTTCTTCTAGCCCGTCGGCAATGAGCCGTGCTTCGACGCCTGCGGAGTGCCACTGCTCGAGCATAAAAAAGCTTTTGGCCGTAAAGGCATGCAGGAGCGCGCGTTCGTATGGGCGTCCCGAATAGGTCTGGGTGGCATCATTGATGATCAAGCTCGATGCTTTTTCGCTTAGGCGAATATAATCAAGTGCACGAATCAAGTCAGCGGCTTCCAGCCAATCTTCAATGGCGCGTTTGTATTCTCCAGCGGCTTGCCATGCCGTGCCACGCTCCATCAGCATTAGTAACTCGTCGCGGGATCGTACGGGACGATTGTCGAACGTTTCGGCAGCTTCTTCAAACGATCCACGGTAAAACTGCGAGCGTGATCGATGTAAACCGGATGAGACGCAACCGGTTCCGGTCATCAGCATGATGCTGAGACCAGATAACCAGATGAATTTCCCGTATGTCCGGGCTGCTTGCACTATGAATTACCAACCGAATATGGGGCGACTTGCACGACGCATCCGGTCTCGTTGCTTGCGTAGTACGATCAAGCCGGTTTCCAGGTCTGTCACTTCAACAGTCAGTTGATAATAGATGTCGCGCTGGCGTGACGCGCGAACCTGACGGCCGGTGGCTTGCGAGATCTCCGTAATGGAACCTGTGAGCATGTAACCTGCGCCAAGTTGACGGCCAATTCTTGCACGGGTCTCTTCGGTTGCATTGGCCAATTGGAATCCTTGCTCTTTCATCAAATCATCGCGCCGGGCGGTATTAACAAAGCGCATTTTTCCCGTATTCAATAACTGTGTCACCAGCGTATTTTCCAATGCATTCACATCAAGGTGTGTACGGGTATGATTCTGAATGCCAAGTGGAGCAATAATGGGATTTTCTCCTTCCGCAGGGAATGGGTGATTCAGTATGTCTGCTTTGATTTGATTTGCCATTTCGATTAGATCTCTTTGATCAAATCGGGCGGTTATGGTGGAAGCCCCTGCGGGGTCTTGATCTCCCACTGATTGACGAAATGCAGAGCAACCGGTGAGTGTAACAAATGCGAGAGATAGTGAGATATTGCGGATGATTGTTTTGCGCATGATGTTTCTCCCTTTTTGATGTGTTGTTTTTCTAAAGATACATTTTACATGCGTATAGTATATCTGCGAGGGGATGGCTTGGCAAGTATCCCACATACGATTTGTAAATAATCTTGTGGGTCACATGCGGAAGCGGTAAAACTGTGAAATCTTGGTTTTGCGAAAGGGGATATCTATGCAGAATATGGTCGAGCGTGTGCAGGCTGGGGAAATATTATTGTGTGATGGGGGAATGGGGACCATGCTGCAGGATCGTGGTTTAGCGCCCGGGAGTTGTCCTGAGTTATGGTGTGTCGATCAGCCTGATGACGTTAAAGCGATTCATGCTGCATACCGTGAGGCTGGCAGTAATATTGTGGAGTGTAACAGTTTCGGTGGGACGCGCTATAAGTTGTCGCATTACGGGTTGGCTGATCGATGTCGGGAGATCAATATGGCTGCCGCTCGTATAGCGAAAGATATTGCTGGTGACTCGCAATATGTTCTGGGAAGCATTGGGCCTACGGGGGCGATGCTGGAACCGTATGGCGATGAAACGGAAGATGATTTTTATGCTGCGTTTGTCGAGCAGGTCGAGGGATTGGCGGGTGGCGGGGCTGATGCGGTTATTATTGAAACGATGACGGCGCTAGAAGAAGCGATCATTGCGTTGCGGGCAGTTCGTGCCGCAGCATCAGACCTTACTTGTATCGTGAGCATGACGTTTGATCCGGTCGCTACCGGTGGCTATGCTACGATGATGGGGGTACGTCCGGCGCAATTTGCTGAAGCATGCTTGGATGCTGGTGCAGATGTGATTTCCACGAATTGTGGTACGGGAATCGATGACATGGCTGCCATCGTCGGGCAACTAAAAGATGTGGTGGGATGTCAGATACCATTGATGGCGATGCCCAATGCGGGGATGCCGGTGATCGAGAATGGTCAGACAATATTTCGCGAGAGCCCCGCTCAAATGGCGGGCAAGGTCGGGTTGCTGCTCGATGCCGGCGCTCGCATTATCGGCGGATGTTGTGGCACGAGCCCCGCGCACATCGCGGCTTTGCGGGCTGCAATTGGATAGCTACTCGGTGCCGATGAGCTCTGCGCGTAATGCGCGCCGGCGCTTCAGTAATTCCCGTAAATGCTCTATCCGCTTTTCGGCTCGTTCCAACTCTTCTTCGAAATGTTGCGTGCGGGCATCAAATTGTGCCGGATCGATTTTTCTTCCTCGCATACGACGTACCGGTTCCGCGTGGGGAGACGCTATACCCTCACGTCTGCCTCGTTCCCGTCGCGCGAAAGGAAATAAATCAGCCTCTAACGCTTCTCTCTCCTCCGTTGGTAAATTTTCCAGAAAATCTTGTAATGCAGGATGACGCTCCAAAAGAGCATTGCGTCTTTGCTGGAGCATGTGTTCACGCGCCCTTTCCATAAATGCTTCTGGATCGCTTTCTCGCAATTCCTGAAGGGATTGGTATGTATCCGGATCTGACTCGCGCAGAGACAGCAGCCACTGCATGCCGCCCCGGTGTTGTTGACCGGCATTTTCGCGTCTGCTGTGCATGCGTTCTGATTCCTGTACATGCTGATGTCTTTGGGCGGGGGCTTGGCGCTGCCCAAATACTGGCTGGATGGGTAACAGCAATAACATGCTGATACTATGCAAGATTAACATTTGTCTAATAAGGCGTGTGTGTGTGTTCATATGGTTAGTCCTCCCATGTTATCATTTGTAGTGTAAAGGCATGTAGGAGCGCTTCATTGGTGGGCGATTCTGCTTCTAGTTCGGCAAGTGCATCCCAGACGCTGACTTCCAGTGCGTCGAGTTCGGAATGAATTTCGTCTTCCATGAATGTGAGTTCTTGCCACAATGCATGCGTTGTGGCCATTTGCTGCCACATTAGATAGCTACTGGTAACAAGCATAAACATCGCTGCAGCGGCCAGAGCCGGTTTCCAGAAAATATGGATATGCTGCCGATTCTGCTTTTGTTCGTGTTGTTCCGCTTGCATTCGTATGGATTGTTTGATGTTGGTTACGGTTTGCGGCGATGGTTCTGGGGCCGATGCTTCCCACGCTGCCCGCAGGGAGCTTTGATCAAGTATTGTATCGGTATGATGTGAAGATTGCAGGGCTCTATTATTCTTTTTCATGCGCAATCCTTGTAGGTAGATGAGAGGCGTTCGCGAAGTTTTCCAAGCGCGTAGGACATGCGTGCGAGAGCGGTGTTAATTGAGGTGTTTTGTATGCGGGCAATTTCCTTAAACGACAGATCACCGTCCATGCGGAGTAGAAACACTTCTCGTTGCAGAGTCGGAAGTTCTGCAACAGCTCCGCGAATGGTTGTCCCAAGTTCATGGTCGGATACCTGGTCGTGCGGTGTGATTTGTGTTGTGGTTTCAGAATATGCAAGTACGCCAGACTCCAGATCGGGCGATAAAGCCAATTTTCGCTTGCGACTGCGGTCGATGATGAGTCGGTGCGCGATCTTAAAGAGCCAACTCGAAAAACGGTCCTTGTGGCGATACCGGGGTAGCGCTTGCATGGCCTTGATCCATACCTCTTGAAATATTTCATCAGCGTCATCATTTTTTCCCGCCATGTGTATAATAAAACTATAAAGTGGCTTTCGGTAGGCATCGACAACCGCGCAGAGTGCGTTTGCGTCGCCTTGTAAAAACTGCTTGATGTGTTCTGCATCATCCATAGTTTTCTAGCATGTGAACTGGTTCTACAAATTACAACGTTGTTACCTTCCAAATTATTGCACAGATAATCGATTTGGCACAATTTGAATGCTAATTCCGTTTTTGCCCGCATGTGGAAGTTGACGCTTCTGTATCAAATGCGATATGTTGTCTTCTCTGAAATTTTATCATTTACGTGAAAGGAAAAAGAAATGGCAGCGAGTGTTGAAGAAGTACAGAATCTTTATAGTCATTATGTCATGTCGACCTATTCGCCTGAGCTTGTGCTTACGCATGGTAAGGGTACCAAGGTGTGGGATGCGAGCGGCAAGGTATATTTGGATTTTACCTCCGGTATTGCAGTATTGAACGTAGGGCATGCACATCCACAAGTTGTTGCTGCTGTGCAGGATCAGGCGACTAAGATGTTTCATGTTTCTAATCTTTACTATCATGAATTACAAGGGCGTTTGGCTGAGCGGATAAGCACGATTCGCGGGGGAGGGAAGTGCTTTTTCGGTAATTCCGGGGCGGAAGCCAATGAGGGGCAGATCAAGCTAGCGCGTTTGTGGGGACACGATCAGGGGAAATATGAGGTCATCTGCATGAAGAAATCTTTCCATGGTCGGACGCTTGCAGCGGCTGCAGCCACGGGGCAGGACAAAGTAAAGAAAGGGTTTGAGCCGATGCCCGAGGGCTTTGTCCACGCAGATTTTAATGATTTGGATTCAGTGAAATCGCTTATCACGGATAAAACGGTTGCTATTATGCTTGAGTCGGTACAAGCAGAGGGGGGGGTTATCGTGGGTGATACCGCCTTTTTGCAAGGTGTTCGATCATTGTGCGATGAGCATGGGCTTTTAATGCTATGCGACGAAGTGCAGTGTGGTATGGGGCGTACAGGGAACTGGTTTGGTTTTGAGAATGCCGGGGTAGCACCGGATGTATTCTCCATGGCGAAAGCATTAGGGAGTGGGGTTCCGATTGGTGCCGTAGTTGCAAGCCCGAAAGTTGCCGATGTTTTTCATCCCGGCCATCATGCCAGCACCTTTGGAGGTGGGCCTCTTGCATGTGCTGCAGCCTTGGCCACTTTTGATGTGATTGAACAAGAAGGTTTGGTGGCGAAAGCAAAAGAAAAAGGAGCTTTGCTGAAAGAAGGATTTGAAGATTTTGTTGAACGTTTCGATCATGTTGTTGAAGCGCGAGGTGAGGGGCTTATGCTGGGGCTGGTGCTTGATCAGGATGCCAAGCCACTTGCCAAGTCTCTCCAAGAAATGGGTTTGCTCACCATTCCTACGGCAGGAAATGTCATTCGTTTGTTGCCGCCGCTAAATGTCAAGGATGATGAATTGGAAGAAGCTCTCGATATGCTGGATGATTGTCTAGAAGCAATGCATGGAGGAGGCGACAGTGAAGTTGCATGATTTGCATGGTAAGAGGGTTGGCGTTTGTGTGTCTGGCGGTCTGGATAGTCGAACCGTGACCAAAAAACTCCTTGAAGAGGGGATTGAGGTTGTATGTTTTACTGCCGACTTGGCGCAGCCTGATGAGAGTGATATTCGCGATGTCGTGACCAAGATGGATCCATGTGGGGCTCCCACGCATATTGTTGATCTCAAAAACGAGATGGCAGAAGCCTGTTTCGAGGTGATTCAAGCACAAGCCATGTATGATGGGGGGTACTGGAACTCAACGGGTATTGCGCGGGCTGTAACCGTCAAGGGCGTTGTGGAAGCGATGCAGAAAGAGGGCTGCATGGTGTTGGCGCACGGAGCTACAGGTCGAGGTAACGACCAGATGCGTTTCGAGCGTTATACGAATGTTTTAGCGCCGGATATGGGCGTGTATGCCCCTTGGCGAGATCCTGCGCTATTGGAAGCCTTTCCTGGTCGCCTAGAGATGGTGACGTATTTACGTGCTGCGGGGATCGAGGCCTTCCCCGGTGGGCAAAAACGCTACTCCACGGATGCCAATCTTGCCGGACTATCGCACGAGGCTGAAGACCTGGAGAGTTTGGAAACGCCATGCACGATTGTAAATCCTACAATGGGCGTATGGCCAATGGATGCTCCAGATCAGGAGGAGATATGTACGGTGCGTTTTGAACAGGGACGTGCCATCTCGATTAATGGAGACGATATGGCTCCTTTGGCGCTGATGCAGGCGGCAAACACCATTGGTGGTCGTAATGGTGTGGGGTTCAAGAATGCGCTCGAAAATCGAATCATCGGGACGAAGAGCCGCGGCGTGTATGAAGCGCCAGGCATGGAGTTACTTGGGCGTTGTCTGGAATGTGTATATGAGGCAACCATGGATCGTAAGGCGCGGGATTTATTTCGGATACTCTCGACCTTGGTTGCGGATCAGATTTACGATGGTCGCTTTTATGATCCGGCCACACGGGCTGCACTGGCAGGAATCGGAGCGTTTGCCAAAAGTGCCACCGGAACAGTCACTGTCGGTTTGTATAAAGGCAATGTATTGTTCCGCAGTTTAACAGACTGCCCAGCTTCGCTATACAATGAAGAAGACTCTTCCATGGAAGCTAGTGATGGACTGAATCCTGTGAGTTCACAAGGATTTGCAGAAATTCAATCCGTTGAGGCGCGGTCGTTGGCAAGGGCTGGCCAGATTCTATGATCCGTTCATCATAGAATGTGTTGTATGTTTATCTCTGCGTGATCGGTCTATTCTGTCTTCCTCTACTGTTAGAAGGTAATAAGATGAAAAGACCGAATGTCGTGTTTATTTTGACAGATGACCAAGGGTATGGCGAAATCGGAGCGCACGGGAATCCAGACATCAAGACGCCACATCTGGATCGTCTGCACCGCGATGGTATTCGTTTTAGGAACTTTCATGTAGGTACCACCTGTGCCCCGACACGTGCGGGGCTGCTGACGGGGCACAACTGCAATAGCACGGGTGTGTGGCATACTATCGGAGGTCGCTCGCTTTTACGGGATGACGAATGGACCTTGGCAGACGCGTTTCGTGAGAATGGATATCGAACAGGCCACTTTGGTAAATGGCACCTTGGAGATGCGACGCCCTTTCTGCCAAATGAACGAGGGTTTGAATACTCCATTTCGCATGGTGGAGGCGGTATCGGCAACACGCCGGATTACTGGGGCAATGATTACTTTGATGATACGTATTCTGTAAATGGGAAAAAAAAGAAATTCGCGGGATTCTGCTGTGATGTGTTTTTCTCGGAAGGCATGAAATTCATCGAAAGGCACAAGGATCAAAATTTCTTTTGTTACATTGCCTCCAATACTCCGCATAGTCCTTGGAACATTGAAGATCAGTATAGCAGTCAGTACCAGGAAATTGCACCCAGCGATCAGCGGGCGCGGTTTTATGGAACCGTAACCAATGTGGATGAAAATGTTGGACGCTTGCGTAAAAAGCTGGAATCGTTGGGGATTGCCGAAAATACGATTGTCATCTTTATGACGGACAATGGTTCCGGCGGTGGGGTCACGTGCGACGAACTGGGCCATGTGGAAGAAGGTCCCTGCAACTATAATGCCGGCATGCGAGGCGTGAAGGGTAGTCCCTACGAAGGCGGGCACCGTGTTCCGTTTTTCCTCTATGGGCCATCGGTCGGTGCAGAGGAGGGGCGCGATATCGAAACGCTGACCTCTTATATCGATTTCATGCCGACGATACTGGATCTATGTGGCATCGAAGTTCCGCCAACGCGTACGTTTCACGGTAGGAGCCTTACGCCCCTGATGCGGGATGCATCGGATGGTAATTGGGATGAACGTATTCTCGTGACCGATGTGCAGCGTGTAGCGCGCCCCGTGAAATGGCGTAAGAGTTGTGTGATGCAGAATGGTTGGCGACTGATCGATGGAAAAGAATTATATGATATTTCCTCCGATCCGCGTCAGACGCTGAATGTCGCCGCTGAACATCGAGATGTTGTGAATACGTTGCGTCAAGGATATGAGGATTGGTGGGAGTTGGTTTCGGTTCAGTTTGACCGTGACATTCCCTTTTATATCGGAGCAGATTCCGACGACGTTGTATTGACCACGCACGATATTCGCAATGAAGATACAGCCGTAGTCTGGCATCAGGGCGAGGTTCGTAGCGGGAATAAGGTCACAGGGTACTGGGAATTGGATGTGCGTACTGCCGGACGGTATGCGTTTGAATTGCGGCGTTGGCCGCGCGAAGCGGATCGCCCTCTTTCCGATCCGATTATCGGAGATGATGTGCCGATACGTTGGGACTGTATTAGTGATTCGTATCGCTACTTCTATACGGATGGCGTCGCCATCGATATTCAATGGGCCCGGCTACAGATTGGGGATCAGGTGCTTTGTGCGGAGGTTCCCGAGGGAGCCAAGTCGGCCACTTTCGAGCTGGATTTACCTGCTGGCCCTGCGCATCTTTATCCCATGTTCTACACCGCAAAGCCCAAAGCATTCGCCCCATACTATATCTACGTCCGGCGCGTATAAATCAATGTGCTGCGCGCACACTTCTCTTCTGCACGCCGGAAGGATGTTGGCGAGTAGGGAGGTTGAGTCGCGAAGGGAAATGGGTATTACATGTTCCTCATTATTAACCACGCCACAAGATCCATCCGACAAGAATTGCGGCTGCAATTCCCACTAGAAGCTCCATGATTGCTGCGTTTCGCTTCCATCCAGATTGTGTTCTTGCTGATGATTGAGCGAAACCAACGCCGAAAGCAAGCAGTACGATGGCTGCGGAATTGAGGTCTCCGTCAATTCCTCCACGTATATTGAGTGCAGGCAAAACGAGTCCGGCAAGGATGCAAAGAGCTGCGTATGGCAAAAGCCGTTCGTGGATTCGGCGCCATCGGTTCGAGCAAAAGGCGACCATCAAGTTCAGGATGAAGGCGCACCATGTGAGGATACCAAATGGGGAGGAGACAAGATGTATTGCACTCATATGACTTATCTTCTTGTGGAGGTTAGCTTTCAGGTAATTCTTGTGGATGCGATGCACAACCCAAGGACGCCTTTGGATCTGACATTGGAAACACTTGAGCCGCTGAAGGAAATGGACTTCAGCTTCCTTCAGTGGGGTTCAGGTATTGGTGCCTTTAGAAAAGTTTCTAAATCAATATGGCAGTTCATTTGAACTGATCCATCGTCATTCCTGACTTGATAGTTGAACCAACTGCCGTTGGTGAAATCCTGATTGAGGGTGAAGGTAAACGCTATTGCTCTGCGGGATTCAATATTTCTTCTTATTTCATAGGGTAGTGCGTCCTGCTTCGTTTTAGGAATTGAATTGGCAGCAATGAATTGGCCTTGATGCTGGATTTGAAGGTGTCCTGTATCATCAATCTGTTTTCGCGAATCGGGATATACGAGGATTGTAATGACATAACTACGCCACTTGTCGTGTCGGGTTAGCCTCTCCCTAAAATAGACCGCAAATATAATGTCATCATATTGCGTTTGCTGGGGTGTGATTTCGAAGGTTGGTGCCTCTGCTCGCCCCAGGCAAGAAGATGCCATAACGGCAAAAATGATACATGCTGCGCGTTTAATCGTTCTCATTATATCTTTCACCCAACGAGGGTGTGCCTAACCCGCTGGGAGAAATTGTATTCAACTTCTCCCAGTAGGGTTCAGGCGATTGATACTCCGCTAAGTCCTGTTTTTGTGAATTAACGGCATTATGCTAAAAAAAGGCGAGGGGTATTGAAAGGAGGCTCCTCGCACAGAATCAAATTGTAGAGATGTTAGCCGC
>PWYP01000060.1 GCA_003567805.1 PVC group bacterium
CAACGATATACCAAACGCATCCGGCAACAAGACATGCGACAACACACTGCGAACATTCCACGTATTCCACCCTTGAGAAAGATTCACATGCAGCCTCCTATTGATTGATACGAACCAAGTTTATGCAAATCACAAAAAACGTAAGATAGTGACATTCATTACTTGTATGCAAATCCTAGGTGATGAAGCAATCACGATACAGGCGGGCTAGAAGAATCACATGTTGTGCTGACGTCAGGCATGCGACGCAACTCTTTCGGCATATCTACCATACAAGTGACGCGCGTGCCCCCACCTGGATTTGCCTGGATTTCTAGCGTTGCTCCAATGACATGCGCACGATCCTGCATAATTGACAATCCAAAGCCAGACGTAGTTCGCTTGGCAGGGATACCGATACCATTATCTTCAACGCAGATAGAGAAACCTTCTTCATGTTGCTTCATCGATACATCGATGCGACTAGCAGAAGCGTGCCGCACAGCATTCATCACAGCCTCCTGCGTAATTAAGCACAATTGATTCGCCACATCAGGATCTATGTGTATTTCCGGAACCTCGAAAACACAATGTACATTATATAGGTTTCCTATCCGCTCGCAAAAACGTTCCAAGGCTATCCACAGCCGCCCGTCATGCTTTACGCAAGGAGCCAAACCTTCCATAACGTTTTTGGTGGACCGCATGGTTTCCTGAATCACCTGCTCCATGAGAGCCGCTCTACAAGCAAGTTCAGAGTCATGCTTTTCCAAAGCACTGCGTAGCTGGCTGGCAATCATACGCAACCCGAATAGCTGCTGACTGATGCCATCATGCAACGTCGCACATAAACTACTTCGCTCGTTTTGCGCCACTTTCGCTAAAAGCTCCGACCGCCGGACATCTTTTGTGATATCGCGCCCAATACCAATGAGGCACTGCGAATCCGTGACAACTCCCTGCCATTGAATATACAGGTACTCTCCTGATTTCGTCCGGTATCGATTAGTAAAACTCAATACTTCCTTACCGGTAAGTTGCTGGTCTACCTGAGCCCGCGTCTTCTCGACGTCATCGGGGTGAATAAAGTCTTCCCAGCTTCTCCCAATCATCTCTTCGCGGCAAAATCCGAGAACCCGTTCACAAGCAGGGTTTACGTCAAGAAAAATACCATCACGATCAGCCAAACAGAAAAAATCCGGCCAAAGAGAAAAAATAATTCGATACGTTTCAGGAGATAAAATATCATCCGCATGCATCACATTCCCTTATTTCCTCTCACAGAATTATGCATCTGTAGAATACTGGATAAGTAACACTAGGACAGATTTACATAGCGAGCATAACCGAGCAACAGAAAAACGAAACGCACATGCATCGACGCAGTGCACAAGCTTAAAATGCACCCGACACGCCAAACCGCATAACCACAGTATCATCAATATCCAGCGTGCTTCGGCGAGAATTGCGCGAGCGCGTTGCACGTGCATGACGATCCATAAGCCACCCCAATGATCCGCTGATGCGTAATTCATCCCAAAGCCCACGCGATAGACCAACGTAAATCTCTTGCTGCGTTAAAGTTAGTCGATTGCGTCCAATCACATCCGGTTTCACATGATAGGTAGTACTATTCCAGGACCAACCGGCATAGCCCGACCACTCACGATCCAAGTGAACCGTCAACCTTGCCTCCGGTATCGTGGCATCCATTCGAAACTGGGGATGCGGTTGCCACACAACACCACCATACGGCACAAATACATAATGAAAACTAGGCCGTATTTGCAACCCAGCCACGAGTGCCAACGAAGGATCATACGTGTAAACACCAGCAGCCGTAACCGGAATACTGATAGGCATATCAAGCAAATCTTCCGTACTCGCATAAAAACCGGGATCCATCTGCAACTCGAATCCCGTACCGTTCACATAACGCCAAAACCAACGTGCCTCTAGCACAAGCTCCATGAGATGCGAAGGCGGATCAAACGCAGACGTACGCAGGGGGAGCACACTGTCAAACCGTACACCAAGATCTATATCTCCCTGCCAGACCTGATGAAAATATCCTAAAGCAGCCCCCGAGCGCACATCCATCTGGGAATAGCGAGGACCACCGTCCCCTGTCCGAGCATCCGCCATAATACCTACTTCTAACTGATAAAAAGGGCGAGAAGTTCCATCCAGATAGGGACACCGAAAAGGAGTTGCCTGCCACCCTAAGGTCACCAATGGGAAAACGCCCATAATAATAGCTGAAAAACACAAGCAAGATACACGTTTCATATAATCCTTCTTTTCCCGATATTACGTTAACGCTTCGCCACCACCGCCTTCACTTGCGGTACCCGCACCCTGTACAATCCGAATCGGAAACGGTGCCGTAGCCTCGCCAGCATAAAGCGAACGATGCGGAAACGGAATCTCAATCTTTTCGGCATCAAAACGATTCTTGATATCGCGCAACAAGCTATTGCGCAATTTCAAAAGTTCCGTTTTCTCAAACCACACTCCTAGCATAAAATCGAGGGATGATTCGCCAAACCCTTTAAAAATAACGATCGGGGCTGGCTCATCCAGGCAATACGCATTCTGATCTGCCACTTCACCCAAAACCCGTATCACATGGTCAATATCTTCCTTGTATGCAACGCCGACATCCACATCAAACCGACGTATCGGATAACGCGTTATATTTGTGACCTGCCCCTTTACAAGAGACTCGTTTGGGAGACGTACATACCGATTATCAAACGTTCTAATCTTAACGGAAAGCAAATCAATCGACTCAACCACACCGGTCGTATCACCACTTTGAATAACATCTCCAACAGCAAAGGACTTCTCTGCAATCAAAAACAAACCGCTGATCAAATTAGACAAACTGGTTTGGGAAGCGAATGTAAACGCAATACCAGCAATACCAGCAGCACCGATTATGGCCGTGAGTCGAAAACCCAGTTCGCCCATAATTGTAATCAATAACAGTACACCCAAACCATAACGGATCGTTTTGCTAATCACCATCATCGCCTGCGGGGTCATCTGACGCCGCGTCATTACACGACGTGACAGCAAGTCCGCTAGCCGGATAACCGGGTACCCCAGCAGCGCAATAACCCCCGCACGTAACAGGTTTGGCATATGATTCAAAACCCAATTCACCAAGCTATCAACCATTGCGCACCTTTCCGATACCTCCGCGAATGCCATCCATGGCACGGTCGAACATACCTCGCTTCAGCTGCTCTTTTGGCTCCGCCAAACAATCCGACGCCTCATCATATGCCGGAGGCCCCGCTACATAGTTCAATTCCGGCAACGGATCTTCACCGTGATACACCAACCGCGCCCCTGAAGTCCAAATATACTGCGTGCCGCGATACATTCCCATAAAACGAGAGCGCAGCAAAACTCGCTCAAACAACAAGGGTTTGTTTGACTCATTCACCAGCTCCAGTGGACAAATAGCCAGATTAGCGTCTCTTCGCAACTCTTCCAATGAACGCCTTGCTCGTGTTCGCAAAGCATAACAAAGGGTGCCATCTGCAGGCTTTCCGTACCAGGAATTCGACAACACCACAGTAGGTTCCTCAAAAGCCGTAACACGACTTCCACCACCAGAGGCAACCAAAATACCTGCGACATACACCGGTATACTGACAAAAAAAAGTAAATGGTGCCCCGGCATGATTTGCATAGGCATGGCTGGCCGCACTACGACCGGGCGTGGCGGTAATACAGGAGCTAACTCCAGATCTAATTCCCCTTCTCCGCACACCCAGCGACTCCACTCGATGTGCTCTGGTTTCGCAGCCTTGGCGCTCCCCAAATCGCTCTCTTTACGCGAAAAAGCATAATGCAACTCATCTCCCGCGCGTTCCAACCAAATGGACAATGGCCCCACGCGATGCAATGCCACGGCATTGGTTTCAAGCTTCTGCATACCCCAAATAGCGTTATTATCTTCCATAGCGATAGCCAATCATATTCCCAATATGGTTCCAATGCATTTCAAAAGATCAATCATCACCATCGAGCATGCCCCATGCGTCATTTCCGGGCCCACGCACCTCTTGCAGTACCGTGCGCACGCTGCCGACGGGAATATTCGCGCGCATAAATAACATCATCTGACGCGCGTCTCGTGAGATATGTAAATCCAAGCGGCCATGCCGACGAAAAACCCCCTCAAACGCGGCTTCAGGCTCCACATCAAATGCGGCAACATCGTCATCCAACACACTTGAAACCATCACTTCCTCATTTGCCACATTCAGCCAAAGATCGTAAATTCGGTCGTCGGTTAATACCCGGTAGTGCGCCTTATTACCAAGCGCCATAGGGTAACGCCTCACATAATACAAAAACGTAAAAATATCCCGGGTATCCTCCTCAAGAGGAATCTCTGTTTTACGACCGCGCAAAACTTCATTCTGAACCGCAATACCTTTTTCATAATCAAAATCCACGATCACCTCGGCACGGCGGCGTCCCTCACGACGACGTTGCGTATGGCGTATCGGCAAAAAATCTTTCACGCGCACGACGGTCTCCACGTCGATGGAAACCGGATAGACCATCGCAATCGCTCGATTCGATCGGACCTCCAACTTCAAATGCAACAGCTCTCCTTCCGCCCCCTCTTTCCATGCTGTTCTCACGATGGATTGCCCAACCGGTACGGCTCCCCAGTACGCGCGATATACAAGCTCTTCACCGACGGGAAAGCCCCATTGCTCGATTTGATCATCAGCATGAACGGGAATATCCCCGCACACAACCAAGGCAGGAACAAACCCCATCAAGAGCAAGAGTTGAAATCGTATTTTTCGAAGAAGAAAGCAAGGATATCTCATTCAATCACCTGCAAAGCTTTTGTTTCAGCAAAATATAAAAACGCGTCGTAACGGCGCGCCAATACAGTTGGAACATAGTTTCCAGGATATTCGCGTTCAGGGTGATAAATCACCCCGATGGCCCGATGCCCAATCACCGCCATCAACACAGGAACTTCCGTGGCATCATCCAGAAATATCATTGCTTTCGGCATATCTAATGCGCGTAGCGCCGACTCCAATGTATTGGGACCACCAGCAGGCATGCGCATCACTTCTCGAGCGCCTCCCCATCTACGTCCGGCAATCACAGTTCCTCGATCTGTACCGAAACCGACGGCATATACATGATCTGCACCGAGTGCTTCCCGCGCGGCCTGACCGATATTGCGACTACCATCTCGCCCCATACTCGTCGCACGTGCATCACCAATATGCGTATTGTGCGCCCATACGATACCTTGGGAATCCTCCCCGTAATGCGCCAGCAATGTTTCAGCCGTGTAGAAAAAGTGATCTGCCCGTGCATTCCAACCATGCAACGCTCGATCAACATTAGCCCTGTAATGCCGCTCGGCATTGATGATCACACGCGCGCTGTGCAACACATTGAGGGTCATGTGGGCATCCACATCCAAAGCTAGCAGCGCTTCCCGCAAATGCGCATACGCATTCGCAGCACCCTCGTCAAATGCAGAGCCACCACGGGCAAGATGCATGGCATAATCCCGAGCATTCCCTGCGAAAGGCAGAAAGGGGGCATACAGGGTTTCCGCTTCCTTGGCAAGATCAGCATCGATCCTACCCAACTTGAGCAACAGCTTTTCCAAAACGGTTTCATCACCATAAACATCCACACCATACAACCCCACGCGTTCTTCAGGCGGCCGCTCGGCATTCCATTCACGAAGCCATTCGACAAATGCGAGCATTTCCTCATTGGCCCACATCCATTCAGGCCAGCGGTCAAAAGAAACCATAATGGCCCGCGCATCCGGCTCTGCACCTGGCAAATGCTTTACGTATCGATTCAACCGATACAGCGCAGCCCAATCTCCCTCAACAGCAACAAACCGAAAACCATGTTCTGTAATTAACCGCTGCGAAATCTTCGCCCGCCACCGATAAAACTCCGAAGTCCCATGTGTGGACTCCCCTAACAACACAAGTTTTCGTTCCCCCGCCCGTTCAATCAGCGGCGTCAAATCCGCAGGATCCTCGAAAGCATGCGCACGCGCGGCCAGTGCCTCCAGCAAGGCATCAGATGAATCCGCCCATAGCGGAAACACGCTCATCGCTACCAACAGCAATATTTTGCAAATTTTCATATCCTAGCTCCCGTTCTTGATTCGCGTTCTGTCCTGAATTCGTCCCCAATGGCAGGGCTAATCCCCACTAATCCCTAACGCCTAATCCCTCCAAATCTTACCCATAAACCGTTTTGGCTGGTCCGGTCATTCCTTCACGAATGCGCCGTATTTTACGACTTCTTCCTGTTTGGGGGTCCACTTCTACCATTACACCATGTAGTACAGGATCACCCTTTGCCATGTCAAACTTGGCTGGCATACCCGAAACAAACGTTTGCGTAACCGGAGCCAACTCACGACCAATCGCAGAGTCCGTCACACCGGTCATTCCCAAATCCGTCACATAGGCGGTTCCGCCCGGCAACAATACTTCATCCGCTGTTTGCACATGCGTATGTGTCCCGACTACGGCACTAACCCGACCATCCAAATAGCGTCCAAAAACAATTTTTTCCGATGTGGCTTCTGCATGAAAATCAACCAGTTTGATACGCCCCAGCCCCGGCTGCTGCAACAAGACATCCGCAGTGCGAAATGGACAATCATTCGGCTTTAAGAAAACCCGACCAATAAACTGCATCACGGTCACAGGACCGTGCGGCGAGTCTACGGTGACCATTCCCTGTCCCGGACACCCCGGAGCGAAATTGGCGGGGCGAATGATACGGGGTTCCCGATCGATTCCCGCAACCATTTCCTTCTGATCCCAAACATGATCCCCCATCGTTATCACATCGACACCAGCAGAAAAAAACTCCTCTGCCAGTTTTAGCGTGATACCACGCCCCGCCGCTGCATTTTCGCCATTCACAACAATAAAATCGATCCCCTGCTCTCGCCGTAACCGTGCTATCACCTGTGCAAGCACAAGGCGCCCGGGGGATCCCGTCACATCTCCAACCAACAATATTTTCATAAGAAAGAAACCTTGCTTTTAGCGCGCGTATTCGATGCAACGACGTTCGCGTATCACCGTTACCCGAATTTGCCCCGGATACTTCAAGTCCGATTCAATTTGGCGGGCAATATCCCGTGCCAATACCATAGCCGTTTCATCCGTAACCTGATCCGGTTCAACCATAACGCGTACCTCACGACCGGCCTGAATGGCAAAGCACTTTTCAACGCCCGGAAAACTGTTCGCAATGGCCTCCAGTTTTTCCAAACGCTTAATATACAAGTCCGTTGTTTCCGATCGGGCGCCAACGCGTGAACTGCTCATCGCATCTGCAGCACAGCAGAGCGCAGCATAGACAGATTGCGCTTCCACATCCTCATGATGCGCTGCCACGGCATTCACCACTTCGGCAGACTCACCACAGCGGCGTAACAACTCCGCCCCAATCACGGCATGCCCACCTTCGACTTCATGATCCAGTGCTTTCCCTATATCGTGAAACATGCCCACGCGCTTCGCGACTTGCACATCCAATCCCAATTCGCCCGCGAGTAGTCCCATTAACTGCGCAACCTCCATGGAATGTCGCAACACGTTTTGAGAGTAGCTCGTGCGGAACATCAAACGCCCAAGGGTTTTGGCGACCTCTCCTTCCACATTTCCGATACCAACCTCAAACAGTGCATCTTCCCCGGCTTTACGAATATTCTCCCACACCGCATCGTTTGCTTTCTCAACAAGCTCCTCGATTCGTGTCGGGTGGATACGTCCATCCGTAATTAATTGTTCGAGCGCTTGTCTTGCCACCTCCCGACGCACAGGATCAAATCCACTGATCACCACCGCCTCGGGCGTGTCGTCAATCAGGATGCTAACCCCCGTAGCCGCTTCCAACGACCGGATGTTGCGACCATCACGGCCAATAATCCGCCCCTTCATTTCATCGCTAGGTAACGCAACGGTTGTTGTAACAATCTCGCTGCTGTGAGAAGCAGAATAACGCTGAATAGCCAACGAAATCACTTTTTTGGCTTCCCGCTCTGCTGTTTCACGCGTTTGCTCCTGCATACGCCGAATCAGAATTCCACTTTCCACTTTCAGTTCGCTTTCCAGCTGTGTCAGCTGTAGCTGCAACGCCTCCTCGCGTGACATCCCCGTCACACGACGCAACATGAGTTCCAGATGCTCATCCTTCTTCTGTAAAGCAGCAAGACGCGTCTCCAAATCCGATTCTTTTTGTGATTGCGCCGCAATCTTCTCCTCCAGCACCTGCTCCTTGCGATCCAGCATGGCTACCTTCCGGTCCAGATTCGCCTCGCGGCCCCCAATGCGCTCCTCTAACTGCACTAATTCCTTGCGCCGCGTATCCGTAGACTTTTCAAAATCTTCGCGCGCCTGGAGTACTTCAGCCTTCGCACTGATTTTAGCCTCTTTGCGAATTGTATCTGCCTCTCGCTCCGCATCCTCCAGCAAACGCTTGGCCTGGGTCTCCATCGCAGTAACACTCAGTCCTGCCAGCTTATGCCGAACGAGATACCCCACCGCAAAACCAACCACGGCAACCAGTAGCCCAACCAACCACATCAATATTTGTATCATCCTTATCCTCCTTTATTTATTGCTTTGTCGTAATCCATTCTGATTCTGTCGCTAAAAAATCTACGGCCTCATCTTGCGCGTCGTGCGGCACGGTATCGAGAACTTGAAAATCATACGCAACCCCGATCGCTGAAACCCGGTTATCGGGAACGCTGCGTGTTTCCTGTAACATCCGATCAAAATACCCCCCACCATAACCAATCCGCATCCCCGTACGATCAAAGGCCTGCCCCGGAACAATGATGCACACATCCCCCTCCGGAACCGTAAAGCAAGAGCCTTGGGGCTCCATGATATTCCAGCGCCCCGCCTGAAGTGGTGTCGATTGATCCCATTCCCGAAAACGGTATACACGCGCAACTTCATCAAAAGCGGGCAAAAACACCTTGCAGCCCCTGCTTGACGCCTGATCAAGCAACGGCATCACCTGCACCTCTTCGCGCAAAGGCGAAAAGCTACAAAAGGAAGTCGCTCGCTGGAATGCAGCCGAAGCCATAATGCGAGCCACGATCGCCTCACTAGCTGCCACACGTTCATCAGGATGCATGCGAGCACGGCGATCCACCATCTGCATGCGAATTTCAGCTTTCGCCATTTGCAATGCATCACGCATCTCTAACTCCTTTCTTATGCAAGGCAGCCATACGCTTCGCCAAAGTCGCCTCATACCCTTGATCGCTCATTTCATAATAAACAGCCGAAGTCGGGACATACTCCTGCTCAACATAATGATTCTGAAAATCATGCGGATACTGATAGGCGTTCGCCGCAATCTGCCCTTCTGCCACATCTACATGCACATTTTTCAAATGCTCGGGTACAGGCAAAGAACGTCCTTTTTCAATATCGCGCCATGCAGCCTGCATCGCACGATACGCGGCATTACTTTTCGGGGCCGTTGCCAGATACGTGACAGCATGCGACAAATTGATTCGCACTTCCGGCATGCCTACCGTCTCGGTAGCCTGCATCGCCGCAGAGGCGATCAGCAAAGCGCGCGGGTCCGCATTCCCAACATCTTCAGACGCAAAGATAACCAGACGCCGCGCAATAAAACGCGGATCCTCGCCCGCAAACAACATCTTAGCCAGCCAATACACAGCCGCATCCGGGTCAGATCCGCGCATACTCTTGATCAAAGCCGATATCGTGTCGTAGTGCCCATCTTCATCCCGATCATATACAATCGTCTTCTTCTGCACCGAATCCACAGCTACGGCCACCGTAAGACGAATGACACCATCTTCTGCCGGTGACGTAGTAAGCACTGCCAATTCCAATGCATTCAATGCCCTACGTGCATCCCCCTCACAACAACGGGCAATGTGTCGTAACGCATCTTCATCAGCCTCAACCGAATACAACCCCAAACCACGATCTTCATCGCCAAGTGCACGTTTCATCAACGCAATCACCGCTTCTTCATCCAAACTTTGCAACGCAAAAACGAGCGAACGAGAAGTCAATGGCGTATTGATAAAAAAGATGGGATTATGGGTCGTTGCGCCAATCAGGGTCACGGCGCCCTCTTCCACATACGGAAGCAGAACATCCTGTTGGGATTTGTTAAACCGATGAATTTCATCCACGAATAAAATCGTTTCCTGACCGCTCTGTGTCCGCCGATGTTGCGCCGATCGAATCAAATCACGGACCATGGCAACATTCGCCACCACACCACTGGCGCGCACAAATGCGCGCTCCGTCGTAAGCGCGATCACCTCCGCAAGTGATGTTTTACCGCAGCCCGGAGGTCCATAGAAAATCATACTGCCAAGACGGTCCGCCTGAATCGACCGACGCAGAAGGCATCCCGGCCCCAGAATATGATCTTGCCCGCTTATTTCATCAAGTGTGCGCGGGCGCATGCGAGCCGCTAACGGAGCATTCCGTGCCACCTCATCCATGCTTGCTGCCGCAAACAAATCACCCGAATCATCCATAAAAAAATACCCCGCTTTGCCGTTTCAGACGATGTCTCTGAACCTCGGAAAAACGAGGTGGGCACCTCACAACAGATCCGCAAACTTCCGCCATGACAGCGGCATGCCCTTGGACCCCTGCTTCGGCTCCCTGAAGCCAATTATTGGGTCAGAGAACTTGGTCTGTGCACGCACAAAGTAGGGTATAAATCTATAATTACGCTTTTATCTTCAATATATCTTGTTGCAACTGCTGGTAGCCTCCCCCGGATTCCTTGGGACAGGTAAGCAGACACCTCCCCACACATACGGAAGACCCCTTATGCGATGGTGAAGTTATTCGTATCATATTGCACCGTTTCATGTTCGTAATCTATGCGTTTCTATCCCACTCCACTGCACAGGACCACGCACTTTCACGTAAGCTGGCTATTCCCGGAACTGAGCCCCCGCCTCACGTCTCAATGCGTCCTTGACCCGATCATGCCATCCGTTGACCTCTTCGTCCGTGAGCGTCTTGGCGGCAGATTGATATGTCAAGGAGTATCCCATACTCTTTTTTCCTTGTTCCATCTCTCCACCGCGAAAGATATCAAACAGCCGTATATCTGTCAACTCAGCCGACGCATTCTTATGCATGATTTCAAGCATCTGTTGATGCGTTACCGATTCAGCCACGCACGCAGCAAGATCCCTACTGACAGAGGGATACGCAGGAATCGGTGCGTAAGATCCCTGGCCCGACCGCTGCGCCAACAAGGGCGCTATGGCCAATTCAGCCACCGCAACCGGCAACACAATCCGACGAGCCTTACATAAGTCCTTACGCACCAGACCGATAAATCCGACAACACGATCAGCCAGCAAAACCTGACACGCATGACCAGCTTGACAATATGGATGATCTGTTACTGCAAACGCCAGTCCTTCTACATGCAAATCGGCCGCCAACTGCTCGAGTACGCCCTTCACGGTCAAATACACCTCTTCATCTGATACGGCCGCGCGGTCTTGCCATCCAGGAATCGACAATTTGCCCATAAGTGACAATCCCAAATGCAAAGCCTCACCAGGAGCGGCATCATCTGAACGCCAATATACCGTACCCACTTCGAAAAGTGCTGCCGATTCCTGCTGTCGCGCACGGTTACGAGCCAGACTTTCAACCAATTGCGGCACAAGACTATTGCGCATCACGCCATGATCTGCACTCACTGGATTCGGCAGCACCAATCGTGTTTCGGCATCCTTTGCATTCCAAGCATCCAGCAAAGTGTCTGCCAGAAAACTATAATGCATCGCTTCGGAAAAACCTGCTCCCGCCAATAGCTCCCGGCAACGGTACACCGCATGAGAAGTCGAATCATCCGCATCAGGAACAACCGCAACTTTCGGTAATCGCTCGGGAACGGCATCAATACCGTGCATCCGGGCAATTTCCTCGATAACATCTGCCTCGCATACCACATCCCGCCGGAACGAAGGAACAGTAATCTGCCAGACGCCTTCCTCTGCCCTCACGGGCAAAAATGCAAGCGAAGTCAGAATATGCTCTACTTCTGAAGAAGGGACATCAATACCAAGAACCTTGCGTAATTGCGCGTCTCGCAAGAAAAGCACAGCGCAGTCATACGGCCGTGGATGAACATCCACCACACCACCAACACGAACCCCGCCACCCCAGGCCTGCATCAAATCCATAGCCCGACGCCCCGCGTCTGCAGACCCAGCCTCATCAACACCTCGCTCAAAACGATGCGACGATTCCGAAGACAACCCTAGCCGTACCGATCCCATGCGTACGGTGCGCGGATCAAATCCGGCACTCTCAATCAGAACATCCGTCGTGCCTTCGTGAATCTCACTACCAGCACCCCCCATCACCCCTGCAACCGCGACGGCCCCACCACCATCAGCGATCACCAACATATCAGGCTCAAGTTTGCGTTCCACATCATCAAGCGTTCGAATTACTTCACCGGCCTGCGCACGCCGCACAACAATGCGCTTCTCCCGCAATAACGCATAATCAAAAGCATGCAGCGGTTGTCCGCGTTCCAGCATCACATAATTGGTGGCATCCACTATATTGTTAATAGGCCGAATCCCGCAAAGCTGTAAACGCCGTTGCACCCAAGCCGGTGAAGGCATAATCTTCACCCCGCGCAGCATCTGCGCCGTGTAGCGCGGACACGCATCCGCATCTTCAATCGAAACCTTGATACAATCAGCAATCTGCCCCGCCTCATCACCGCGCCCTACGTCCGGCAAGCTCAAGGGAACATCATACAATGCCGCCAACTCCCTAGCGATACCGACAATACTCAAGCAATCAGGCCGATTCCACGTAATTTCAAGCGCCAATACCGTCTCTGGAGGATAATATTTCGATAGAGGCTCTCCCGGCACAGCCGTCGTCGGTAACAAGAGAATCCCCTCGTGATCATCCGACAACCCCAATTCATCTTCCGCACAAAGCATCCCCTCCGAAACTTCTCCCCGTACTTTTGCTACTTTCAGCTTCAGGCCATTCGGCAAAACCGTGCCCGCCGGAGCAAAGGCCGCCAGATCCCCAACGGAAAAATTCGAGGCGCCACATACCACGGGACGTTCCTCGCTACCATCATCCACACGGCATAACCGCAAACGATCCGCATTCGGGTGTGGCTGGCAGTCAACAATACGCCCAACCACAACCCCATCCAGTCCTTCACCAACTCGTTCCACACCCTCAACCTCGATACCCGAAAATGTTAGCTTCTCCACCAAATCCTCAACGGCATCCGGCAATGCAACAAACTCACGCAACCAACTCAACGGAACTTTCATCAAACCCCTCTGTATACAAAATCCATAATCAAAAACGCATGCATCATGCTCGAACTATGTAATGCCACACGAAACAATTGTCACGACAAACCATCACAATACACACAATAGATTAAATCATAGCAATCGTTATTACCCCTTGAACGTATAATACGTATCGCCCGCCTGCACGACGCAACCCACCAAACCTGTGGCGGCGGACCGACCGCCGAACTCCAAACATAAACAACATCCCCCATACCTTACCAAAAGTGTAATCTTTCTTGCTGTATTGTGGCCAATACCATGTAATGTCTCATGATCACAATCGATAGTAACATCGTATCGTCGACGAGATCACAGTAACCAAACAGCAGTCGCGCTTATGAACGCAAAGTATATACTCACAATCATAGTACTCAGTGCCCTCTCCCTGCGGGCAGGCACCAACACTACATTAACCTTGTCGGAAGCGCTGCAGCATGGTTTGAAGTACAGTCCTGCAGCGAGAACTGCAGAGCTGGAAGTTGACATTGCCCAGACACAGATCGGCCAAGCCGGTGCACTGGCACTCCCGCAATTATCGTTGCAAGGCAATTATACGCGCATCGATGAAGTCCCGGAAATCAACTTTGGAGGTGATGCTTTCGAATTGGGTTCGGCGGATAACTATGAAGTTTCCGCACAAATCTCGCAGTTAGTATATAGTGGCGGACAAGTGGGCGCCGCTTGGCGTGCGGCGCGTATCAGCCGCGAATTCGCGATGGTCAACCGTGCAGCCTTTGAAGCATTTCTCACACACGAAATCACCCGCCTGTTTTACGCGACACTCCTTGCACGCGAAGCCGTTAACGTGCAGCAGGCCTCACTAGATATGCTCCAACAATTCGAAAAGCAAGCGCAAGATCGCAAAGACGGCGGTGCAGCTTCCGAGTTCGACGCCCTGACTGCCCGCGTGCGTGTTGCCAATGCGCGGCCTGCGCTGATTGCAGCACAGAATCAAATGGATTTAGCCAAAGCATCTCTTGCCAATTTGATCCATTTCGAAGGTGCTTTCGATATTGACGGTTCCCTTGCTGTAGAGCCGATAACACGGACCCTTCCAGAACTAGAGATGATGGCCTTGCAGCAACGTGAGCACCTGCAAGCAGCGAAACTGCTTGCTGACCTTTCACGCGAGGCCGTTTCACATGCAAGATCTGGAGCACGCCCCGAGATCCGACTCTTTGCAAATCAAACAGGCGGAAATGCCTCGCAATTCGACTTGTCCGACGACTGGGAGTGGCGCTGGTCGGCAGGTATCACCGCCCGCTGGAATCTATGGGATGGCAACCTTACGCGCCAAACCATACGGCAACGCGAAATCGAACGACAACAGCAGGAGTATAATATTCAAGAGACCGAATCCGCCGTGCTACTCGAAGTGAAGCAAGCCTGGCTCGCATTGCAACAAGCCGAGGAATCGCTCGCAGCCAGTACTGAAAGTATCACGCTGGCGCAACGCGCCCTTCAAATTGCCCAAACGCGCTACAACAGCGGATTATCGACATATTTGGAATTAACCGACGCCAACCTCGCGCTTCGTACAGCAGAGCTTACACGTCTACAAGCCAAGCATGATCATGCCGTTGCCCGTACCCGGCTTCGCTTTGCTGTCGGCCTGCCATCACCATATTGCAACAACCAACCCCCTCCTGAAGCCAATGGGAAGGAAACACTATGAAACTACGTCTAAAACTCTCCCCTGTTAGCATCGCGCTCTGGCTGGCAGTTGCACTTGCCGCCATCTTAATTCTGATATTCGCACTTTTCTCCAAGTCGGAACCCGATATCATCGAGGATGTGATCGAATCAGACCTCGTACGTGTCATGACGATCAAACCACGCGATCTTGTGCAAACCATTCGCTTGCCCGGACAAGTCATCCCCAACCGCAGTGTTATGCTGGCCGCCGAAATCGGCGGTGTGATCACTGAAATGAAGGTATCCAAGGGAGACAACGTAGAAAAGGGGCAGATTGTAGCACGCATCGATCATCGCCATTGGGAAGCACAGCACCGCCAGGCAAAAGTAGAGGCGCGCGATGCCACACGCGATCTCGAGCGCTGGAAAAACATGGCTGCAGAAGGGGCCGTATCCCAAAGCGAATTTGATGCCGTGCAGCGTCGCCAAGAACTGGCCGAGATCGCCCTCGAGCTCGCGCAGATTCAACTAGATAAATCCTATCTGCGTGCCCCCGCCAACGGTATTGTAGATGACCGACTACTGGAAGCGGGAGCCTATGCCAATGAAGGGCAAAATATCTTCCGCTTTATTGAGCCCACCCCTATGAAAGTCACCCTGCACATACCAGAGCGTGATGTTGCCATGATCCGCCCCGAACAGAAGCTCAACCTCCACGCGCAAGCATTTGATCATGAAAATCCCATACAGGCCCGTGTCATATTTGTCGGGCAGGAAGCTATGCCCCCTACCTTCAGCTATCCGGCCGAAGTTCTCATTGAAGATGCACCACCATTGTTGCGTCCCGGTATGATCGTAGATGTCGAAATCGAGCGTGCCATACTCGAAGACGTACTAGCCGTGCCCCTCGCTGCCGTAGTCCCCCGTCGGGGCGAACACGTCGTGTTTCTCTATCGCGATGGCATTGCTGAACGCACGGTAGTCTGGATTGAAACCATGCTGAATGACAAAGTCGTAATCAAATCCGGCCTTACAGCAGGCGACAAAGTAATCATAGCCGGGCACCGGGCACTCCAAGATGGCGTACCCGTGGAAATCGAAAGCGACGAGGAGTAATCCCAATGCTCATCTCGAACTATGCCATTAAATTTCGTATTGCCGTGGTGGTGTTTATCGTCGTCTTCGTGATCACCGGTGTTACCAGCTACTTGACCATACCCCGTGAAGGTAGCCCCGACATCACCATCCCTTTCGTATTCGTAAACGCCATCTACGAAGGGACCGCACCTGAAGACCTCGAAAAACTCGTTACCATTCCTCTCGAGCGGCAACTGCAAGACCTCGAAAACGTCAAGGAAATGCGTTCGACCACATCCGATAGTGTCGCATTGATCGCTATTGAGTTCCTGGCGGGCGAAGACATCGACAACGCACTGCAACGCACCAAAGACAAGGTGGATCTGGCACAACCCGATCTCCCCCCCGATCTGGATACACCTGTTGTTCAGGCCATCAACATCAGTTCCGATATGCCCATACTCACGCTGGCATTATCAGGCGACACCACCCTCGAACGCCTCAAACACCTCGCGGAAGATTTGAAAGAGGAAATCGAGTTGGTCAATGGCATACGTGGCGCCGACATCAGCGGAGCACGGGAACGCGAAGTCCGCGTTGAAATCCACCCCCAGCGTCTAGCCGCCTACGGCATCCCCCTAGGCTCCATCATGCAAAAAATCTCGTCCGAAAACAGAACCATATCCGCCGGCAACCTCGAACTGGCAAACGATCGCGTGCAAGTCCGCTTGCCCGGCGAATTCGATATGGCCGCGGACCTCACCGAGATCATCATCGGTGGCACACCAGAGAAACCTGTTTTTCTGCGGGACATTGCAACGGTCTACGACACCTACAAAGACACCGAAACCATCTCCCGCATCAATGAAAAACCGAGCATCTC
>PWYP01000111.1 GCA_003567805.1 PVC group bacterium
ATGATCCGGAAGTTTGCCGGATGGATGGAATGTTGCGGTGTTAGCGTTGCGCGTGATGCAGCCGGTGAGCCACTGTACAAGGTGGAAATTGATCCCTGTTACGCTCTTTCTGCGGAAGAACTAGACACACGATTGGATTCCTCATTTTGCTGGGACTCTGACTTATTGCTGGTAGACGGGGATGACGAGGACGCCGAAGATTAGTCATCCGGTTGTTCACGAAGTCCGTATTTTCGTACTAACTTTTGCAGGTAAGCTCGTTCTAAACCTGCCTGTTTGGCGGCTTGGGTGACGTTGCCTTCGTACTTTTTCAATAAATCGGATATATAGGTGCGTTCAAATTCCTCAATCAACTCCTGCTTCACAACTTTAAAGGGGCGATCCGTGTTTGCCCTGTCCATCATCCGTTGGGGTGTTCGGTTCGGTTGGAGGAAGTGAGAGAAGTTTAGAGCCTCTTGGCCGCTGTGGGCAGCAATTTCGATTATATTTCGCAGTTCACGAACATTGCCAGGCCATGTGTGTTGTTTGAGTGTTCCTGCTGATTGATCGATCTCTGATGTATGGGCTGCGGCTCGTTCTCCCAAAAATTCCTTAAGGAAACGTTTGGCTAGGACGGGGATATCGTCCGGGCGTTTGCGCAGGGGGGGGATGTGCATATGGATCACGGAAAGGCGAAAGTACAAATCTTCCCGAAAGCGTCCCGCATTTACTTCCTGCTGGAGCTTACGATTTGTTGCTGAGATGATACGCACATTGATTGGGCGTGGGGTATTGCTACCAACACGGCGCACTTCTCTTTTCTCGAGGACGCGCAAGAGCTGAGGTTGTAACTCGGGGGAGAGATCGCCGATTTCATCCAGAAATACCGTTCCACCTTCTGCAGCCTCAAATGCTCCAACTCTATCTGTAATTGCACCTGTGAAAGCGCCTTTCGCATGGCCAAATAATTCACTGGCTACCAGTTCACGTGCTAGCGAGGCACAGTCAATGACGATAAAAGGTTTGTTCTTCCGGTTGCTGTGCTTATGCAGTTCTTCTGCCAGAACTTCTTTTCCGGTACCCGTTTCCCCTTCGATCAAAATGGTAGAATCTGTTGCGGCAAAATGCTCTGCCAAATAAAAGACATGCCGTATGGCTGTGCTCTCGCCGTATAATCGGCCAAATGCATTGGATGGGCTTATTTTAAACTCCTGTCGTTCCTGCAGCGGGCGAAATACCAAGCGGGTTTCACCAAGTTGGAATTCTGAGCCTGTTCCTAAAAAGGCACTTTGAATGCGCACGCCTTGAATATAGGTCCCGTTGGTGCTTCCGAGATCACGAATGATGTAGCCATCCGGTGTTAAATTAATCTCACAGTGCCTTCGTGATACGGTGGCATCATCGATAACTAAATCGTTGTTGTTTCCCGATCCGAGGGTGAATGTTTCCGTATTCACCACGTACTCATGTCCTGTGAGAGGACCGCTCACGACGAGCAGCTTGCACTTCTGAATGGATAAACTATGCCCATCGGTGCTTTTGCGCATTATCAATGTCGGAGTCGCGTTTTCTGTCATTATTTTAGCCATATGAACATCGTTATGCGGGTCTGCTGATTTATGGTTCAGACTACGAGTTCCTTACGTACGGATGCAAGCGTTTTGATGAAACATGTACTGTATCTCTATTGCCCGTGTTCCTACAGGGGGGTACTAAATCCGTTCTGGACATTCAATTCCTATCGACTCATAATTAACTATTCGTGAAATAAAGACGTTTTTTAAGGGTTTTAGTAGGGAGGATATGCATGAGTCATACGATTGAAGTGACCGAAAAGGCGATAAACGAGTTGCAAAGCATGGCACTGGCAGAAAATGCATTTATGCGGATAGGGGTAATGCCGGGTGGTTGTTCCGGGATGACATATTCCGCATCGATCGACACAGAATTAGATGAGCATGATGTCGTGTTATTTGACCAGAACGGTATTCGAGTGGTCACCACGAGTGATAGTGTGGGATTGCTAGACGGATTGACAATCGATTATAGCGATGATTTGATCCGCTCCGGTTTTCGGTTTAAAAATCCCAATGCCTGTGGGTCCTGCGGATGTGGTTCCAGTTTCGGGAGCAAGTAGTATGTCGGTTGAACCTCAGGATATTACGGGTGGAAAATCCGTCTACTGCTTCAACCAAAAGCAGTTAGATGGTGCTTTTCGATTATTTGAAGAGGCTTCCGAGGATGGCGATGCGTTGCGTCGGGAGGTTGAGCGGCTTGAGCAGTCCTTGTCGCGTAATCAACGCGCCGCATTGGCGTTTGTTTTAATTGATCGTTTGAGCAAGACGATAGAGGAGTAGAAAGATTGAGTTTGGTTAAAGAGCAAGATTGTAAACCTAAGCGAAAACCGGAGTGGTTGCGCATCAAGCTCGCCAGTGGTCAGGCCTGTAGTTCTGTAAGCAACGTAGTTCGGGGAAAGCGCTTACATACAGTATGTGAGTCTACAAAATGTCCGAATCGTCATGAGTGTTGGGGGACGTGGAAAACCGCCACGTTTATGATTCTGGGTAATACCTGCACGCGTCGTTGTCGGTTTTGCGCTGTTGATACCGGTTTGCCGGAGGCTGTAGATTCCGATGAGCCACGCCGGGTGGCGGAGTCGGTGGCGGAGATGGGCTTGCGCCACGTTGTGATCACAATGGTGACGCGTGATGATTTGCCGGATGGCGGCGCAGCAATTGTGGCAGAGACGGTGCGAACGATTCGTGAAATGGCACCGGACTGCTCCGTGGAAATCCTTGTCTCGGACTTGATGGCTGAACCGTCGGCAGTCGAAACCGTGGTTGCTTCACGGCCGGAAATCAACAGTCACAATCTGGAAACGGTACGCAGCTTGACCCCTCGCATTCGTTCTCGTTCGGACTACGATCGGTCCCTTCGATACTTGAAGATGGTAAAGGAGATCGACCCGAAATCCATAACCAAGTCGAGTTTGATGCTCGGGCTAGGCGAGACGCAAGATGAGGTCTGCGTGGCGATGGATGACCTGCTCGCAGTTGGTGTGGACATTATCAATCTGGGGCAATATTTGCAGCCCACCAAAACACATGCGCCGGTCGATCGGTATTGGAAACCGGATGAATTTGCCCAATTGAAGGCGATAGCGCTTGATAAGGGATTTTTGTATTGCGAGGCAGGTCCATTGGTGCGTTCCTCCTATCACGCTGGTGCCCAATATGACGCTTTTCTGAAAAAGGTTATGGGGGACCGGGCCGCTATGGAGGCATAAAGCAGTGTCTGTGCACGAGGTATTATCCGTTACCGCATTGACAGAAGCGACATGTCTCATTCGCTTTTCACGAGGTGAAATTCAGTTTCTCGCTGGTCAATTTCTGTTATTGGGTCTTCCAGGTGGTGATTTACGGGAATATTCGATTTTTTCGCGTCCACAAGACGACTGGCTGGAAATTCTAGTACGAGTAATTCCTGATGGAACGGTCTCGTCACAGCTTGCCCGTTTGTCCAAAGGGGATATGATAAAGGTGCAAGGGGTGCAGGGCGGATTTGTTGTGGCAGAAGATGCCAGAGACAAGCCATACCTTTTTGTGGCTACGGGTACTGGCATTGCGCCTTATCACTCCATTATAGGTGCTCATCCAGATATTGCGTACCAGCTTTATCACGGTGTGCGCGATGCCTCCGAGTGCTATGCGCGTGAAGCATTTGCCCCAGATCGTTATCATGCCTGTTTATCCAGGGATAGGGGCGAGGGGGCGGGAGAGTATAGTGGTCGTGTGACACAGATACTGGGGAATGCCGCGATTGCCGCAGAGACAGAATGTTACTTGTGTGGTAGTTGCGACATGGTCTACGAAATGTTTGGTATCCTGCAAAACAAGGGCATTTCTCGCACGCAAATTCATACCGAGACCTATTATTAAGTAATCGGTCAGTTATTGGGGGTGCCATAGTTTACTATGAACATCGGTTTGCCGAGCATTTCTTTTTTTATGCCCAAGTAACGGGCTCATCCGTCAGGCTCTCTTTGATTTGCCATCAA
>PWYP01000122.1 GCA_003567805.1 PVC group bacterium
AGCATTGTCCCCTTTGATTTGCGCAGATCGCCGCAGGTAAGGCCAGTATTGCCGCGTATAAATAAAGAGCGTCATAATCGTTAGGACGAGGGTAAGAAGTACGAAAGCATACGCAAGGGGATAGGGAATCCAGGTGTTGAAAGGCTCGGGTGCCGCCTCAACAAAATAGACGACGCAGATCATAGGAAAATTCAGCGCCGTACGTAATTTGCCGGACCAGTTGGCCTTGCCATCCGCTTGATAGATCGAGCCGATGGATCGTAGGAATGTAACCCATTGGTCGCGCGCCAAAAAAATGAGTGTGAGCAGCAGCATTGCACTGGCGAGATGGTGTTTTTCGTTCAAAGCCATCACGAAAACAAGCAATGGCAGCGATGCCAAATAGAAGAATTTGTCCATCAGGGGGTCTACATGGGCCCCGAAGGTGGTTACGACCCCAAATTTACGAGCATAATAGCCATCGAAAAGGTCAGTCAGGGCAGATAGAACCAACGAGAAGAAGGTAATCCAGAAAAGCCAGGCGATTTGGTGATAGGTGTGCACGATGGCACCAGCAAAAAAGAGAAGCACAAGCGGGAAACGCACAAAGGTGAGAAACGTGACAAAAGCTAATTTTGTTTTTTTGCTCATGAACGCCCCCTTGCTTGAATTCGCCTTGGCGGCAGCGGGGGGATTTCCCCCGCGCCGCAAAGCCAACATGTATTTACTTTACGCTCCAAGCTGATAGCGTGTGAAGCGTCGAATGGTCAAGGTGTCGTCTAGCTCTTTCGCAACGCTATTCAATAGGTCGGTTACACTCATTTTCGGTTCTTTTACAAACGGTTGATCAACAAGGCATACGTCAGAGTAGTATTTGCGAATTTTTCCGTCGACTATTTTGTCGACAATATTTTCCGGTTTTCCTTCCACCTGTTTTGCGTAAATCTTGCGCTCTTCTTCCAGTACTTCAGCAGGAATTTCATCAGACTGCAAGTACGAAGGGGCTGCTGCCGCAATATGCAGGGTTAGGTCTTTGACGAGATCGGCAAAGGCCGGGCTTTGTTTACAGGCTTCCTTTTGGCAGCCAACTTCAATGAGTACGCCAACTTTGCCCCCCATATGAATGTAGGATCCCAAGGATCCGGTTTCGCTGAGCTGATACCGAACGTTTCTGCGAATCTTCAGATTCTCACCAATGGAAGCAACTTTCTTGATAAGTTCATCGGCCAATACTTCGTTGAGAGACTCATCTGTTTCGAGTGCCTTTTGAGATACTTCATCCACAAAGGCTTTGAAGGAATCGTTACGCGCGGCAAAGTCGGTTTCGCAATTCACTTCAACCATCGCGATCGTTTTGCCATCTTCACTGCTCGAGGATGCGATAATGCCTTGGTTTGCTTCTTTGTCTGCACGTTTGGCTGCAACAGCCATACCTCTTTCCCGAAGAACCTTGAAGGCTTCTTCCATATTGCCATCGCACTCTTCAAGCGCTTTCTTGCACTCCATCATGCTTACATTAGTTGCGTCGCGGAGTTCTTTTACTTGTGCTGCTGTAATTCCCATTTCTTTCCCTTTTTCTTATCGTAATTATCTGTATATCAGTACCCGAGGCCAGTTAAAGCATGCAGGCCTCGGATAATGGAAGGTTAAGCATCCGTTTTTTCCGGCTCTGCGGCGGGCTGCTCTTCAGCTGTTTGTGCTGTAGTTGCTTCTGCTTGTTCCTCGGCTGGAGCCTGCGGGGCTTCTTGCGCTGCAGCTTCCGCCTCTGCCTTCGCTTTCGCTTCAGCGGCAGCGGCCTTTTTGGCTTCTTCCTCTAATTTGCGCGCCTTTTTGGCTTCTTCAGCAGCCTTGCGCCGTGCCTCTTCTATCCGCTTTTCTTCCTCGGCTTGTTTGCGTACGCGTTCGGCTTCTGCCTCTTCCCAGCGTGTATGGCCAGTTTTGTATGCAGCGGCAATGCGCCGCGTTACCAACTCAATGGCGCGAATAGCGTCATCATTCCCCGGAATGGGGTAGTCCACGAGGTCTGGGTCAGCGTTGGTGTCCATCATGGCCACAACCGGTATATGGAGTTTGTTTGCTTCCAGCACGGCAATATCTTCACGTGGGGCATCGATGACAAAAATCATTGCTGGTGGCTTGCGCATTTCGGCAATGCCCGTAAGATTGCGACGTAATTTTTCCAATTCATGCCGCATAACCGATGCTTCCTTTTTGTGCATCGTCGCGATAGCGCCACTTTTTTCAATGGCATCCAGTTCTTTGAGGCGGGCGACGCGCTGCCGGATTGTGTCAGCATTGGTGAGCATGCCACCCATCCAACGGTGAGATACATACGGCACACCGATTTCATCGGCAACGGTTTTGATAATGCCCTGGGCTTGCTTTTTTGTTCCTACAAGCAGTATTTCACGTCCGGACTCAGCCATTTTTTCAACATATGCTGCTGCTTCTTCAAGCAGGAAAAGGCTTTTGTTAAGATCAATGATATGAATGCCGTTACGCTTGTCGAAAATGAAAGGGCTCATTTTCGGATTCCAGCGCCGCACTTGATGTCCAAAGTGCAGGCCCGCATCCAGCATTTCCTGCACGGTAACAGGTTGTTCCGCGAAATCGCGGTTTACTAATGTATTCTCTTCCACGTTGTATCCTTTCTGCATAATTGCCGATTTTGGCTCATGATTATGAATCCGCTTTCAGATCGTGGTGTCTTACTCGCTTCCTTTGCCGCACATTGGCAAAGATTGGCTGTGTAGAATGCCTTGGTCAGGTCTTGATTGCAAGCTCGAAACTTGGTTTATTCTAGTCGGCGGTCGGGGGGGTGGGGCGGCCAAGATAATGCGGGAGTAAAACTACTTACACTTACTCGAAAGTCAGTGCTCATGATATCGAGTAAGTGTAGGGGATAAAGTGCAGGCGAGTAAGTGTGTAAACATTGAAGTTACTGGTTGCGCTACTCTTGTGAGGACCTGATGAAAGCGAATAGCATGACAGAGCAAATGTTTCCAATGGATATGGTCTTTCCTGGTCGTGTGTTGTCTGGTGTTGGATGTATTGATTCGTTTCAATCGGTATCCCGCACCATCGGTGCGCGTGGTGTTATTGTGTACAGTCGGTCTGTTGGGTGCACAGATGTATTGCGGCGTATGATGGGGGAGACTACGTCGCATGATGTGATTCCTTGGCGATATGATGGGGGGGAGCCGACGCTGGAGCAAGTTGAGGATATTTTGCAAGTGGCCAGGGGACATGGTGTAGAGTGGATCGCAGGGGTTGGAGGAGGCAGTGTGCTGGATTGTGCGAAAGCAGCTGCCGGTCTATTGGATGCTCCCGGGGCTGTAGCCGATTATCATGCCGGCAGAGCCATTGATGCGCGAGGGGTTCCGTTTTTGGCTGTTCCGACGACGGCGGGATCTGGGTCGGAGGCTACTATGGTTGCGGTGCTCTCGGATCCAGAAAAGGCGCTGAAACGTTCGATACGAGCACCACATTTTGTTGCACGTGCGGTATTTCTGGAGCCATCGGTGCTTGCACAGCTTCCTCGCTCACAGGCTGCGCATTCCGGTATGGATGCTCTGGTGCAGGCCATTGAGTCGTTCTGTAGCCGGAATCACACACGTTTGACGGATCATTTTGCCCGCGAGGCTTTGCAACTGATTTTGGAGAATCTATTGCCTTTTTGTCATGATCGCACGGATGAAAAGGCCGCCCATGCCATGTTGATGGGAAGCTATCTTGCGGGGTTGGCGCTTTCTGGGGCCCGTTTGGGTGTTGTGCATGGTTTAGCACACCCTGTGGGTATCCATGCTGGTCTGGGGCATGGACTGGTCTGTGCCATCGCGCTTCCGCATGTGCTGCGGTTTAATCGTGCAAGCGATCCTGCGCGTTTTGCCGAGCTTGATGCATGCTGTGGCGGTTCCATTGATACATGTGTGGCGGACATGATGGCGGCACTCGATATTCCGGATCATCTCAGCCATGCCTTTCCGGAAGATCCGGAGCCCATGCTGAATGAAATTCTGGCTTCGGG
>PWYP01000004.1 GCA_003567805.1 PVC group bacterium
AATATTTGTGATAAATCAAAATTATATTGACTTTTTCTTGCTTTAAAACCATAAACAAAAATAAATATGTCACAAACGGAGCATAATAACCATGGAAACAGATATCATTAAGCGGCTTTCTCAATACAAGAAAATCCTGCAAAAGCTGAAATCACTGGGTCTGGTTCGAGTGTTTTCAGATAATCTGAGCGACGCGTTAGGCATCTCCTCCTCACTCGTGCGTAAAGATTTCGCCGCTTGTAACATCACCGGCAAGCGCCGCGGTGGTTATGTCGTTGATGAACTCATCGAGCGACTCAACACGCTTTTAGGAAAAGATCAGGAACAGAAAATCATTATTGTGGGCTGCGGGAAACTTGGCTCAGCACTAATGAATCATAAAGGATTCGCCAGCGATCAAATTCGTGTCTCAGCAGGTTTCGACACGGATCCACAACGTGTGGCACCACATGCCGCCGTGCCGATTTACGCACTAGATCGGCTCGAAAGTTACATTCGAGAGAATGCCATACAAGTTGCGGTTTTGACCGTTCCTGAAGAAGCAACACAGGAGATGGTCGAAGTACTACGAAAAGCCGGTATCCATGGTATTCTGAATTTTGCGGCCGTCCCCATCAAACCTGCTTCCGATTGCTACATTCAAAATGTAAATCTTGCTCTGGAAGTGGAGAAACTTTTCTACATGATTATAGCTGCACGCGACAACGCTACCCCGGAAGGATCCACAGCATGACACTGGCTGATCTCACAACATCGCTACCCGTTGAAACCTTTTTCACACCAACCGAGCTCGAACATATTGACATACAGCACGTTGTTGCATCTGACTTGATGAGCGACGTTCTCGTCGCGCACCATGTCGAGCACTTTATTCTGGTTACATCGCTGGCATCCGACCAGATGATGCGGACCGCCGATCTCGTAGGTGCCGCAGGAGTCATACTGGTGAACAACAAACAACCACCGCAAAGTCTCATACGCCTGGCAGAAGACCTCGGACTCCCTCTATTAGGGACCGCCCTACCAAAATTTGAAACCTGCCTCACGATCGGTACCGCCCTATTTCAGGAGCAGAAAACATGAATCGCTTGCCGGATTTAAGCCCGGAAACATCACCGCTCACACTGGTGGAAGTTATTTACTCCACAGCTATACGCGATGTGATGACTCATGACCCCATCACCGTATCTCGTAATACCCTCATGACAGATGTGCAGGAACTCATGCGCGATCGCGGTGTAAGCGGATTGCCCGTTGCAGAAGAAGGACGCCTGTATGGCATCATCAGTGTGCATGACCTCATTGAGACCATGCAACAAGGCAAACTACATATCGCGGTAGCCGAATGCATGACCGATCGCGTGGTAACACTCGAAGAGGAAATGCCGCTCTCATTGGCTATCTCGACGTTCAGCAAATATCCCTTCGGCAGATTTCCCGTACTCAATGCCGCCCAACGGCTAACCGGGATTATTACGGTACGCGACATTAACGTCACGCTCGTCAACCGTTTGCTGCAACAAGTATCCAAATTCGAATCCATGCTCGACAGCGAAATCACCCCCGGCATTGAACTCAGCCGGGTCTTCCACACCCGCAAGCATGATTTCGAGAACGGAGGAAAAGCATCTACTGCCATCAAAAAACACCTCGTAGAGCATCATGTTGACCGCAACCTGATCAAACGCGTTGCCATCGCTTCCTATGAACTGGAAATGAATCAAGTGGTACACTCCATCGGCGGCACGATTAGCTACCGCATCACACCGGAAGCCGTCGAAATCCTTGTCCAAGACCGCGGACCGGGGATTGAAAATGTGGACCAGGCACTCACCGAAGGCTACACCACGGCCGACGACTGGATCAAATCTCTTGGCTTTGGCGCCGGCTTGGGACTACCCAATGCCAAACGCGTCTCCGATATCTTCTTTATTCACTCGGAACCGGGAGTCGGCACAACGGTGAAAGCTGTCGTACATCTAAAACCAAAAAAGGAGCAACAACATGAAACTCAGTGAAATGGCCAAATGCGGAAACTGGGAGTCCCTGCAACCGGAATACGTCGATAGCGAGGTAACAACAGCGTACACGTCCGATCTACTAAGCGATGTGATGGCCAATGCACATGATGCAGATATCCTGATCACCATTCAGGCACACAACAATACCGTGGCGGTTGCCTCACTCGCTGGCATTCAAGGTATTGTCATTTGCAACGACCGCCCCGTACCGGGAGATATGCTTGCATCAGCAGCCAAGGAGAAAATCGCCATCTTCCGAACCGCGCAAAACCAATTTCAAACATCATCGGAAATCGCTAAAGCGCTAGGTGCATAAGCGCGATGCTTGCCGATTTCCATAACCACTCCTGCCTATCGCCCTGCGCGTCTTTGGAAATGAGTCCACGGCGCATCGCACAAGAAGCTGCGGATGCAGGCATACGGTTATTGGCTCTTACGGACCATAACTCCGCGCGAAACACACCCGCATTTTTTGCAGCATGCCGAAAAGCAGAAATCATACCGTTAGCCGGTCTGGAAGTTACTACGCTGGAAGAATGTCATGTCCTCACGCTTTTCGATAATCCCGCCGCTGCACTGGCTATGGGACAATGGGTATGGGATGCCCTGACCCCCTATCCTTTGGATGCAGAAAGATTCGGAGACCAACCTGTCGTCGATGCCAACGATAACATCGTCGAAATGATTGACATCCTCCTGACCGCCTCCATCCAGCATAGCTTTAGCGAAGTGCAGGAAGAAACCGAAAAAAGAGGAGGATTGTTTATACCCGCACATATTAATCGACATGCATTTAGCGTCGAATCACAGCTCGGTTTTCTCCCCCCCGGACAATACGATGCCATTGAAGTCCTCGCCCCCGAAGCCAGCGAATACCGGCAGCACTATCCCGATATTCCCGTGATCACCTCATCGGATGCCCATGCTCCCGATCAAATTGCCAAAGCCCCCTTTTATCTGGAAACAACAGATACAACCATTTCGGCGATCCGAAAAGCACTCCGCAAGCTTTGCCCCACAAAATAGGACCCCTAGTCTGTAACCTCATTGTTGTATAACAGGATCCTGTGGTTTCGTTTTCTATTCTGCACGATGTTAGCCCCCTTTGGAGTGCGGTGACGAGCGAAGCGAACCCACCGCTTTGGATTGGCACGGAGTGCCGGGTCGGCGACGTGACAAGGGCGTCGATTTGATCGATGGCGTGGATTGCGGCAGGGGCGCTAAGTGAGTCGCGCTATCACCCCAAACTTGACCCGTTGGATATTGGAACTGGATATTGGATATTCAATCCCCAATATTTGAGCAGAAGCCTAATACCTGCCCTGTGAAATCTTATTTCACGGGGCCCTCCCCACAACCACATTCAAGACTTTCCATCCCACGACAAAACGCTACAATTCTTCACATGCTCGCAATAGCCGTAATGCTGCTAACATCCATCATCTTGCTGCTCTCTATGGCAGGCGGCGGAATCTACCCCTGGTCTCTGCAAACAGCCGCCGTTTTATTGCCCGCTGCAGCCCTACCCATCCTCCTGCAACATGACAACACTTGTAAGGCTGCAGATTGGCGCTCACCTGTCTGGCTGCTGTTTCTCTACACATGCATGATGATACTTCCCTTACCCCTTTTTTTTCATGGCCTCTCACCCATCAGAGCAGAGGCAAACCACATTGCAGCAGCGACCATGCAAGAACTGAGCAATACCAACATGCTCAACGCCGGAACCTCAAATGTATTTACCTTAACCCGTAACCAAGCAGGCTCTCTTCGCTTCCTACTCTTGTTTATTGCAAGCTTCGCCGCATGGAATATTTCTCGTCACGCCCCCCCTAAACTCAGGATTCGTTTACTAGCGGCGCTATTACTGATTGGCGTGATGACCGCAGCGCTAGGTATTCTCGGTAAATGGGTATTTCCACAAGGAGATACCCTCTATTGGCTGATAC
>PWYP01000048.1 GCA_003567805.1 PVC group bacterium
ATTCGCTAAATTCGCGGTTAACCCCGCAAAGCCCACCAGCAATTTCCTTGTCCCACCGAAGCCTTGGCGAAGGGGGAAGCTTGTCAGCGTTTCATCTCGAGTCCCGAAGGGAGTCGGGACAGCGTTTTCCCCCAAGCCTATCAGCATCTTTGTGCTTCTCTGCGATCTATGTGGCTAATCTATAAGCAATGCCTCCCCTGTGGAATCTTATTCCACGGGGCCTACCAGCTCTTCCAGTGCCCCCCCCCGCATCCCGAATTTATCCTACACCCGAAAATGTGTTGCTTTGTGTGTCAAATTCAGTGAATATACGCATCATGATCAAACGAATTCTAGAGAATAAACTAAAAACGCACCCCAAAAGCATACTGCTGCTCGGCCCTCGACAAGTGGGCAAAAGTACGATGTGCGCCGGATGCGCACCGAATTTAACGATCAATCTGGCCGATGAAGAACTGTTCCGCCAACATCTCAATGACCCCGGACTGCTTAAACGCATCGTCAAGGCGCTCCCCCCAGAAAGACAAACCGTTTTCATTGATGAAGTGCAACGCATTCCCTCCATCCTTAATACCGTACAAACATTGATCGATAGTAATCAGCAACTGCGCTTCCTGCTCACGGGATCTTCGGCACGAAAGCTCAAAAGGGGAAATGCAAACCTGTTGCCCGGTAGAGTGCTATTAGAACACCTCCCCCCCTTGTTGTACTGGGAGATTTCCGGGCAATTCAATCTCGAAAGAGCACTCGTGTCAGGGACGCTTCCCGAAGTTTATCTTCAGGAGTGGGGTCCTGAGCTACTCCAGTCCTATGCCGCCGGATACCTGCGGGAGGAAATCCAGGCGGAAGCATTGACACGCGACCTGGGATCCTACAGCCGATTCCTGAATCTGGCAGCCGAATGCAGCGGGCAGTATATGAACTATGCCAAGGTCGCATCCGACTCCGAAATCAACAAGGAAACCGTGCGTCGCTACATGCAAATATTGGCGGACACGTTACTGATCGAATTCATCCCCAGCTTCACACAGGTTGGCAAAGAGAGACGCGCACGCCAAAAGGACAAGTTTATTTTCTTTGATACCGGTGTTCGCAATGCCGTCTTGGGACGATCCACACAAGCAAGCTTTTCTCGCGAGGAATTTGGACAGCTATTCGAACAATGGTTCATTCTTCAGGTACTCTATTATAATCGCTTGCACCGGAAGAACTGGAAAATCAGCACCTACCGCGATGCCATGGGCGTTGAGGTCGACTTGATCATTCAAACCAATACAGAATCACTTGCGGTGGAGATCAAATCGGCTACACGTGCCGAACCCAAAATGTTCAAGGCCATAAAACAATTATCATCTCTGACTGGATGCCACTTCACCCCATATGTGGTTTATCGGGGCGAATACGAACAATCATTTGACAACCTGGGCAAGGCACTTCCCTACCAAAACTTTCTGGAAAAGATTATCCCGGCACTCGACTGATGCTTGCATGCTCCCATGAAATATCAGGAATTTCAACGACCTCCATCCTCCCGTCTCCCCCCCCCCGCAGAGCCCATCAGCCTCTTTGTGCTTCTCTGCGATCTATGTGGTTAATCCCTCCAAAGCCTATCAGTTTTTTCTGTCAAAAATCTTTCTGTCTAATAACAACGGGGCCTCCCCTGTGGAATCTTATTCCAACGGGGCCCACCAGCATCCCAATTCGCAAAATTCGCGGTTAAAAATCCCCAAAACACCGCGATGACGGCACAATCAAACCGACAAGAGTTGCGCGAATGACGTCACAGGCAAAACACGGGCGCGATGTCCTGCCACTTCATAATCCCGCTTGCCCATATGCACTTGATAGAAATGCGGGATATTCGTGCGCGCCGCAAAATACGCGATGTTTCGGCTCAAAGATTGTTCCCCGCTTTTGCATTCCACCGCAAACAGTGGCTTCTTGTCGCGCACCACAACAAAGTCAATCTCCCGTTTCTGCGAGTCCCGGATAAAGGCAAGCTCCATGCGATCCCCCTCCCAGTCTTCCAGTTTGTGACAATACTTCAGCAGGTTGGAAGCAACCAGATTCTCGAAACGCGCCGCCGGATCCTCACACAGCGACCAGTCCCACATATAGAGCTTCTTTTCCTTTTTGGCGGCGCGCAGCTTGGGAAGACCATAGGGCTGAATGCGAAAGCAGTAATACAGGTTTTCAAGTATCGTAATCCAGCGGTCAGCCGTTTCAAAGGCAACGGACAGGTCTTCGCGGAGATTGTTGATCGACAAAACCGCACCAACCCGATCCGGCAGAATGCTGGCTAGAAGATCGATCTGCCCGATTTCCTTGACTTGTTCGAGATTCAACAGATCATCGCGCACAACGCGCGATTGTCGCTCCTTCTGCCAACGCTTCCAATGTCGTGCATCCCCACGCGAGAAAGGTTCAGGAAACCCACCGAACCGAAGCAGATGTTCCAGCTCTGCGTGTGTCGGAGAAGCATTGACCTCGAAGAGCGAAAAGGGATGCAGACGATGATAGTGATACCGGCCCTGTAGCGAATCGCCGCCCCGACGGTAATGGTCTAACTTGGCCGAACCAGTCACAATAAACTGCTTCGTCGACTTATTCATATCATAAAAGCCTTTAACCAGATTGCGCCAAAGCTTGTACTTGTGAATTTCATCCAGAACTATGAGCTTTTCGCCCGACGGTAGTTCCCCCCGCAGGAGCGCTTTGCGTGCCACCACATCGTCCCAGTTGAAATAAGCCGGATGTTGCTCGCTCCCATGATCGAGCAGCGAAAGTGCCAAGGTCGTTTTACCCACCTGCCGGGGACCGCCGAGAAACACCATCTTTTCTTTCAGATCTGCACGAACTGCAGCAGTAAGATACCGCTTCATACACCCCCCTCTCTTGTGTATTTTCGTAACTACACGAATATATACACGTATAAATTCGAATCAACTCTAATTTATACATATACGAAAATAAAAAAAATCCCCCGCAAAGCCCATCCGCATCTTTGTGCTTCTCTGCGATCTATGCGGTTAATCCACCCCCACAGCCTATCAGTTTTTTCTGTCAAAAATCTTTCTGTCTAATAACAACAGAGTCTCCCCCCAATTCGCAAAATTCGCAAAATTCGCGGTTAAATCCTGCAAAGCCTACAAGCGATCAGCAGTCTGCCGTCTGATACAATCACCTGCGGCGAGGAGGCGGTCTCCGACCACCACTCGAACGCCCACCAGAGCGCCCCGAGCGATTGCCGCCCGAACCACCACCACTCCGAGCCGGACGCCGGTAAGGCGCTGCATCAGTATGCGGCAAAGCCCGTAGCAATACATCCTCAGGATATTTGCAGGCCAGTTCTTCGCCAATATACTTCTCGATTTCGGGAATACCAAAGGATTCATCCTCGCAGGCAAACGATACCGCCGTACCCTCCGCACCCGCGCGCCCCGTGCGCCCGATGCGATGCACATAATCCTCGGCCTCATACGGTAAATCAAAATTCACCACATGATTTATGCCATCGACATGCAAACCACGCCCGGCCACATCGGTGGCCACGACCACTTGCACGGATCCCTCGCGAAAAGCATCCAGCACTTTCATGCGCTTCTTCTGATCCACCGCACCCGAAAGCAACGCACAATCAATCCCATAGCGTTTCAGCTCGCCCGCAATCCGATCTGTCTGGTCGCGACGATTTGCAAAAATCAACACACGGCCAATATTCGGACGTTTGAGTAAATTATACAGCACTTTGAATTTTTCATCCGCACGGACCATGTACACAAGCTGCTTGACGGTATCCACTGCCACTTGCTCAGGCTCAATTTCCACCACATGTGGCTCCGGCATCCATTGCGAAGCCAACCGCATCACATCATCCGAAAGCGTGGCACTGAACAATAGCGTCCTGCGCTTATCCTTCGGCGGCGTCTGGCGGATAATAGCCTTCACATCCGGGATAAA
>PWYP01000075.1 GCA_003567805.1 PVC group bacterium
CAACCTGTGAACTCGCCAGAACGCCACTATTTTCGAATTTGTCCAACTGTTTCTGGATGCCATACAAGTCGGTATCAAAATGTTTCGCGATCTCGGTCGCATAGCCCTGCTCGCGAGCAAAAAGAAACAACAAACAACGCTCTGCATTCAATGACCCTAACAGTGGCTCAAGCATCTTGCACCTCCAGACCAATCAACTAATACTATTGGTTATATAACCAACGTTATTGGTAGATTAGCACTATTGCAAGTACAAAGAAGGGGGGAGACAATCTGAGCACGTTATAATCTTTACGGCCTATGCGGCGTTATCTGTGCCTAACTCAAACTTCAAGTGCTACAATTCATGCCTAGATCTGGAAGCGCAGCAGACGATGATATAGGGGTGTAGTACGCACGTAATGATCCACCTTGATCCCTCGAACCATGTCGTCCTTGCACTCTACCAAACCCCATGACTTGGCCGAACAGAACAGAAACATATGTACCAGTTCTTCCAGATTCCAATACGAAAATCGCTCTGCGACCTTCTCGCACTCATCCTGCACCACAGGCAATAGTACCTGCCGCGCAAAGGCATCATCAACAAGCACCCAGTCGGTAGCGACTTGCCCCAAACGATACAGTGTATAAGCGATACCGGCCTGAAAGGTTGAGACCATGTCAAAGACTGCCCAGGAGTAACCCAAGTTGAACTGCTGGAAATATGCGGCAAAAAGAATCGAACATAATTCCCCCGCGCGCTCATCGGCCAAAAATACTCGCTTATTTTTGGGTACACGGAAATTACCCTTATATTTGCTAATGAGTCCAGCCCCAGTACATACAATTCGAGAAACATGCAAACGCCACACCTGCTCTTCGTTGGGTGCTTTGTAAAGTTGCGTAACCATATCGCCCAGATCATCGTCAAACATGAATGGAATCATTTCCCGAACAAAGGTTCGAGTAAAGTTGCCGCCCTTCGTAGCCTTAACTTCACCATGATCGCATAGCACCACCAGAACCTTTCGCATGCTGCGGAACATCGGCGATGACTCATATTCGGCAAGTGGTAGATCAGTTGCAATATGTACTGCGTGATCCCCCGAAAGCCAATCACCATAAATCAAACGAGCGACTTGATCGGGCGATAGCCCACCCAACTCCGGATCAGGTGCGTGATTCTGCCTGTGCGCCACCTCAGAGAGAAGTTGATTAAACAACTCGACATCAAACGCGTCATCATCAGGGTTGGGCATTATCATAAGGGTAACTCCGTGTTAAGATTGCCTAGAAAGAGCGGTCAGAGTATGCCACAGCTTGCATGAAAAGAAAAGGGGACAGACAATCGAGAGCCATATCCGGCCAATGCCACCCAGGCCGGCATCAGCGACCAACTGGCACATCCCCCAGCCGCCATCATCAACCGCCGCAAACACCTCCTCGATCACTAGCGATCCCCCGCCTTCGCGCCCTTTGCGCCTTATGCGGTGTAACTGATTATTTTTCACACTTACAATGCAAGGTTACGATAGCAGACGTTCGATGGCGTTAACCATCTCGTTGGCCACAACGATATCCTCTTTGGCATCGGGCTCCGTAACACTTACATCAAACTCGTAGTCACCAATCTGACGCTCGCGAAACAAGCGGGAAGCTTTCGAACCAAATTCCGACGGAAGCAGACCTGCCTTGATAAATCTTTCACTGAATCGCGTCAACACACCGCCGTGTGTGGAACAAGTAATGCCTTCACATAATAGTGCGGCTTCCATTGCATAAAAAGCACCGTAATAGGCACGGGAGGCAGCAAAATCGAAATCCGATTCTTCTAAATGAACACGCGCGGCTTTGAGAGAACGTCGAGACTTGCTCAACATGCTGTGTAGCTGTTCCTGGAGCGCCGGATCCCGGTTCATACAGCAACGCCCTCCCGAGCCACATTCATCAGTAGTGGACTATACTTCCGTCGCACCCGATCCTCCTCCGCGATAGGAAAGGCGGAGAGAGCAGCCCCGTGTTCCAAGAGTGCTTGCCCGGCAATGGCATCGATCCCATGTGTCACGGCCTCGTCAACCTTGTCTACAACCACGAGTAGATCATAATCAGAGTCGGCCGTCGCATCCCCACGGGCTCGCGAACCAAAAAGCAATATCTGGCGCAAATGTGGGCCCAATCTAGCGACCACAGCATCCTTGAAAAATCGCAGCACGGGGTCGTTCTTTACAGTCGATTTCATAAGCACAATATGCCCGACCGTGAATATAGAATCAAGATTCCTCTGACCGCCCCCCAAAAGGGCCCCGCACATATTGTCACATTTGGGAATTGAAAAACGGGACAGACAATCTGAGCACGCACCAACCGCTGCGCCCCTGAACCTTCCCCTCCTCTTTGTGCTCTTTGTGATCCTTGTGGTTAATCCTCTCCGAAATACCCAAAATAATATCCATATATATCTATATATAACTTGACTTTCCTGTTTTGCGGCTATATATGGATATAATTATGGATACACCAAGGATCAATATCACGCAGGAATGCCTTAAGTTTGTGGCCGAAATCGATGAATTCAAGGGCAAATGGCAGGCTCTGAGGACCTTGGATCCCGATCAACTGCAAGCCATGAAGAAGGTTGCAACCGTAGAGTCGGTTGGTTCATCGACCCGAATTGAAGGTGCGAAGCTTTCTGACAGTGAGGTGGAGGCGCTGCTCTCCGGTCTGAGCATCACACGCTTGCATTCCCGGGATGAGGCAGAAGTTACCGGATATGCCGAATGCATGGAAGTTGTTTTCTCTTCTTATGGCGAGATCAGACTCGATGAAAACCATATCAAGCAACTACACCAGACATTGCTCCGTCATGTTTCAAAGGATGTGCGACACCGGGGGGAATACAAGAAGCATCCGAATCATGTTGAAGCCTTTGATCAGGATGGGCGAAGCCTGGGGGTTGTCTTCGAAACGGCAACACCTTTTGATACACCTCAACGCATGTCGGAGTTGGTTGCATGGTTACAAGCTGAGGTGCAGAAACGTGAGATGCATCCCCTGCTGTCAATCGCGGTCTTTATTGTACACTTCCTCGCTATCCATCCATTTCAGGATGGCAATGGTCGTCTTTCCCGCATTCTCACAACTTTGTTGCTATTGCAGGCTGGCTACCAATATGTTCCGTATTGCTCGCTGGAAAGAATCATCGAAGCGAACAAGGAACAGTATTACCTTGCACTGCGTCGGAGCCAGCAGACGCTCTACACGGATAACAGTGCCATCATGGAGTGGATTACTTTCTTCCTTCGTTCCCTACGCAGTCAGGTTGCAAGATTGGAACAAAAAATACAGAACGAAGAGAAGCTCAACGCCCTTGCGCCACTGTCGGCCACATTACTGGGGATTACCAAGGAACGTGGCACCCTGACCGTACGCGAAGCCGTGGTGCTAACCGAAGCGAACCGAAACACCATAAAACTACACCTTCGTAAACTCGCAAACCGTGGACTCCTGCGTCAGGAGGGAACCGGCAAAGGCACAAGATACAGAATCGCCTGATGGTTAGCCGCAGTTAACTTCCGCTTCTGTTTTGCCATATCTACTCCGCTTGCTGCATGCCGTTATCGTTCTGATAACTGTGTCCAGGACATGGTTCAATTCTTTTCCTACGTCTTCACTCAAAAACCGCAAAACAAAATAACCATTTTCCTGTAAAAGGGCGTCTTTGTGCCGGTCTCGCCGATACGCGACGGCATTCTCAAGATGCTGCGGTCCATCCAGCTCAATCACAAGACGCAATTCTGAACACAGGAAATCTACTTCCATATACCCTCGCTGATCAAAGGGTATCGGCAAATGCTCGTTGAGACGAAATTTCCCGGCAGTTACTTCCAGGGTTTCAAGCC
>PWYP01000124.1 GCA_003567805.1 PVC group bacterium
ATCGCTGAAATCGATTACCGTGCCATTATCGGTCCTGCCCTTGGTGGATACTTGATTCGGCGAGACACCCTAACCCTCACCGCTGAAATCGGTCCATCCTACGTCTGGGAAAAAGTCTCCCGCGAGAGCGATGACTACCTAGCCTTGCGCATTGCCGAACGCTTGGAATACGACCTCAGCGAAACAGCCAAAATCTGGCAGTCGGCCGAATTCATTCCCAAAACCGAGGATTTCGAAGATTTCCTTGTGAATGCAGAAGTTGGCGTCAGCTCTGCAATGACCAGCCGGATGCAGCTTCGGGTCGTTCTGCAACTCAGCCACGACAGCACCCCAGGTACCGATCTCGAGAAAAACGACTTCACCCTCATTTCGGGCCTTGGGATCCGACTCTAATTGACCGCACACCCCAACACACAACAGATTGTGGATTATTAGGGTTTTTGCAAAATAGTATGCAGAATATAAGGAATCATGCTTGCGTTTTGGTTCGTTTATCCGCATAACTGGACAAAAGTTTTAACCACCTGTCTAAAGAGGCATCATGAGCAACCAGAAGCATCCCGCCCATCATAAACAGCCGCCCATTAACGAAGAATGGCTAGCATTGCGCGAAGCCGTGCAAAAACATGCCGGAACCGCACTAACCACTGTATTGGTTATTGCTGTAGCAGCCGTTGCCCTCTGGACTGTCGTACAGCGGCGTAGTCATCAGACCGTAGAAGCACAACAACTATTGGCCTCAGCTCGATCCAGCAGCCAATTCGAGGATATCGTGGAGCGTTTCCCTCGCTCCGAAGCAGCCCCCTTGGCAAAATTATCCTTGGCAAAAATTCATTTCGATATGGGGCATTATCGTGATGCCATGGACACCTATGATGCCTTTTTGGACAAATGGGAAGAACACCCCTTGGCCAGCACAGCGGTGCTGGGAAAGCTCTTCTCACTGGAAGCACTTGGTGCTCCCGAACAAATCGAAGAAGCCGAGGCCGGGTTCCGCGCTTTTGCCGAAAACAATCCGGGGCATTATCTCTACCCGCAAGCTCGGTTGGGAGAAGCACGCTGCAAACAGCATCTAGGCATGCTGGAGGAAGCCCGTTCTATCTATCAGAACTTCCTTGCCACCCATCCTGATAACCCATGGGAAATGCAAATCGAAGAACGCCTGATGGATTTGGAGCGTAAAATCCGTCGTCAACAATCTTCCTGATCAGGAACGATCAAGCGCAACGTTCGCATGTTCCGTACAAAATCACTTCATGCCCCGTCACGGTAAACCCAGACGGAACATCGGTTTTGCCATTGTAGGGGCAGCCTTCCAGCTCGAATACCCGCCCGCATCCCGTGCACGCAAAGTGGTGATGGTGCTTCAAGCCAGACAGCTCATATCGTGAAGGATGCCCAGGGATATCGACTGGCACAATGACTTGATCTTCCTGCAAACTGGCAATCGTACGGTAAACCGTTGCTTGCCCCATGCCCTTTACATACTTGCGCGCACGTTGCAGAATTTCTTCGGGCCCCAAAGGTCGCTCTGCCGCCCGAAAAACATCTTCAATTGCTCTACGCTGTTTCGTATTCCTCTGCATCCTGTCACCTTCCAACCAAACACATACATCTACAATTTTACCGCATGTGTGCGCGCTTACGCACAACTGCGGCCAAACCGTAAACGGGACTACATAAAAAGGCGAGCAGGAAAAGAACGCCTAGCATCACAACAATAGCCGGCCCCGTCTGTACGTCTCGCAACACGGATAGCACAACACTGCCAACAGCAACCACCGCGCCAAGCAAACCACCCCCCCACAAAATCATTCTTACCGAATTGCTAAACAAATACAAAATCGCAGCAGGCGCAATCAAAAGCCCCAATGTCAATACGGTGCCCACAGCCTGCAAGGAAAGCACCATATTAAGAACGAGCAAAATGGCAAGGCCATAGCCCATCGTACGAACGGGAACACCTTGCGAGGCCGCAGCATCCGGCGAAAACACGTACAACAATAAAGGCCGCTGGAATAAAATCAATAATCCCAACGTCACCCCGCCTGCAATATACACAAACCACAAGTCCAGACGACTTACACCAAGAATATTGCCAAACAAATAATTCTCGATATTCACATACAGCCCCAGCCGTTCAAGAGCAAGCAAGCCGCCCCCGAATGCCGCAGTATACAAGATCGCCAATGCCGTATCGCGATCTATTCGCGAGACAGTGGCAATTCCCGTTGACCCAACCCCCGCAAGCAACGCCATCAGTACAGCCCCGACCAAAGCACTCACTGGGTTCAAGCCAGCCACAATCGCACCCAGAGCAATGCCCGGAAAAAGCGTATGCGTTAACCCTCCAGCAAACAACGAAGAGCGCTTTAGTACAACATATCCACCCAAATACCCGTTCACGAATCCAATCATCCCGGCTGCGAGCAACGCGCGCTGACTAAAGCCATACCCAAATAACTGTTCCCAAATCGTCATCCGCCAAATGCCTCCTTCAAAAGCGCCGGTTGCATCATGGCTTTTGGCTCCCCCCTGTGAATCAACCTGCGATTAAGCAACAGCACTTCATCAAACAGTGCCTCAAGACTACTTAAATCATGATGCGACGCGATTACCAACCTTCCGTGCTCCGCCAATGCACGCAACAATTCCCCCAGCATCTTCGAAGATGGATGATCCAGCCCCGCAAACGGCTCATCCAACAATAACACATGTGCTTCCTGAGCCAGAGCCCGCGCAATAAACGCACGCTGTTGCTGACCACCCGACAACGCTCCGATCTGGCGCTCTGCCAGCTTTTCTAATTGCATCGCCCCTAAGGCCTCTTCAACCGCATCAAAGTCCTTACGCTGCATGGAGCGAACAAAGCCCAAGCGTGCATAGCGCCCCATTTCGACCAACCCTCTCACCGTCAAAGGAAAACGCCAATCCACATCCTGACGCTGCGGTAAATATGCAATTTCAGGTATACCTTGCCGTACCGGCCGATCATGCCAAAGAACCGATCCCGTCGTGGCTGGCACCAGCCCCACAATCGATTTCATCAATGTCGTCTTGCCAGCACCATTCCCCCCCACGAGCGCCACCATTTTCCCGCACTGCATCTCAAAATTTATATCATGCAGCGCACATACCTTCCCGTAGTGGGCATGCAAATCGCACACGCGCAAATGGTGCTTCCCTTCATGATCGGATGGCAATAACACACTCATGGAAATAACAATAGCTCCTCGATTTCCTGCTCATCATGCCACAGCGTCAAACGTCGTTCCCCGCCAGCAGAGGGAGAAACACGGACTTCTGTGGCACGACGGGAACTACGCCCCCAAACCGCCACAAGCTGTAAATCACCTTGCGCATGCTCCCCCCAGACAAACGACAAAGGTTGCTCTTGTTCATAATCGGGTTGGTTTTCTTCCCAAAGCAGCGCATCACCACTATACAAACGAAACGAGAGCGGGGCCTCGGAAAACCGTAGTTGTACCCAGACAGGCGCAACCTCCGGCTCCGTACGAACCTGCTCAGCAACGCTGCGACCTGATGAACGCGTAATGGCCTGCAAAGGCCACAACACCGCCCCCCACACCAGGAGAAACAACAGAAATTCAAAAAGTGGCCGACCCCGCATAATTATTCCCTTTTACCCAATGCATCCACAATCGACTCTATATTATGACGAAACATAGCTTCGAAGGTGGGGTCTTCCGGAGACGGTGTATCACCCTTCAAAGGGCGTCCCAACTTCACCCCTGCCTCTTCTGCGATGGATGCCAGCACGGCGGGATTTGCCGTCGTCTCAGGAAAGATAGCCGGAAGATTTTCATTCCGGAGTGTCTCGATAACATGTCTAACTTGCCCCGGGCG
>PWYP01000140.1 GCA_003567805.1 PVC group bacterium
AAATAGCTGTGTTGCGTAAACTTGTGATGAGGAAGTTGACGGATCGTCATGCTTTTGTTTTCTTTGAACTTCGTTATCGTATCGTCATGCAGATTGTGATGTAATTCGGCCATTATGCGTAAGATTGGGACCATATCCGAGGAAGCGCAAGCTCAGCGTTTTATAGACTATTTGTTCACCACCGGTGTTGCCGCACATGTGGATACACATGATAATGGAACACACAGCATATGGGTTGAAGATGAGGATCGGCTCGACGAAGCTCGTACCTCGTTAGGTGCATATCTGGAGGATCCAGGGGCGCAGGTGTATCAGGAAGCAACGGATAAGGCCGAGGAGCAGCGTAAGAAACTTCGTCGCTCGGAAGCTGCATTTTCTCGTCAGGTATTTGACCGCAATCGGATTGCACGTAGGGCCCGGTGGGGTTCCATTCCTGTAACGCGTATTTTGATTGTATTCAGTGTACTGGCAACGCTACTTGGTGGTTTGGGTAGTGATTCGGAAGTGGCGCAATGGCTTTTGATTAGCCTATATCAACGCGGGTTGCCGGAGATATTACAGGGTCAGGTGTGGCGGCTTTTTACTCCGATATTTTTGCATGCATCCATCTTTAATGGGGGCATCGGGATTTTACATATTTTGTTCAATATGCTTTGGTTGCTGGATTTAGGCGGGATGATTGAACGCGTGCAGGGAGGGCGCTCCTTGGTGATGAAGGTGCTCGTAATGGGGGCCTTGTCGAATCTTTTGCAATATTATGTGGTTGGTCCGGCGTTTGGAGGGATGTCTGGTGTTGTTTTCGGTTTGCTGGGATATTGCTGGGTGCGTGGTCACCAAGATCTGACGAGTGGTTTGTTTGTGCATCCTCGGATTATGTTTATGATGACGTTCTGGTTTTTTCTGGGCTTTACAGGTATGATAGGCCCGATTGCAAACGCGGCGCATGGTGGCGGTCTAGCGGTTGGGTTGTTTTGGGGCTATGTGGCGTCCACGCATGCAAATGTTCGGAGAGGGTAGTAGCGATATGTGTGAGGTAATGAGGGGCTGATGATGAACGTGCGAAAGTATAGCATTGGTTTTAGCTGTGGGTTACTTTGTTGTATGGGATCATTCCTTGCTGCAGAAGTTATCGATTTTACCCATTTGCTTGAGGACGTTGACGAGAGTGCGCCGGAGGAGTTGCGAAGCGTTCGCGAAGCGCCACCGGTGGGGGGGGGGCATGAACGGGAGCACGTATTGGCATCACGTGTGGCGGAACTTGAACAGGTTGTTATCACACGTGACCGTCAGATTGCTGAACTGAAGCAGGCATTGGAAGAATTGACGGCTACATTTAGCGCGCGGATGACTGAAATGCGTCTGGCCGAGAGGTCACAAGATTCAGACGCGACAAGTCAATTGCAGGACTCCCTGAATGAAAAGTCGAGGGCGTTGGCGAAAGCGAGACGGGAATTGGCTGCATTGCAGGCTGCCAAGGATCAGAATGCCGTCGAGCTTGAGAAGGCCATTGCGGCGTTTGAAAAGGAGCATGAGCAGGCGGTTATGGGGTTTGAACTTATGCATGCGGAGGCGATTGCCGCGTTTGAAAGTGAGCGCGAACAACTTACCAAGGGGTTTGAAGAGGAGCGTGAGCAACTCATTTCCACTTTTGAAGCCAAGCATGAGCGGGTTATAGCTTCTTTGCGAAAAGAGCATGAGCAGGCTTTGTCGGTGATGCGCGAAGAGCATGCAGAAAGAGCCCAATCTGCAGAAGAAGCCCATGCGCAAGCGATTGCAACATTGCAGCAGGAACGTGATGATAGCGTAGGCACATTGAAAACGGACCTGAGACAGGCGAAAGCTTCTTTGGAGGAGCAGCGTGAAAATGCAGGGGAAGTATTATCGCAGTTACGAGCGTCCCTGCAACAAGAGCATCAACAGGCATTAGCCTCCCTTGAGCAGAAGCAGTCTGCCGATGTGTCAACATTAGAGAAGAGGCATGCTGCTGAACTGGCTACGGCTAAAGCTGCATATGAAACACTACGCGCCGATACAGCCCGGGACCGAGAAGATGCGCGTAGGCTTCGTCAGGAGGTCTCACGCTTAGAAGCTGCTTTGGACGTGACGAAACGTGATAACGAGCGCGAACGCTTTTTGTTGGCCTATAATAGTGGGTCACTGTTTATGGCGGCTGGCCGCCACCAGCGTGCTGAGGAAGAATTATTGAAGGCATTATCTATACGGGAAGATGATGCTGCCTTGCATTACAATCTCGGGGTTTTGTATGACGAGCATTTGCGGCAACCCTCGAGAGCTCGCCGGCATTATGAACGTTTTCTAGAGTTGGCGCCCAATGATCGTGATGCCCCAGTGGTGATGCAGTGGTTGCGGGAATTGCGCTAAGGACGAGGATACGGCCATGGAGGAAACACGCGATAGTCGTATTGCTTTTTCCGGACGAGCATTAACGCTGGAAGTACTTTCGATTGATATTGGTGGTGGGCGCGTGAGCCAACGCGAAATCATTCGTCATCCCGGAGCCGTTGTGGTTTTAGCCCAACGGCCAGACCAAACCTTCGTATTTGTGCGCCAGTATCGCAAGGCCATCGAAACCCTGTTGCTTGAGACCGTGGCAGGCACATTGGAAGCCGGGGAAGAACCGGCGGACTGTGCGCGACGAGAATTGCAGGAAGAAAGTGGCTATATTGCAGAGCATATGGTTGCCTTGGGTAGCATTGTTCCGGCACCAGGATATTCTTCTGAAAAATTACATGTATTTTATGCACGCACGGGTTTGCAAGCGGGAGCGATGAATCCCGACGATGATGAACGTATAGAGGTTGTGCATCTGACACGTGCAGAGGTTGAACATGCGATTGATCAAGGAGAATTGTGGGATGCCAAGACGCTGGCGGCCTGGCTGCTGTTTCTGCGGTATGAGGGTAAAGGCTAGCCTTAGCCTAGAGCGGTATGTATGCGCGCTTCGATTTCATCGATGGGAATACGTTCCTGCTGCATGCTGTCGCGTTCGCGCAGTGTAACCGTGTTTTGTTCCAGCGAGTCGAAGTCGACGGTGATGCAGAATGGAGTGCCGATCTCATCCTGTCTGCGATAACGGCGCCCAATGGCTCCGGTCTGGTCATAGAAACATGGCCATTGCTGCTGCAGTTTGTTGAAAATATTCCGGGCCATTTCCACGAGCGGTGGTTTGTTTTTGAGTAGCGGGAAGACGGCTGCCTTGATAGGGGCAACGCGGGGGGCAAACTCCATGACGGTACGAGCTTCATATCCTTCCGGAGCCTGTTTACCGAGTTCGGCCGGAATGATGTCGTTGTTTTCCTTGCCAACCCATTGTTCCTTGTAGGCATTGCAAAGTATGGCCAGGGCAATCCGGTCGACACCCGCAGAAGGTTCCACCACATGTGGGACAAAACGCTTATTGCTCGCTGGGTCAACATAGTCCATGGATTTTCCACTGAATTCGGCATGGCGGCTGAGGTCAAAGTTGCCACGGGCGGCAATCCCTTCGAGTTCCTGAATGCCAAATGGGAAGTCGAATGCAATATCTGTACATGCCGAGGCGTAATGTGCCAGCTTCTCCTTCGGGTGCACATCCAGATGGAGAGAAGATGCTGGTAGCCCTACAGATTCGTACCACGCCAAGCGCTGTTTGATCCAGTATTCATGCCATTCGGCATCGGTGCCGGGCTCAATAAAGAACTCGATTTCCATTTGTTCGAATTCGCGCGAGCGGAAGGTGTAATTACGCGGATTGATTTCGTTGCGGAATGCTTTGCCGATCTGGGCAATGCCGAAGGGAACTTTTTGCCTGGATGTATCCAGTACATTGTTGAACTGGGCAAAAATGCCTTGGGCGGTTTC
>PWYP01000054.1 GCA_003567805.1 PVC group bacterium
CGCGATCCGTATCCGGGTTCAAGGGGTCCGTACCATAAACATGAATTTCCTCAAAGTCCGTAAGCCCATCGAAATCCGTATCCGGATTCAGTGGATCGGTGCCATAAATACGCACCTCTTCATAATCTGTCAGGCCATCACCATCCGTGTCAGGGTTAAAAGGATCCGTTCCATAAACTTCAATCTCTTCCCAGTCATACAAACCATCCCCATCACTATCCAAGTAACGATCAGACACAATTACTTGGGGAGGAACTTTTGCACCCCAGCGCCAAGCAAGCCCGGCATCTATCGTCGCATTGGCTTCTGTGTATTCTAACGTCATGTACAAACGCGCATCAGCACGCAATGCCCATTCGTCATTAAAGTGATACATAAAGCCAATACCGGAACGCAACATCGGGTCAAAATAACCACTCTTCGTTTTGTTCTCGTAATAAACTGCACCTACCCCCAGCACCAGATAGGGGTCAAGCCGTTCCCACCGCGTAAAGTGATATAACGCATCGCCAAACAAACCAATCGCGTAAGAACTGCTTGCACCCGTTGCCTCCTGCAAAAGGGATATACGCTCACCCGTGTCGACGTCTCTACGAAAGTTTTGCCGCAAGCTCGGGGCAATAAACATACCGGCTTCATAAGACCACCACTGCGTGTGCTCATAGCCCACACGAAATGTCGCCTGCACGCCATCTTGCAACTCTTCATCACCTTCAAAAATAAGGACGCCTAATCCCGGGCTAAAATACCAACGAGCCTCAATGGGAATTTCATCTTCCATCCCCCAAGTAACAGCACCCAAACTGCATACCAATACTGCGGCGACCAACAACATACGATGTACATGTGACATATTAGAGCTCCTGCTAATCATAGTTCTCATGCGATTTTGCAAACCGAATGCTTGAAACATTAACACTCCCACCACCCCTGCGCAATCGGATTCGAATGTTTTAGGCAAAGAATCTATGCTTTGACGAGACTGGCCTCAAACACTCTGACATCACCCAAAACGCCACAAATCGTCTTAGTAACGGTAATTTTCGGGTTTAAAGGGACCATCGCGACGAATCCCTAAGTATTTCGCCTGACGAACCGTTAGCTGATCGAGAGACACCCCTAATTTACCAAGATGCAAACGCGCAACCTTCTCATCTAGCGTCTTAGGCAATACGTATACCTTGTTCTCAAGTTTACCCTTTTGCTCAATCAACGCAATCTGGGCCATGGTCTGACACGTAAAACTGTTCGACATCACAAAACTCGGGTGTCCTGTAGCACACCCAAGATTGACCAACCGCCCACGCGCCAGAATAATCAAGCGTTTGCCTTTCGGCATCTCCACCAAATCCACCTGTGGTTTGATGGACGTCCATTTGTACGCCTCGAGTTTCTCAACCTGGATTTCACTATCGAAATGTCCGATATTACAGACAATTGCCATATCTTTCATTCGACGCATATGCTGGATCGTGATCACATCACAGCAACCGGTGGTTGTTACGAACACATCACCCTCTGTGCAAGCTTGATCCATCGTCATGACCTCATAGCCTTCCATCGCAGCCTGCAAGGCACAGATAGGATCAATCTCGGTAACAATGACCCTCGCGCCTTGCCCTCGCAAGGACTGGCAGCAACCTTTGCCAACATCACCATAGCCTGCAACAACAGCAACCTTGCCGGAGATCATCACATCCGTAGCACGGAAAATACTGTCGATTAAGGAATGCCGACAACCATAAAGATTATCAAACTTCGATTTTGTAACCGCATCATTGACATTGTAAGCAGGAAACAGAAGTTCGTTCTTCGCGGCCATTTGATACAACCTGTGTACGCCTGTAGTAGTCTCCTCGGACACACCAATCAGCTCTGGCAAAATACGATGAAAACGCTGCGGATCACGCTTAAGTGACTTTTTCAATTGGTTCAAAAGAACTTTTTCTTCAGCACTTCCGGGCTTGCGATCCAAAATGGACGGATCCTCTTCCGCTTTGTATCCCAAATGAATGAATAAGGTTGCATCGCCTCCATCATCTACGATGGTCTGCGGCCCCTTCCCATTACCAAAATCAAGAATCTTGTCAGTGTACTCCCAGTATTCTTCAAGGGTCTCCCCCTTTACGGCAAAAACGGGGACGCCAGTAGCAGCAATGGCGGCTGCCGCATGATCCTGGGTCGAGTAAATATTACAACTAGCCCAACGCACATCAGCCCCCAGAGCACGTAACGTCTCGATCAAAACGGCTGTTTGCACGGTCATGTGTAACGAACCAGTAAGACGAATACCTTTGAGCGGTTGCTGCTTACGATACTCTTCACGGATCGCCATTAACCCCGGCATTTCCTCTTCCGCCAATGTGATTTCCTGCCGACCGAAATCAGCCAGTTTCATATCCGCTACAACATAATCTTTGTTACTCGTACGCTGCTTCCGCATTTTCTTTGCCGCCATGTGTATCTCTCTCCTGAATGCCTCGTCCTATACGACAAGGATGCTCATGCTAATACGTCTAATAACGCTTCGACTTTGTCTTTTTGCTCCCACGAAAAACTCTTGGACCGGGAAGAACGACCGAAATGCCCATATGCAGATGTTGCCTCGTAGATGGGACGCAGAAGATTCAGATCGCGAATAATTTCAGCAGGCTTGAGTCCAAACACCTTACGTACGGCCTTGGCAATTTTGGCATCATCTACCGATCCTGTTCCAAACGTTTCCACTAAAACAGAAACGGGCTCGGCATAACCAATCGCATAGGCCAGCTCTACCTCACAACGTTTGGCCAATTTGGCAGCCACAATATTCTTCGCAACATATCGAGCCATATAGGCTGCACTACGATCTACCTTGGACGGATCCTTGCCGGAAAATGCCCCGCCACCATGGCGACCCATACCGCCATACGTATCTACAATAATCTTGCGCCCCGTCAAACCGCAGTCCCCTTGTGGTCCCCCCACGACAAAACGTCCCGTAGGATTGATCAAATATTTGGTTTTTACCAACAATTCTGCTGGCAACGACTTGCGAACAACTTCTTCAATGATACCATCTTGCAGCGTTTTGCTTTTTACGTCCGGCGTATGTTGAGATGACACGACAACCGTATCAATGCGTACAGGCTTACCATCTTGATACTCTACCGAAACCTGGGATTTCCCATCGGGTCGCAAAAAAGGAAGGGTTCCAGAACGTCTGGCCTCACTTAGCGAACGCGTAAGGGCATGCGCAGCCATGATGGGAAGAGGCATCAGTTCCGGTGTTTCATCGCAGGCATAGCCAAACATCATCCCCTGATCACCAGCCCCCTGATCTTTGAAGCGCCCCTTGCCTGCTGTCACGCCTTGCGAAATATCTGGCGACTGTCGATCAAGCGTCACCATAACAGCACAGGAATCACCATCGAATCCTGCAAGCGGATCCGTATAGCCAATTTTGCGTACCTTATCCCGCGCAATGTCGGCATACGGCACGGAAGCGTTACTGCTAATTTCTCCCGCGATCACAACAAGCCCCGTAGACACAAGGGTTTCACAAGCAACACGAGATGCAGGATCTCCACGCAAGTGAGCATCTAAAATGGCGTCAGATATACCATCTGCCACCTTATCAGGATGACCCTCTGTAACCGACTCGGACGTAAATATGGATTTTCGACTCATGATATACCTGACCCTCTGAAGAAGCGCCAAACACGCTAGTTTGCTTCCCTTGCACAACGCACTCTGACGCGAACATGCATCGCAACAGCATTGTAATACCTTACAACACCAAACAACATGTTAACAATCAGCAGAAGTCGGGAAGCATAGCATACATCAAAAGAAAAACAATACGCTTTTAC
>PWYP01000031.1 GCA_003567805.1 PVC group bacterium
ACGCGACACAGCGCACCGTAGAAAATCTTGTAACCGAAATTGCGGCCAATCGTAGACGAGTGGAACGCATTAGCACGGAACTGCAGCCTGTACTCGAACAAGTCCGCGATACGGCCGAACGTATGAACATTCCCTTGAAAACTGCTGCCGCAGCAGTCAACGACAACAATGATGCAGAGCAAGAGAACGAGGAGGCGGAAAACCAAGAAGATGGGGAAGATGCCAAAGAACCCGAGGAAACAGAAGCTGCGGTGGTGGAGGAACAACCAACCGAAGTTCGCCGCGAGGGGCCCGAAGTAACTCTCGCCCAGGATTTCATCACCAAGCACGAGGAAATTACGGTTTTACACCGGCGTGTTGTACAAATCGAAAAGGACGCGCAAGAAAGTCAAACGCGCCTATTAAACACGACAAATTTGGCGACAGCACGAAATATTCTTTCCGAGGTACAACAAATGAACCGCGAGGCTTCTGATATTGTCGTGGATGCCCAACGCCATGTGCAGGAGCTACTGCGCGCAGGAAGACGTCTGGCAGAGCTTAGGCAGCGTTTCGATGACGATGAGAGACGACGGGAAGAAGCCGAACGCGAAAGACAGCGAAGGGAAGAACAACGAGCGGCTGAAGAACGAGAACGACAGCAGCAGCAAGTCATCACAAATCAGGAACTCCGCCAACTCAGATCTTTTGAACAAGACCTGCGGGGCAGGCTAGACCAAAATGCCTTCACGGACGCCTACAACCAGATGCAAACATACGCGAATAACTTTACAACCGAAACATCAATACAAGCGTATAGAAATTCGCTCGAACGCTTTCGTTATCTTTCCCTCATGAAAGAGAATATTATTGCCGGCATTCAGGCCGCACCTTTTCCCTGGGGATATGGAAGTGGCGCCAGTGCTCGGGACATTACAGGAGCCTCCTCGCGCGGCTTACAAGTGCAGGGGGCACGGGACCCCATCCCATGGTCTAACGCACAGCCGCAGCAAATGTTACGACTCATCGATCGCTATATTGAATCACGGGACCTCTCAGTGCGCCAGCGCATGGAAATCGCATTTGGAGGAGCTCTATATGCAGATTTGTTTGGAGAAGCTGCTCGCGATCGCGCCAGATCGTATAAGAGAAGAGCTATGGATCTTGGCCTCAGAAGAGAAACATTTGAAAATGTGCTGGAGTCTCGCTGGGATGCTGAAGGCGGAAGCAACGCGAATGCGAATGCGCCAGACTTTGTAACACAGGACTAGCTTCCACCGTCAGGATCAAGCTGCAATCGTATGCCCGTAATGTTTTGTTTCGTGCAATGCGCCTGCACTTTGGCACACATGCCTTCCAAACCATACCGCTGCAACTCATGTAACCAAACGGAACTATCCACATAAACAACCAGCTCAGCACCATGCATGCGCCCAGGACGTGTATGACGAGCAATCTGGCCCCCTACTACATCTGGCCATCGTTCCACAAGATCATTTGTCCACTGTAATTCTGCAAGACCGAGCCCTCTAAGAACGTCCGTAACACAGTTCTCCATATTGGCGCAAGTCTCTGTAGCGGGCGGCGGAGTCCCGCGTGGAATGCCACAGCGCTCACACTCAATCATCCACCGCCCACGCGTAAACGTTGTGCTCCGACGACGACGCTTCACTGCCCCATGCCCTTCTCTAAAAGCTCCACAACCAACGTAACATCGACACCTCCCGGCCGGCCTTGTATGACCGCTTCAGCATGAGAATATGCCCCAACCGTATTCGCAAGTTGATGCAACCAAGCTTCACGAACGCGATCCCGTCTCTGCCCATCCATCTCTTGCCACAAGGAGTAACTTGCAAATCCCAAGCGTAGAACATCTGCCATGGTATCCCCATCTACATGCAGGTATGCATTTGCATTTTCCGGTACAGGAAAAGGATCCGATGCCGCGTGAACCGGGAATTGCTGTAGCAAGTAATCCAAGGCCCGCGCATTGCTATGTACAAAAAAGAAGCCATTCCATATAGCCAGTCCCACACGATCACCGCGCGATTGCTGGCCATACCAAGCGCCGGCTGGTGGCGTCAACGACATCACGCCCCGCTCCCCATAAGGAGCCACCCCCCAGGATGTGCCGTACCGTGTATTGAATCGCTGCAATACGGGTTGAACGATATCCATAACCGAATGATCCTCTGACAGCTCTAATGCCACTGCCACTGCAGGGATGCGCATACGCAACATTCGACCACTATGATCCCTATTGGCAAGCCAAGCCACGAGAGCACCACTCTCAGACCTCCCAGCAACATGTGTAAACACCAGTTGTACCACATCACGTATCCCGCTCGAGAGAGGCAAAGCCTCCATCCATTGGATACCACTTCCCGTCGTGGTTCCTACAAACGCTGCTGCGTATGGACGAACAACAGAAAGCAAATCAGCCAAGGTGGTTGGCAGCTCCACGCCAGACCCACCAAACCTTGTCGTCCCATTCATCGAAACATACGTACGCAAAACACGAGGAGGCTCCATAACCACCCCCATATGCACCACTTCTCCCATGGAAGTTCGAATGCGCATGCGATCAGGTATTTCCATTAACCCATCTGGTCCCCCCGATAACAATACTTGCGCCTCGGAACGTGCCTGCCGTCGCATCACTTGATACAAACGAGTAGCACCCAAAGGGTGATCTGTAGCAATACCAAAAGCAACACCTTCATATACCCCAAACGACACATGCGCAAATCCGCGCGGCAAATCCGGAAAATACCCATGCCATATCCGATATCCTTCATCTACCTGTTCAACAACAAAATCCTGAAAAGCATCATCCAGAAATCCCATACGGGCTAAATGCGTAAACACCCCACCTACCCAGGCACTCATAATAAAAGCAGGCACAGGGCGCCCCGCAAACCGCTCTACATATGCGGTAGCCACATAACGACTTCCCAACCGCGACAGCAGCCATTCGACGCCTGGATCATCAACCAGCGCTGCGCCAGGATGCTCGGGTTCGTCACCAGCCAGCAACAACCAAGGATCAAATAATCCCTCGCGCAATGCCTGTGACCAACGCGCCCCCGGAGCAATATGCCGACTCATGACTACCGCATCGACCGGTATCACCCGCAGCACAGCCGTTTCCCGAAAGGGGAAATGTATAACACGAGAAACAATACCAACCACAAAGAGGGCCAGAAGCAGATACACGAACCGTTTCCTCATGCCCTCGCCTGCCCGAATTGCAACGCGCCTACCAACTCTACAACGCTGCTGTACCCATGACGAACCATATAGTCTGCAATACCATCAGTCACACGCTGCGCAGTCCCCGGATCCGTAAAGTTAGCCGTGCCGACGGCAACCGCCGAGGCACCCGCAAGGAGAAAACGAATCGCATCTTCAGCCTCATAGATGCCGCCCATACCAATCACCGGTATCGAGACAGCCTGCGACGCATCCCACACTTGCTTTACGGCAAAATGATGAATACCGGCCCCGGACAAACCACCTACGCCATTGCTCAGAACCGGACGTCGGGTTTCAACATCAATAACAAGTGCTGGCAAGGTATTAATGAGAGAAATGGCATCGGATCCCTCTTCCTCGGCCATACGGGCAAACGCACCGATACCCCCCACATTCGGAGAAAGTTTTGGTATCAAAGGTAACGTCGTACGCCTCCGCACGGCAGAGATCACTTTGGCAGCCATTTGCAAATCGGTCCCAAATGAAATCCCACCCGCCTTCACATTAGGGCACGATATATTCAGCTCTAGCCCGGCGACCCCCTCTACGGCATCAAAAGCCGCAGCCACATCACCATATTCTTCAATCGTTCTTCCCCAGATGTTAACCAGCACAGGTGTATTGAACTGCCGTAAAAACGGCATATAGGCTTCAACAAACCCCTTGACCCCGGGCCCCTGCAACCCAATGGCATTCACGAGCCCCGAAGGAACTTCGGCCATACGAGGCGGCAGGTTGCCATCGCATGGCTCCATGCAGATACCCTTCACCACAACCGCACCGAGTTTGCTAATATCCACCATATCAGCATATTCCACGCCATACCCGAAAGTGCCTGATGCAACCATGACAGGGTTCCGCATCTTGATACCGGCAATTTCAATCGACATAGCAGGCGATATACTCATGTTGCTTCCTTGCCATAATCCCAATCTATCTCACCCGCAGCAAACACAGGGCCATCACAGCAGCATCGCTTCCAGCGTGTGTTACCATCACTCGTATGCACACGTTGTACGCATGCCAAGCAAGCCCCTACACCGCAGCCCATATGCTTATCCAAAGAAAGCCAACCGGGCAGCCCGAGTCGAACCAGTCGTTTATCAATGGCCTCAAGCATACCATCAGGACCACAAGCATATACAATCACATGCTGGTCCTTTGCCAACCATGTATCTAGAGCATCCGTTACGCGCCCCTGCAAACCAGCACTTCCATCCTCTGTCGTAACTTCAACCTGCCAATCCATACTCTGGAAATCATCCAAGCAAAGCAAATCATCTGCCGTTCTCCCACCTACGAACACGACACCTTTGACATCCAGATTCCGTGCCAATAAATACAGTGGCGCAACGCCATACCCACCCGCCACCAGCACGGGTGTAGCTCCGTCGGGAGGCGGCAAAGGAAACCCATTTCCCAGGGGACCGATAAAATCTGCTTTTCCTCCCACAGGCAACAAAGCCAGCTCTCGGGTTCCTTTGCCCACTTGTTTGTACAAAATCGAGATCGTCCCTGCCTCCGCACGATAAATGCTAAATGGGCGGCGCAACAGTGATTCTTCCAAACCAGGCACACGTAAATGGATAAACTGCCCCGGTTTCACTTGGGGACAAACAGCAGGAGCCGCTAGCGTCAGTCGACGATAACCACTACCTATATCAAAATGCTCTTGGACGACACCTGTTTCAACTTGCATGGGCGCAACTATAAAGCTCAGGGGCTAAACACTCAACAGCAAACCACCTATACGAGAAAGAAGCTTGCACACACACCGCAAACTGATAGATAGTTTCACGCAACCGCTGCAAATACCGTACAAACACGAAATAGCATGAGCAAACGCAGACATTACCAAAAACGACGCATGGCTGCTGCCCCATTGCTAGCCATATGTGGAATCGTTGCACTAAATGGCTACGCCCTACATGAACTGACGGTAATGGCACGTAGCTGGAAAATGACACTGCTCCCGGGAAGTGTTTCCATCCAGCTGTATCAGCTTGCTATCATTCTAGGAGTCAACTGCATCGTAATTGTATATTTGCTGATCGACCGCCTTGCCCGCTAGCCAGCTTACTTCACAAACTTCGTAGCGAGAGTGCAAAGCCTGCGGCATAGCAAGGTCTAATCAAGTAATCCCCAATGCTTGGCACTGCACACCCTGAATTTCTTGAATCCCGGCTTCGGCTGCATCCAGAAGGCTGTTTAACTGCGCACGGGAAAATACACCCTCCTCGCCAGTGCCTTGCACTTCGACTAGATCACGATCCCGCATCACGACATTCATATCCACTGTAGCCGCAAAATCATTGGCATAATCCAAATCGCATACAATTGCATCACGGACAATACCCACACTTACGGCCGCAACCTGGCCTAAGAGATAATGTGAAGGCCCTGCCTCCTGCCCTTGCTCTGCGGCCAGGACACGTAACGCGTCATATAGCGCGACCCAGCCACCGCTAATCGCCGTTGTGCGCGTGCCACCATCCGCCTGCAGAACATCACAATCAATGGTGATCGAAACTTCTCCAAGCTTATCCAAGTCCACAGCAGCACGGAGCGAACGACCAATCAAACGCTGAATCTCGGTGCTTCTACCATCCTTTTTAGCCCCGTCGCGTTTCTTCCGACCACCCCCCGTACTGCCCGGCAACATAGCATACTCGGCGGTAATCCATCCCTTTCCTGAACCCCGCAAAAAAGACGGAACCTCCGAAGCCAGCGTGGCCGTGCAAATCACCTTCGTATCACCAAAAACAGCCAAGCACGATCCTGCCGGATGCTTAATGTAGTCCCGTAAAAATGAAATGGCTCGCATACAATCCCCCTAATATATAAACACAAACCCCTACCATAGCGACGCTATCCACGAGAAGCAAGTGCTTCTCATGCTACAAATATCAAATCCGGATGCGCCAACCGAAACCCATTATCGACATTTTCTGAACAGAACGCTTTATCTCGTAAAAAAATGCGTGTTTTTAGCGTTAAATTTGGATTATAGTACCGAGCTCGCACATAACAGCTCGCAATTGCGACTATCAGGATAAAATATAGTGAGGATGATACCATGGTGGTAGACTGGAAAGGCGTATTCCCAGCTGTTCCAACACAATTTCATCAAGATCTCAGTCTGGATCTCGATGGAACCCAGCAGCATGTGCAAGCTCTTCTGGATAACGGCATTCATGGTCTGGTCATGCTGGGAACCATTGGCGAAAACTGCTCACTGTCACAAGAAGAAAAGATTGCCGTACTGAAAGCCACGCGTGAAGTCACGCAGGGACGCGTCCCTATTCTCAGTGGCGTGGCTGAATACACGACAGCGCTAGCATGCAAAACCGCCCAATATGCGACAGATGCCGGAGCAGATGGGCTCATGATGCTACCGGCCATGGTGTATAATGCTGACGCACGCGAAACCGTACAGCATTTTCGCGCCGTGGCAGCCGCCACCCCGCTTCCGATCATGTGCTATAACAATCCGCCGGTTTATCGGGTGGACATCTCTCCCGATATGTTTCTCCAGTTAGCCGATGTCGAAAATATTGTAGCGATCAAAGAGGCTGCAGGTGACCCACGCCGCATTACCGACTTATTCAATGTTCTCGGAGACCGATACCTCATCTTCTCGGGATTAGATGATGTTGCCTTGGAAAGCATTATGCTGGGCTGCCACGGCTGGATATCCGGTCTCGTGGATGCCTTCCCATCTGAAAACAGAATGCTTTGGGACGCTGCCATGGCTGGCGACTACAAAACCGCGCTTGCCATATATCGCTGGTATATGCCTATGCTCCATTTCGACAGCCACCCGAAACTTGTGCAGTACATCAAGCTCACCTGTCAGGAACTTGGTTTTGGCTCAGAATGGGTCCGACCACCACGCTTGCCATTGGTAGGCGAAGAACGGGAGCAAATCCTGGAAATCGTCCGACAGTGTGTCGCCACACGCCCCACATAGCTTTTATCTCAGGCACCCTGCAAGGTTCGGTAAACGTGTCCAGCGCCCAGCAGATCGCTGTAAGCCATACCAATGGACTTGAAGAGCGTGATTTCTTCCGCACTCTCTCGTAGCGGTACAGCACCAGCGCACATCTCCGTCAACTCTCCAACCACATCCTCTTTGCGAAATACGCCTTCGGAAATCGGTACCAGCACCTCCCCAGCCTCACGAAAACAATTGTCACGACTATCGGCGTACACCTTTGCTTTCTGAACCAGGGACGTATCACATTCGCGCTTGGTTGCATGATGATTCCCGATAAAGTCCGTATGCGTTCCGGGCTTTACCCAATCACCAAGCACCAAAGGATCGTGAGACCCCGTGGCGGCAACAATGATGTCGGCTTCACCACAAGCAGACTCCAAATCTTGCACCACCGCAAACGTAACTGCGGGAAGCTCGCCGGCTACTTGGTCAATCACAGACTGTGCTTTATCTGCATTACGCCCCCAGACGCGAATATGCGTAAGATTTCGCACACTCGCCTGCGCACGCAGAATATACGGAGCCAGATTTCCGGTTCCCAACAAAAGAAGATTTTGGGCATCTTCACGTGCAAGCAAACGAGAAGCCAACCCTGATATCCCTGCTGTTCGCCAATACGTGACACTCACACCGTCCACAAGTGCCAACGGCTCGCCATGCCCGCGATCGAACAGCAAAATCTGAGAATACAAGGACTTGTACGCGGGGGCCGGATTCTCTGGATAATAGGTAAACGCCTTCAACCCGATCAGATGATCATTCCAAGACGGCAGCACGGCGAACGCATCATGTTTGGCCGAAGCATCATCCAGCAAAAACACTTGCCGGGGCGGCATGTTGAAATGACCTGCATACCCCTCTTGTAACACATCAATAAATTGTGGATACGACATCGCAGCATGCACCTGCTCGGCAGAAATGATTTTCACGAAAAAACCCTCCTTTTATAATCAATACATAAACCATATGGGACATGTTCACCGTAACCATACACATGACGCCACTTCCAGAAAAAAAACATTACCGGTTCAGGTTGGAATCAGGATTGATTCCCGATCGTATCTAAGACAATATGCAACGCGGAGATTAGATGAAAATTACTGCCTACATATTCTTGTGTATGCTTACGCTGCATGCGGCTCGCGCTGCGGATGCGTCTCGTCATATGCGCACGTTTTTTCTGGAAGGTGTCAGAACAGGTAGACTGTATGGTCCTTTCCCATTCCAAACCGGCTCTATCTTGCAACTGGATACCGGTAGCTTCCGTCTCGATGTTCTATCAGCAGCAGGCAGTTTCATATTAACGGAGCAACAATCTGGAACGGTATTTGGTGTTTATGAACTTGTACCAGGGAGAATGATTGATGCCGGCTATCAACTCTTTACCATAAGCCGAGTCACCTCTCAGCCACTGCCCGAGGGTCAATCGGTAGATTACCTAAAACCGTTTCAGCGTCACTGGCCAACATCGTATGCTCCCTATCATCAGGCACCTTATCGTGTTGGCATCACCGTTGATCTGATCAATCAAATCTCATATGACTGGAAACTCGACGGGGAAGATGGCGACAGCTCACGGTATATTGATCGCCGAGGTGCAACATTTTCCTTTTCCCGCGGCATTCTAACCCTGCACGGAGGATTTCTGGTTGACGGTGATTGGCAAGAAACCGTGCGGGACCCAGAAAACGCATTTGAAGAAGCAACCCTTTCCAATGGCACAGGATGGAAAACCGGGCTCTCCTTACTAATCCCTGTTTTTACCGATGGACGGTGGTCGGCCTCCATTGGGGGTGGCGTTGACTACCAGCGGGAAACGTTTGACCTGGAATACGGCCAGTGGCAAACAACCCAAGTACATGACACCATTAGCACCAACAATGTCTCCAATGGCATCACCAATGGTGTTCCCGGAGAAGCTGCAGCGCCTATAGTCGGAACTCGATTCGTCCGCCAAAGTACATCCGCTACGCTCTCAGAAACGATCGTTAATCTGACAGCCAGACTGGACTATACTGCTCCAAACTGGTTTGCGTTTGCTGGACTGAATGCGGTTCCGTGGAGCGATACGGATTTACAAGCCGTTATTGATATAAATGATCAACGCATACCGCTGTCGCTCGAAAGGCAACACCCTTTCTCCGGCTATGCTGGAGCTGGTTTCACCTACCAAGATGTACATAGCTATCTTGCATTCGAAGCGGGGGGCGTTAACGCGATACGTCTCGGCGTCATCCTCTCCTTCTGATTACAGTCTATTAGTGCAAGAGAATCGACAACCAACGAATACCATTACTCCCCATTTGCCATGCATTGCCACGTGAAACCACGATTCGCAAACCGTTGCGCCCAAGGACATCCTCGTCTACATGCAATACATAAGGTAATCGTTGCCCCGACACTTCATTCTCTGTTGCTGGACGCCCTTGCAGAACCACACCACCCTCAGATACCGACAGCACCATAGCTCCGCGAGGGGATCCGGTCCCTGTCCATAACAGCGGATAACGCAAAAAGTAATCGACCGGACGCGGAGCATCCACCACCAACTTGAATGCAGCAGGAAGGGCCTCCAAATAAGACAGCATAGAAAAATGCTGCACGGGATCTGTGCTTTCATACAACGCCAACGGCTGAATGCCAGCCAGATTCCAACCATGATGACGCCCATGCAAATTCCGAATTTCCTCGGAAGATGCCCATGCGGCAAAACGGCGATTCTGCATAACGCCGACTTCGAAATGCAAGTGCGAACGAGCCACAGGTATAATGGAAGACGGGGTATTCCCCATAATACCAAGTACATCGCCCTTGCGCACTGCAGCACCGGGTCGAATCCCGTCCTCGATACTCCGTAAGTGCGCATATAACGTATAAATGGGACCCATCGAAGTATCGTGTTCCAAAACAACATACAAACCATAGTTGGAGTGACCAATCACGCGATTTGCATACCCTACTCGGCCATCAGCAACCGCCTTGATCGGATCTAATGCCCGGTTACGCCGATCTCGTTGCAAGGGGGCAATATCAATCCCCATATGAAATGCCGGCAATAAACGCCCCCCCGTACTACGCGTTCGCGTGCTACCAAAATGAGCCGACTCTATACGCCCCGAAGCTGTAGCCATGTACACATCCGGATTATCAATCTCCAGCAAGTTTCTTTGTGCCGTTGGGAAACCTACCCTAATCGGCTCGTAACGGCGCTGCCGCTCCTCAAGAATCGCCTGCTCCCTAAGAGCCGCTTGCTCTGCTGCTGCAGCTTGCAAGGCAGCCTCACGCAGCCGCTCTCGCCGGGGACCAAACCACCAGTAGACGAAAATGATGTCAGCAATGATAATAAGGACCAGCCACCACCAGTTCCGCCAAAAACGCCTTATAGTAGACTCTCGCATCATCACAAACTATGGTTGATCCGTAATAGCGCCTTGGGAGGCAGGCCCCACTTGGCGGGCATATTTCCCCAGCACACCCCGCGTATACCGTGGCTTCGGTTGACGCCATGCCTTACGGCGACGTTGTAGTTCGGCATCTGAAACATGTAACGTTAACGTCCGCTTCACAGCATCAATAGAAATCGTATCTCCATTTTTCACCAAAGCAAGCGGTCCCCCAGTAAAAGCTTCCGGTGTAATATGTCCTACCACAAAACCGTGACTGCCTCCCGAAAAGCGCCCATCCGTGATCAACGCAACATCGCGACCAAGTCCCTTCCCCATAATAGCACTTGTAGGGGACAACATTTCACGCATTCCGGGGCCACCGCGCGGCCCTTCATACCGAATCACCACAACATGCCCCTTGCGAACACGCCCCTCCAGAATGGCAGCCAACGCTTTTTCCTCCGATGCGAATACTTTAGCCTTCCCTTCAAAGGAAGTCCCCTCCTTGCCAGAGATCTTGGCAACCGCTCCCTCTGGAGCAAGATTTCCATAAAGCACAACCAAATGACCCGTTTTCTTGATCGGATCCGTAAAGGGACGAATAACCTGCTGTTCCTTGGGATACGGCTTTACGCCGCGTAGATTCTGCGCCAGCGTTTTCCCTGTAACCGTCAAGCAAGAGCCATCTAATAAACCGGCATCAAGAAGCATTTTCATCAAAGGCTGGGTGCCGCCAATGCGCACCAAGTCTGCCATGACAAATTTTCCGCTCGGCTTCAAATCCGCCAAAACCGGTACTTTCCGACCGATCCGTGTAAAATCATCCAAATGAAGACGAACACCGGCCGCTTCCGCCATGGCCAGCAAATGTAATACCGCATTCGTTGATCCGCCCAATGCTGTTACGACTGTGATCGCATTTAAGAAAGCCGACCGCGTCATGATATCCTTGGGACGGATTCCCTTCTTGATCAGTTTGACCACAGCCGCACCGGCACGCTGGCAGTCATCCTTTTTCTCCGGCGAAACGGCGGCTTGCGCGGAACTGTTCGGCAAACTCATTCCAAGGGCCTCTATGGCCGACGCCATCGTATTCGCCGTATACATTCCCCCACAAGATCCCGGACCGGGAATAGCGCTACTTTCGATTTCGTGCAGTTCCTTGTCATCCACATCGACACGCGCATGCGCACCTACGGCTTCGAATACAGAAACAATATCCACATCACGATCTTTATGTCGCCCAGGCAATATCGTACCGCCATACACAAAAACGGCGGGGCGATTTAACCGCGCAAGAGCGATCATACAGCCTGGCATATTTTTGTCACACCCGCCAATCGCCACCAAACCATCAAATCCCTCACATCCCGCTACGGTCTCAATCGAATCCGCAATTACTTCCCGGGAAACCAAAGAGTACTTCATCCCTTCCGTCCCCATGGAAATACCATCGGAAATGGTAATGGTATTAAAGATCACCCCTTTTGCCCCTGCAGCATTCACTCCCTCCTCGGCATCGCGAGCCAACTGGTCGATGTGCATATTACAAGGGGTAACCATGCTCCAAGTAGACGCAACCCCTACTTGTGATTTCTTGAAATCTGCATCAGAAAATCCAACCGCATGCAGCATGGCACGACTCGCTGCACGCTCTACACCGTCCGTAACTGCAGCCGAATACTGCCGATGTCCACTACAACCACACCCAACACCACAACTTGTATTCTTCATAGACCTCGTCCTTGATCATTCATTAATCACATCGTTCAAATACATACACATCCAGCATCATTATGCAAGGGCTGGCTTCCCATACATGTTAGGTAAATCAAAACCAGCTACGCAAGATCCTCACAACATCAAGCTGATACCTAATCATAAAATCGGCACAGCCTACCATCTGCGGCTGCCGTTTGATAAAAAAAGCGCGATACATTCGTATCGCGCTTCACATAGAAAACAACATTTTCGCGAAGGTGTTACTCGCTATCTTCCGTGGTTTCCTCTGTTGCCACAACAGCCGAACCCACCCATTCCAAGATAGCCATTTCTGCACCATCACTGCGTCGACGCCCCAACTTGAGGATACGCGTATATCCTCCAGGACGTCCTTCGCACAGCGGCACGATATCCGAAAACAATAACGAAACGGCATCCGGCTGACGCAACCGCGATGCAACTAAACGCCGGGCATGCAAAGTACCCTTGCGTGCCAGTGTCACAAGTTTCTCAGCCTCAATGCGCGCCAGCTTGGCCTTTTGAACCGTAGTCGTCACACGCCTACGCTTAATTAAGTTACATACCAGCGAAGAGAGCAGCGCCTTACGATGCGAGGGACTGCGTCCTAGCTTAACATTCTGTTTTTGATGCCTCATCGAGAATTCTCCTGCTTAGCTCTTGTCTTCAAGCAGAGACGGATCAATGGCAACACCTAATCCCAATCCCAGCTCTTCCAATTTGGCTTTGATTTCATTTAACGACTTTTTACCAAAATTGCGGTACTTCAGCATGTCCTGCTCGGTTTTCAGTGCCAATTCACCAACCGTGGTAATATTGGCATTATTCAAGCAATTCGCAGCACGAACACTCAGCTCAATTTCGTTTACACTCATATTGAGCTTACGACGCAATTCCTCATGAGAAGAACTTTCCTCTTCGGTCCCTTCTTCAAATTCGATTTCCTTATCATCGTACTCCACAAACACATCGAGATGATGCGCAAGGATAGCCGCCGATAAACGCAGTGCCTCTTCAGGACGTACGCGCCCATCGGTCCAGATATCCATGATCAATTTGTCATAATCTGTACGCTGACCAACACGCGTGTTACCCGTCTCAAAATTCACACGACGAACAGGCGAAAACGCTGCATCAATCGGAATTAACCCAATCTCCTGCTGCGCCTTTTTGCTCAACTCTGAAGGACGATACCCACGACCAACCTCAAAGGTCAGTTCAATAGTGAGAGACTTGGAGTCGGATATCGTAGCAATATGCAAATCAGGATTTAGGATCGTACCATAATCCCCGATATCAATATCAGCAGCGGTCACAGCGCCCGGGCCAGTTGCAGATAAGGTTAGCGTACGTGGTTCGCGCACTTCTGTCTGCACCAATACTTTTTTGAGATTCAGAATAATATCGGTAACATCTTCCAGCACGCCATCAATCGCACAAAACTCGTGGTCCGCACCTTCAATGCGAACCGACGTAATCGCAGCACCTTCAATGGAAGATAATAAAACACGGCGCAAAGAGTTACCTATCGTCCGTGCATAGCCAATTTCAAATGGCTCCGCCACAAACTGCGCATATTCGGCTGTCGCCGTCTTGTCATCACGTACAACCTGACTTGGTTTCTCAAACCTGCTTACTCGTATGGGCATCGCTATTTCCCCTTGTTTTCTCCGTCAATACGACGGCGTCTTATATGGAATTCTTTTATAAACCTTAACAAACAGCCAAAGCAGGATTACACACGGCGGCGCTTACGAGGCCGACATCCATTATGTGGTACAGGTGTAATGTCCTGAATTGCCGTGACACTCAACCCCGCAGACTGCAAGCCGCGCACCGCACTCTCACGCCCCGCACCGGCACCCTGCATCCGCACTTCGACTTCGTGCATGCCTTTTGCCGCAGCAGCACGACCAGCCTCTTGTGCGACCAGCGTGGCTGCAAATGCCGTACTCTTACGCGATCCTTTAAAACCGGCCCGACCAGCACTACTCCAGGAAATAACGCCACCTTTAGGATCGCTAATCGCAACCTGCGTATTGTTAAAACTTGCACGAATATGCGCAATCCCTACGGGCACCCCACGGCCTTTTACCTTGGAACGCTTCACTGGCTCTGCAACCGCAGCCGGATCTGCAAGCACGTTATCCTTCTCGACAGTCTCTTCAGCTACTGCTGCATCTGCCACTTCTTTTTCCATCTCTTCAGCCATACCTGATCTCCTTCAGAACCCTGATAAAGGACCCTTATTTCTTCGCTGCAGCACGTGCTTCCTTGCCACGGACCGCACCTACTGTGCGCCGGGGACCTTTGCGTGTTCGCGCATTGGTACTGGTGCGCTGCCCTCGCACAGGCAATCCGCGCCGGTGTCTCAGCCCGCGATAGCTACCAATACTGATCAAACGGCGAATATTGCCCGTAACTTCACGGCGCATATCACCTTCAACACGATACCCACTCTGAATCACGTCGATTAAGCGACGTAACTCATCCGGGCTCAAATCATCGGCTTTTTTGGTGGGATCCAAACCCGCCTTCTCGATAATCTCCGCCGACAACGTGGGACCCACCCCGTAAATATACCGCAATGAATACAAAATCTGCTTACGTCCCGGAATATCAACACCTAAAACTCTCGGCATACCGACCGCTCCTTACCAAACGAATTACTCTACGCTAACCTTGCTATACTCAACCCTGGCGCTGTTTATGCCGCGGATTTGTACATATTACTCGAACAACGCCACGACGCTTAATTACGCGACATTGCTCACACATTCTCCGAACCGAAGCTCTAACTTTCATGGCATAACCCTCAACTTATCTCCAAAAAGCCAGACAATGTAACCAACCTGACTTGATCCGTCTACAAAAAACTTATCCCTGCGTGAGAATTTCCACGCCATCTTCGCCAATCGCAATCGTGTGCTCAAAATGCGCAGACGGTTTACGATCCCTTGCAACCACTGTCCAACCATCATCCAACACAAGCGTTCCGGCCTTTCCTAGATTGACCATCGGCTCCACGGCCAAGGTCATGCCGGATTTTAACGCAGGCCCGCGCCCTGCCCGACCATAGTTAGGCACTTGCGGATCTTCATGCAGAGAACGACCAATGCCGTGCCCAACAAAATCCCGGACAATCGAAAACCCCGCCCCTTCCACGGTTTTCTGGATGGCATGGGAAATGTCCGATAACTTCCCACCTTTTCTCGCCTGCGCCAGCCCATCTTCCAAAGAACGTTCCGTCACACGTACCATCCGGATCACCTCTGGATCCGTAACACCCACCAATACCGTCGTGGCCGTATCGCCATAAAACCCATCAAGCAATACGCCAAAATCCAAACTAACAACATCGCCAATCTCAACAACACGTGGCCCGGGTATGCCATGCACAACTTCTTCGTTCACAGATATGCATATCTTACCCGGAAACCCTCTGTACCCCAGAAAAGCACAAGTGGCTCCCTCTGCCTCAATGAGCTCTCCCGCGTAATCAGCAATCTCGGCAGTTGTTGCTCCCGGCGTCACGGCCGCAGCAACTTTATCTCGAACCCTTCCCGCAAGATTGCCACTGGCCCGCATCGCCTCAAGCTCATGCGCCTGCTTTAATACAATCATGCTCTCATCCCGTTGCTACACACCATCTGCACTTATGAACGGCGGCCACGTATCCGATTGCCGCTTTCCAAAAACCCATCATAGTGGTGCATAACGAGATGAGATTCGATTTGACGTACCGTATCCAGAATCACACCCACCATAATCAGCAGACTTGTGCCCCCCAGAAAACGAGAAACCATTACAGGTACGCGGAAATACTGCGCCAGCAAATCCGGCAAAACCGCTATGGCCGTCAGGAACAAGGCTCCTGCCAACGT
>PWYP01000098.1 GCA_003567805.1 PVC group bacterium
AATTGCTCGGACGCACGCTCCCCTAGTTGCTCGACCATGCCATTCGAACACATAATAAATGTTAAAAAAGCCAAGGCCAACGCAATACAACTGGTTACCAAAAACGTCTTCAGTATACGTATACGCATGCCCTGCCAAGCAATTTGCAAGACCTTCCGATACGGAAGAATAATAATTTTTTCCATTTCACTCATAATGTCTCCGCCAAACCATCGGGACAACAAAGGGTCCACATTCTTGTTACTCGTCTAACGATCCATCTCCATCACAACTAAACCTTTTTTCATCAGCGTCTGTATAAACTTTGTCACTGCCATCTCTGCTTCCGGCTGGCTCACGTGAACCTTGCCCGCAAACCGCTTCACGATCTGCTGCACGGTACGTTTACCATCACAACTCTCATACACGATACGCCCATACGCATCCAGCCCGAACGAACGTTCGCATGTTTCATCCGCCCCAAGTACACGCTGCCAGCGAGGACGAATAAAGCGGATGGTTACATAACACTTTCCATCTTTCTCTTCCGTACGCACCGGCGGCGATTGAATTGGTCGCGCCTGCATGGCCGCATTACGAGCCGCCGTACTCACATCTGTTGTCTGTTTACGCTTCCTCCCCATCAAAAACCTGTCTGATTCATCTGCGCAACCGCACGTTCGCACATCCGCTGATCCACTTCCTGTGCCGACAAGTGCTCTGCAATCAAAATTCGATTCAACGATGTGTCATGCGCGGCAATGCCGCATAACCAGCGGGGACCACACCAACCTAACGGTACGCCCAGCAGCTTGCGGCCATGACGTACCACCCCCGATATATGCCTGCGCTCGGCGTGCTGCCAATCCTCCACGCGTACAGAACGTCGACGCAGCTTGCGATGCTCAATAAATGGCCGCACGTCCATCCAACGCTCAAACGAACGGCGCTTTAACGCCAGATCCCCCGGATACACCTGCCGCAAAAGCAAGGAATCCTTCTTGCTTTTCTCAAATGCAAGCGCCACGTCACCGGAAAACAAATGACGCTGCTTCAATTCATACTGTGGAGGTGACTTGAAACTCACATCGTACATGGACCACGTCGTTTCGTGCCCCTCCGGCGTAACACGCAACGTTGGCAGCACCTCACGGACGGCACGGTCACGCAGCGCTGCAGGCAAAAAACCATTCACTTTCACCCCGATAACCAACCCCGCAGATGCCGCATACCCGAACCAGTGTGTCGTAGCCTTGTTCTCTTCCGTCTCAACACCATGCGCCCAGCCACAGGCCGAAAAATGCTCCTTTGCAGGAGGATTTGATTCGCCATCCACACCCAGCTTCTTCAGGCGCTTGGCAACCCAGGCATCCCCTTCGCTCACGGCCATGCCAGCAGGACGCTCCCAGTGCAGACTGAAAATCGCACAATCCGTGTCCCCAACAATGACACTCCCTTTTTGCGGCGTACCCAGCAATTTCAATGGCTGCCAGTCGGCAGGCATCTTGAGATACCAGCCGGCCCAAGCTAACCCAACCGATTCATTCGGATTATGTTGCTGTTCCATCATGAACACAAAATTCCTCAATAACAAATGTGCACAGCGTAGCTATAGCGGCAAGACAACATTCACGCTCTTGAGCATGAACACAATTCCCAAAGACATCATAGATGCCAGGCCCAACCCGGCACCGAACCCGGCAGCAAAGACCACACGATATTGCGGCCATTTATCCCCAAACCATTTACGACAACCATAACGCCCTAACAGAGCCCCTATAATCGTTGGAATAATGGCATGCGGTAGCGATTGATCCAAACCGCGGATTAATCCATAGACAAGAAATACCGGCAAGTTGAAGTGCGCCAATATTGCATACAGCAGTAAGGCCCCACCAAAGCCGGCACCAATATAATCGAAACGAAATGCTTCCCGGAATGGACTAATACCAGCATCCGGCAATGTCGACGTCGCAATCAGGCCCTGCTGATAGGCTTGTAACTCCCAAAACTCATTGGCAAAAGGATACATCTCACTCGGAACCGGTCCCATCGACCAGATGAACTGGGCAAACAGCAATGTGCTGATGATCATGAGCGGATAGGTAATCGCCTCTGCCTTCATTAACGCCGTAAACTTCGTTCCGGTAAGTTCCATGGTACGGAATTCCAGCACCTGACTGGCATGATTATGCAAAGGAATCGGTGCATACCAGATCGCGGCACCTTTGTACCCGGAAAGCATAAAGGTTGCTTCACGCACAAACGGGATCTGGAACTGCATACCAACCAAACCTTCCATACGCGAAGACATATAACTCACGAAAGGCGTCCAGATAAATCCGTAGAACAACAGCAGCCACAACGGGAACGGATCCCCTGCCAGAGGACCGGAAGCATGGTTGATTAACCAGTATGCCAAACTAATGTAAAAAATCGTCGACGCCACATAAATTCCAATGCCAAGCCAAATGGGAATATCACCGCGTGCACGATTCCGCTCCCAGAGACGACTCCACTGCACTTTGGTCGCACCCATTTCGTCAGCTTGCTTATTGCGCTCTTTAAGCTTAGAATACATATGCAGAAAACCGATGACAGCTACCGCAAACATGAGCCCCAAACCAAAACTGAAATAGAAGTCAAAGACGTTCGCGCGAACAACTTCCAGCGCATTGAGCCCCGGCTCCCAACTATTCAGAACCCCCTGGCCCTGCAAAATAGGATTTAAAACCATAGTAAAGAGGACACCACAAAGGCTACCCATAACAGCCATGAAAGGCATGACCATACCGGTAATAACCAACCCTAGATCAAAGGACAACATGATGGGCATTGCAGGAATCAACCCCTCCGTGTAATGGGTAAGATCTACGAAAGGTATGGGTATAATCCGTAACGGTCGGCTCAGCACAGCAGCCGTGACACTCGGCAAGCCAACATAAATCAGACCAAAGAAAATTCCCAGAGCGCCTCCCATGGAGAACACTTTCGTGCGCCAGGTCTCGCGCTCGTTCGAGGAGTCAGCCAAAGCCGTCATACCAGCAGCACCAACCGGAGCCATCGGGAACGGCAATTCTTCCACATCCGCCGTCAATCGATACATCACATAGCCGAGTCCGAAGTTATCGATACGCGTCACGAGCATCATAATAGCCCCGATTGCAATCGGCCACATCCACTCCCACATGAAGAAGTTACGCTGCGCTAATACAGAAGGGTCCGTAGGCACAAACCAAGCCGGCAAATATTCCGTCAGCCCCATCTTGCGAATTTCAGAACTCTGGGCGAAAAACTGACGCCAAAGCCATCCGTATCCGCCTGCAGCCATAGCCGCACCGCACATGTAAAACAAGACAAAAATCTGTGGACGTTTCAGCTTCTGCAGCGCGCGCCGCGCAATTTCCACGTACAAAAGCACGGTTACCCACTTTGCGGCTGCACCCATGTGCAGACCAGCAACCAGGTTCATATATACATTTGCAGGAGCCATGACCAGCCCCACAAACAATCCCATCAAGATGGTACCCCAATTGATGCCTTCCTCGAACTCATCCGGAGCGGTCATCAGGTTCCGGAATTCTTCAAATTCTCTATCTTCTCTCACGTGCCTGATCCTTATGTGATTTAGGTTTTACAACACACACCGTCGTACGGTTAAAGCTCCATTGCCGACTTAACATAATGCAACAAACGTTCAGGGCTTAACTTACGCCACCCCAACAACTGTCGCCGCAAATCAAAGAAAAATGGACGATTCAAGCGCCACCAGACTTTCGGGGCACCTGCCTCGTGACGAATCACGAC
>PWYP01000029.1 GCA_003567805.1 PVC group bacterium
CCGACTGGGCGCGGGGAAATTGATTATCGCGCCAAGGCTTGTCTTGAAGGGATTGGCGCATGGATGCATTATAACAGCCGGTCTATTTACGGATGTGGTCCAGCACCAGAAGGTATGGTTGCTCCACCAGATTGCCGGTACACGTACAATCCGGAAACGAATCGCTTGTACTTGCATATTATGGCATGGCCCTTCAAGGCAATCCATCTTCCCGGTTTGGATGGCAAAGTTCAATATGCACAATTCTTGCATGACGCCAGCGAAGTGCGGTTCAATAGTAGCAGACAGCAGGAGCACTCCAATCTGACAGAGAAGACTGCTGCGGGCGATCTGACGATTCGCGTCCCCGTAAATAAGCCCAATGTCGAAATCCCTGTTGTTGAATTGTTTTTGCAGTAGGATAACCATGCAGAGAATTCTTTGGTCAGATGCTCCTGTTGTTACCGACTACAGTTTGCTTGAAAAGCCGCGCGACAAGGAGAGGTGCTGGCAGCAGCATGCTTATCCGCTCGGAAATGGTCGCTTGGGTTGCACGGCATTCGGGCATCCTGATTTTGAGCATATCCAGCTCAATCAGGATTCCGTTTGGGTTGGTAACGAAGACAGTACGGGCGGGTATCAGCCCCTCGGGGATATCTATATCCAATTGGGACATACAGATGTTTCAGGGTACCGCCGTGAATTGGATCTGGATCGCGCGGTGCAAACGATTCGCTACTGCAGTCGCGGCGTTGTGTATACGCGTGAATATTTTGCCAGTTATCCAGATCGTGCGCTGGTGTTGCGATTGTCGGCCGACAAGCCTGGTGCCCTGCGCGGGAAGATTACCATGGGCAATGAGCATGATGTTCCCGTCACGGTTGAAGATGACACGCTCGTCATGAAAGGAGATACCACAAACTTCTGGTTATGGCGGGTGCACATGGAAGACCCGCAAAAATTGCTGGCCGACCGTGAATATGCGTCAGATCAGATTATTGCGCTCGATGTTGAGACACGCGTGCGTGTTCTGGCTGACGGTGGCATTGTGAAGCCTGGCTCGGATACGATTGCTGTTGATGGCTGCAATAGCATTACCCTCATCGTGGCCGCCGATACCAACTACGTGGCAGATCGCAGCAAGGGATGGCGGGGTGAGCACCCGCATGATCGCCTGTGTGCCTGGGTAGAAGCTGCATCACAGAAGACCTGGCAGGAATTGCTGGATTCCCATATCGCTGACTACAAAGGGTTATTTGATCGGGTAGATTTACAACTGGAAAATTGCGCTGCGCAGGGAAAAGATGACGGCAACACGGACGCACAGGAGTGCGTCCCTCCAGATATGGAGGGTGGCAGTCCTCTGCCGCCGTTGGAGGAGGGCAAGATTCTACCATATGAGACGATGAAAACGGAAGATCGTCTGAAGCAGTATCAGGGAGCTTTCGAAAGTGGTAGTCCGTCTGGGGATCATGCTTTTGAGGCGTTGCTCTACGATTATGCCCGTTATTTGATGATTGCTTGTTCGCGAGGGCAAGGTGCGCTACCGGCGAACTTACAGGGCATCTGGTGCATGAACAAACGACCACCCTGGCGCTGCGATTTCCACACCGACATCAATGTGCAAATGAATTATTGGTTTACATCCACATCGAACCTAACCGATTGTTTCACGCCGTTAGCACACTGGATTGATTCGATTCGCGAGGTACGAAAAGAGGAGACCCGCCGCGTACTGGGTGTGGAGCGGGGGTGGTTGATGCGATCTGAAAATGGCATCTTCGGTGGGTCCACCTGGCATATCCAAAAAGGGGATAGTGCCTGGCTTACGCAGAATCTATGGGATCATTATACCTTCACGCAAGACAAGGAATACTTGGCGCGTTATGCCTATCCGGTTTTGAAGGAGATTAGCGAGTTCTGGGTGGATCATCTTAAACAACTACCCGATGGTACGCTTGTTGCACCGGAAGGGCGTTCGCCGGAGCATGGTCCTGTTGGCGTGGATGGTGTCACGTATGATCAGCAGTTATGCGCTGAATTATTCACGAACACCATTGAGGCGGCTAAAATACTCGGTATAGATGAAGATTTCCAAGCGGAATTAGAAAATAAGCTGTTGCACCTGCTGAAGCCGCAAATCGGGCGTTGGGGGCAGTTCCAGGAATGGATGGAGGATATTGACGATCCGGAAGATGATCATCGACACATCAATCATTTGATTGGTGTATATCCAGGGCGTCAGATTGACCCGGTAAAAACCTCGGAGTGGGCGACGGCTGCAAAAGTGAGTTTGATCGCACGCCGAGATCATGGACAAGAGCACCCAGCATGGAGTCGGGTGTGGAAGGCGTGCATGTTTGCGCGGCTACTGGATGCCGAGGCTGCATATCACGAAATATCCCAGACATTAGCTACGCACATTTATCCTAATCTTTGGGCCGTACATCCGCCTTTTCAGATAGATGCCAATTTCGGCTATGCTGCTGCAGTAAATGAAATGCTCTTGCAAAGTCACACGCAATCGGATGATGGAACGTATATTATCCATCTCTTGCCGGCTCTGCCGTCGGAGTGGCGTACGGGATATGTGAAGGGACTTCTTGCACGCGGGGGCTTTGCCGTCGACATGCAGTGGAAGAACGGCGAACTTCGAGAAGCTGCGATTCATAATGTATCCAGCGCTTCGGGGGCGTGCGTCGTCCGTCATGGCGGCACGGAAAGTCTTTATAGCGTGAATGGTGAAGCACCGCTGATCATTTCGTAAACGTAGAATGGGGGACACATGAAAGCATGGGAAAGGTTATCGCGCGAGGAAGTTATCAAGGCTGTCGATGGGAAATATCCATCGCGGATTCCGTTATGCCGTGCAAAGTGGATCGGAGAAGGTTTTGTCGAGCAATATGGCGATAAGCTACGGCAGCTTGATGCCATTCAGGATGATGTCGTGCAGGTCTTTGTTCCGAATCCTATCGATTGGAATCGCATGAATCTGTCCTGGGAGATCGAGCAGGGTGGGGCGCTGGATACCAGCATCATTCTAGATGACTGGGAAAAACTGGATGAGTTTATCGAAAAAATTCCTGCGCCGGATGCGTTTCCTGAAATCGAGGCTGCCGCCAAGGATATCGAGAAGGCACGCGCCGCCGGGTATTATGTTCACATTGGGTGGTGGCATCTTTTCTTTGAGCGGTTCTGGATGTTGCGTGGCATGGAGAATCTGATGTGCGATTATTATACAGATCCTGAGGATCTGGGACGTCTCTATGATGCGGTTGCCAACGCCTTTTGCCGGATGCTGGATGCGGTCTGCTCGATTTGCAAGCCTGACGGATTTTTCTCTAGCGATGATCTTGGACATCAGACGGGGCCGATGATGAGTCCGGAGATATTTCATGAGCAGGTGTTTCCATTCTATAAGCGGTTCGGGGATTGCATTCATAAGCATGGCATGCATTTCTGGCTGCATAGCTGTGGAAACAATGCACCGCTGATGAATGACCTCATTGCTGCGGGGGTCTCTGTCTTTCATCCTGTTCAGAAGTTTACAATGGATGAAGCTGCTACTGTTGCGGAATTCGGAGGTCGGATTACCTTTCTTGCTGGTATTGATGTGCAGCATACGTTGCAGGAAAAGACACCCGAAGAAGTGCGTGAAGAGGTTCGATTCTTGATTGACACTTTTGATCGACCGGAAGGTCGTATGTGTATCGCGGCGGGCAATGGGATTGTTGGAGGGACACCACTGGAAAATGTTGCGGCATATTTGGAAGAAGCCGTTTCTTATGGTGAGCAACATCGCCAGA
>PWYP01000010.1 GCA_003567805.1 PVC group bacterium
CAATCTCCACACAATGCCTCCCATCATCACGCACAAGAAAAGGCTCGGTGACTTCACGCCCATCAATGCAGCAGGAAACAACATGTTCTCCATTTCCGGTAAGATGCAAATCAACGATCATCTTGCCAAACTGCAGGCCTGACAGCGCAAGCCGAGACCCCACCTCCTCTGGAAGCACAGGCGCGAACCGGACCCTGCCCGGTTCATTAACACAAACTCCTGCAATCATCTTATACACGAGAGCAAGAAAGGCAGCAGACGACCATAGGTAACCGGGGCAACCAGCAAACGCACCGGATTTCCATTCCAGTACTTCATTGAAGTCCCCCTGAAGCCCGTGCCGACAAAGCCGCGCCATGAGCTTGCGGATCACACTCTTCTTGTGGCCAAGCTTGTATTCTGCCAGAGCAAAGAAACCCTCCGTAAAAGGCCATGTACTGTTGTCGTGATACACTCGATCACTCCCGTAAAAGGGCCAGAACAACGGACGTCCATAATCTCCATCATGATACCCGGCCAATAATCGCGCACCTTCCTCCTTGGGAACCACATCAAACAACACAACAAATGCCAGCCCGAGAATTTCCTTACGGTCAGAATAGGTTCCATCCTCGAACTTATAGAATGGATAGCCATTAGAACCGAAACTCTGACGAATCGCGTTTTTCAGGTTTTCGGCGCGATCTTCCATTGCTGCTTCCTGCTTATGATATCCACGCTGACGAGCCATTCGTGCAACAATGCGAAAGGCTTCCAGATACATACAGTTTGTCGAAAGCGCCTTGAGTAATATCGTCTCACTCGGCCCACGCCTCAAGTAGCAATCCGTCGCCACATCAATGAATGTGGGCTGACCACGATATAATCCATCCGACGGATCCATAAAATACCGGTAGAAATGCTGATCGAAATGATCGAATTGCTGCAGAATATATTCCAACAGATCTTCATTTCCTGACGTCAGGTAAACCTGCCAAAGCCCCAGTACCCAAACTATATCGTCCGTCCGCCTGGTATAGCAGTTCGTATTGTACCGCTGGGCAAACTCCACCTCGCTGACATCCAGTTGTTCCGTCGGGATGCCTGCAATAGGTATCTCATGATTATGCGAAACTTTCAGCCCGACTTTACGCCGCAATCCACGCAAATGCTTCAGATGTGACGCAACCACGTCCGGTAAAACATGTGCGGTGCCCAGCATAGATGAAAACGCCGTATCACGCGTATAGAGATAGGTGGGAAATCCATAGCCTGCCCAGAACACGGGGCCTGAGGGCATAAACCCATCGGGAATTTTCCACGCATTGCCATATCGGTTGCAAAGCATATAAAAATATGTTGCGGGTTCGATTACCAGCCGCTTCTGATCCCGAATCGCAATACCATACATGGCGTCTAGCATGGGACAATCAGACGAAAGCTGGGGAAAAGGCTCGGATACATTCGTCTCTATAGTAATCCCTTTAGCCGTCGTCAATCGCCCATCGCTATCCACAGTGGCGCACAAATTGCTTTCCACAAAACAATCTCGTTCCAGAGAAAACACCGCATTCTGATATATCGACATACCTTCAAATCTCCCAGATTCCCCTTGGAGGGACGCAATCCCTTGCATCCGCCCGAAGCCCATCAGCATCTGGAGGGACGCACTCCCGTGCGTCCGCTCTCCCCACGCACTTCCCTTCTTTGCAAAGGACTTATCACATGCCAACATGCAACAAAAGATCATAAATATAGCGATGGCCCTTGTGAAGCGTCTCTAAATGGGTATGATATAAATCTATATTCAGAAACGAATTCTGAATGTTTCAATGATCATCTACAAACAGGTATTCACATGAATCGCATGCTCGCGGTCCTTCTTCCCTTTTTCCTTCTCACGACAACCCCCCTATGGGCGGAAAGCACGTTCTACACCAAACCCAACCTTTTCACCTTGCGACCATCCGAAACTGGTGTGCTAAGTACCGTGGATCGTTTCGGACCTGTTGGCATCGGCATTGCATTGCATCAGCCAGCATTTGTCATGAAAGTTAAGAACGTCGAACCCGGTTCCCCTGCCGACGCGACCGGCAAACTCCGCGCCGGACAAATCATTGATTCGATCAATGGCGAAACGCTAGCCGATATTGATCCGCGAATCCAGCTTGGCAACATGATCACCAAAGCAGAAGCACAAGATGGGAAAGTGCGCCTGATGATCAGAGACGACGAAAATAGCGAACCGGTCGAAGTCGTCGTGCAAATTCCTGTTATGGGTAGTTTCAGTGAAACCTGGCCGCTGCATTGCGAAAAGTCCGAAAATATTGTTCGCGGACTCGCCAACTGGATGAAAGAACGCGGCTGGAACGGCGGCATTAACCTTGATGGACCGCGCATGCTCTTTCTCCTGTCGACCGGCAATGAAGACGATCTTGATATCGTTCGCGAGTGGGTTGCCAAAACGGTAGCACATTACGAAAGTCGAGATGTCAGCCGCGATATTAACTGGCACCTAGGGTATGGTAGTGTGCCACTAGCGGAATATTATCTTCGTACCGGCGATGAATCCGTACTACCCGTAATCCGCAAAGCCGTTGCTGCAGCAGAAGAAAACTATATGCCCGGCGGTTGGGCACAACGTGGTCTAGGTGGTCTGAATTACTACGCCGGTGGACGTATGAGCCCTGCCGGCGTGCATGTTATGACCTTCCTGCTGTTGGCGCGCGAATGTGGCGTTGAAGTGGATGAAAATGTCTTTCAGGGTGGTCTGCAACAATTTTTCCGGTTTGCGGGACGAGGCCTTCTGGCCTATGGCGATCATCGTCCAGAAACGGGCTACACCGACAACGGACGAAGTGGAGCACTAGCCTTCACAATGGCCGCAGCGGCAGCCCAATTCGCGGAGGGTCAAGATACGGTGTACAGTGGCGCACGCGATATAACAGCCGTGCGCAGTTTCTATACAACCCACCGCATGCTGCATGGACATAGCGGTGGTGGACTCGGCGAGATCTGGCGGGGTGCCGCCATGGGGTTGGTACATGAAACGGAACCACTGAAATTCCGTGAATTCATGGATGCCAGAACATGGTTTTATGAACTGGCACGCCGATTTGATGGATCTTTTGGTATTCCCGGAGGCGAGCGCTACGATGACACCAATTGGGGTGCAGGACTCGGCCTCGCGTTTACAATGCCACGTGGACACTTGCGCATTGCCGGTGCTCCCCCAACCCAATTCAGCCATAAAGTTGTTCTGCCCGAACGTCCATGGGGAACCTCGGCTGACGACGATTTCCTTTTATTAACACCTGCCGTTGATAAACGTGGAAACGCACCCGATGTTGCCAGCGAAAGGTTCATCGATGTCTCCGCATCGCGGATTTACCGCCTGGCCCCGGAAGCAGCCGAGGCTGGCGAAGATGCGCTACGGCTCATCCTGCACCACCCAGACATGGAAATCCGCAGGATGGCCATGGGCCAACTGAACCAATTCCCTTCCCTCACAACCGAGTTGCTACAGTCGCAAGATGCCCGTGTACGACGCGCGGCAACCGATGGCATCGCTCGCCACCACGAAACACTACTGTCGCCTGAAAACATAGAGATCTTATTGCGTATGATTAACGCCCCTGAAGAATCCTGGTTCGTTGTGGAAGGTGCTTTACAGGCGCTCAATCGTGCAAACATCGAAGCCACATTGCCTCATCTAGACCGCCTCATCTACTGGATGGAACATCCCGAATGGTGGATCAGTAATGTGGCCATGCTGATTCTTACGC
>PWYP01000034.1 GCA_003567805.1 PVC group bacterium
CTTGGTTTTTTGCGTATCTCCATGCATAACCACTTGTCACCTGTCTTTCGCCAATTCCAAAAATAACATCATTTCTACAAACAAAGAACGAAGAACCAAATAACGCCCCATGATTCATAATCTTTTTGCAACCTATACTCCGATTGATCTTGCCTGGATTGCCCTCTCTTTGTTTCTGATTGGCATGAGCAAGGGGGGCTTCCCTGTTGGCAGCATTGCCATGCCCCTGCTCGTGTTGATGTGGCCCACGCAAGCTGGTGCTGCCCGCGCCGCAGTTGGGTTTATGTTACCGCTATTATGCCTGATGGACATGGCTTCTGTTTCGCTCTACCGAAAACATGTACAATGGAAGCGCATCAGACGCATGATCCCAGGGTCCATCATTGGTGTTGCCATCGCGTCCGCCTTGTTTATATCAGAACAGCATGCGCTGATTCATGTCACCGATGCAGCATTGCGCATTGCCATCGGGGGGCTGGGATTGTTCTTTGTGGCTTGGCATGCCGCTAGTGCGTGGATCCGCAAGCATTTGACGCAAGCCCCAGCACCAGGATATGCCGCGTGTCTCGGGTATGGCGCTATCGCCGGCATCACCTCGTCACTAGCGCATGCGGCAGGACCGGTTATGCAAATGGTGCTGCTGCCACAAAAACTCCCCAAGCGCGAATTTGTGGCTACCATGACGGGATACTTTTTAATTCTGAATTCGATAAAAATGGTACCGTTCAGCCTCATGGGACGCATTCAAGAGCATTACCTGCAGCTAGGACTGATCATGTTACCGGTCATTCCGTTAGGCGTACTGAGTGGCTTTTTCCTAAACCGCATAACCCGTCCAGAGCATTTCAACCTGCTGGTGTACTGTGCGCTTGCAGTGGCATCCTTTTTCCTCATCGTCAACGGAATCCAGCATCTTTAAATCATGCTCAACCCTTCAATCCGCCCGCCATCAGCTCAGGGCGGATGTGCCGTTGCAGTAGAAACGTAACCACCAAAACCGGGATCGTAATAATGACAGCATAGGTAGCTGCATAGAACAAGCTGCCCCGCGAGACATAATAATATACCTGCAACGGCATTGTCGGGTGGGCCAATGTTAAATACGACGCATAAATAAATTCATCCCAAGACAGCAAGAACGCAAACAAGCCCGCCACCGCAATACCCGGCAAAGATAACGGTAATACAATCCGCGCGATCGTTCCGACACGGGAACACCCATCGATACTCGCCTGTTCTTCCAGTTCACGCGGAAAGGCACTAAAGACACTCACCAGAATGAAGCAACTCACGGGCAAGACACGGATCAAATGCGCCAACACCAAACCTCCCATCGAATCGAAGAGGCCCATGCGCATAAAGCGAACAGCAATCGGTAAAGCCAGGCTGACCTCTGGAACCATGCGCCCGGCAAACATAATGAAGAGCAGCGCCAAACGCGCCCGCACCGGCAACCGGGCGGCCCCATACGCTGCAGGTATTGCAATCAGCAGTGCCAATACCGTCACCCAGACAGCCGTTCCTGCGCTCCGTCGTAGCGGACCATAAAAGACCTCACCCGAGTCAAATACCCGTGAAAAATGCTGCCAGGTCACTTGCGTAATGCCATACGACGGACGTTCCCGAAACACTTCTTGCGGGGGACTAACTGACATTTTGAGCATGATGTAGAGTGGAAACAACAGAAAGACCAAAAAGATCACACAGGCAGATATTGAGATACCAGTCCGTAGCTTCATGCCGCCTCAAACCCCTTTCTACCCACAAGCCGCATGTGCAGTAAAATGGCTATAAAAATCATGCCAAACAAAACCACAGAGCTTGCTGCCGACAAGGCAATATCCTGATACTCGGAATATGCCAGAAATGCATAGGTTCCAATCACCTTCAGGTTTTCGCCCGTCAACACCAACGCCAAATCAAAAATTCGAAAGGCGTCAATGCCGCGAATGATGACCGCCGCCGTGATCGCAGGCAGCAACAACGGTAAGGTAATACGAAAAAATCGCTGCCATACGTTTGCGCCATCCACTTCAGCCGCCTGATACAATTGCTGATCAATACCTTGCAAACCCGCCAGCAAAATCAGCATGACCAATGGCGTCACCTTCCAGCAGTCAGCCACCATGACCGCAAACAAGCTGTAATGATCGCCACTCAGCCACACAATATTCTGACGGATAAGCCCCACATCCAACAAGATGCGATTTATCCATCCCGACGTAGCAAATAAATACGTCATCATCACAGCAGCAACGACTGTCGGCACCGCCAGCGGCAGAATAAATACCGTACGCAACCAACCGCCTCTTTGCCCCAACGCCGACAATGCCAATGCAAGTAGAAGCCCGAAGAGCACTTCCAGCGAAAGCGAACCAATCGCAATAATCAATGTGTTGCGAACCGCCTGAACAAAGTCGGGTTGCGCCCACAGACGACTCATGCTAGCCAGTGTAAAGCCACCATCCCCATCCGAAAAACTCAATCGAAAAACCTGCACGAGAGGTACGATGGTAAAAAAAATCAGATAGAGCAAAAAAGGCAGCAAACAAAGAATTTCAAAGCGATATCGTTGCCAAGGACGCGCCTTCACTCGAAACGGTCCTTTTCTTCTTCGAGTTTTTGCTTGTAGCGCGCCAATGTGGATTCTACCTCTCCACCCCGCCGCACAATTTCCTGATAGGCTTGTACAACCATTTGCTGGTACGCGGGCCACCAGGATACATTCTGCCGGAAAACACCATGCGCCAAGGCATCCTGCACGGCTTCAAAGTGCGGCTGTTGCCACTCGGCCACCTGACCATAAGCATCATCCCGTATTGAAGGCCAACCCAGCTCGGAAACCAGAATTTCCTGTATTTCACGCGATTGTAAAAAGGCGATAAACTGCAAGGCTTCCTCCACACGATCACTATTACGCGCTATACCTAGCACGTCGCCACCAATCACGTGGGCACGACCAGCGGGGCCAGCCCAACCGCCGTACGTATCGATGAAATCCAAACCAAACTGTTGGATTAAGATGGATACGCCAAAAGGCCAATTTTGCCCCAGATACCCCTCCTGCCGAGCAAGAATTTCATTCATCGTATCCCACTTGGCACGCGATGATTCCGGCGAGAAATAGGCCGCAAGCTCCTGCAGAAACCGAAAAGCCTTTACACAGCCCTCGTCGTCAAAGGCAAACGGATCTCCCCCCGCCTGCAAAATAAACTCGTATAATTGCGTAGCTGTCGGCGCGCCACCATACCCTTTAAAAACAAAACGCCCCGTCTGCTCTTCTTCGTAAAACGTACGCGCAACAGACAACAACTCATCCCATGTGCGGGGCGGCTCTAAACCATACCGTGCAAACGCTTCGGTATTGTAATACGCGATCTGCACATTCGGCCGAAAAGGCATAAACAAAAGCTTTTCGCCAAAACGCCCCGCCTCAATCAGGTTGGTGTGTACTGCTGACGGGATGCGGTCTGCGTATTCGGACAAATCGTAAACTAGATCCCGGTGCACCAAGGCCGCGAGACTCATATTGTCCTGCGCAAACACATCCATTTCCGTTCGGTCTGCACGCACCAAGGCCTCTAACTGGGAAATCAGTTGTGACGACCCAACCTGAAAGGATTGCACGCGTATGCCCGTCTCGGCTTCAAACGCAGGAAACACCTGTCCGCGCATGACCGCCCACTCTTCCTCCGAGAGATTCATGACCACCCGCAACGCATCCCCATCATCCCGACGGCAACC
>PWYP01000135.1 GCA_003567805.1 PVC group bacterium
GCAAGTAAGAAAGGTGGGGGTTGTGGCGGGCGCATATGAGACTATTTCGTCGGAGAATCGAGCCAAGGTAGATGCACTGTTGGCGGATACAGAGAAAAACGGTGGACTGGCACCGATAGATCTTGATGCGTTTTGGCGCGATCAGGCTATCGCGCGTGCGAATCCATTCGGAAAGGATATCCCGCAGGTTTGTTTTGGTGCCATTTGCAATTGGGAATGTATTTTTGATGAATTGGGGATCGAGCAGGACTGGTGGCGTTTCTTGTATGAGGACAAGGCTTGGGCGCTGGAGATCAGTCGCGAATATAATGACAAGGCCGAGCAAATTGTGGGCAAACGCGTGGTGCCGGAAATTCCTCCCGCAGATCCAAAGATGCAGTGGCCCGAAATCAAAGGCTTGCATGACATATTCGAGGCGGAAAATGTATGGGAAGGTGGAAAGTCTGGTAGCTGGTGGTTAAAGCAGTCGGCAGATAGTCCCGAAGAGCTTGCTACTTTGCTTGATCGCGTAGAACAGCGCCTCGAAAACCTGCGGGATTTTATGCTGCCTGAAAACTGGGAAGATGAGAAAGCGCGGTTAACGGCCATGGGGAAAAAGGTTCCGTTATATCGCGGACAGCGCGGACCTTGTACCTTTGCATGCTCTATTTACGGATCAGAGAATCTGATTTTGCTGTCATTCGACGATCCCGCTCTTTTCGCGCGATTCAGTGATGTGTTGGGTCGGGCGATTCTGGCAAGGGCTTGCGTTCTTGATGAAGAGTCTGGCCTAGCATCAGAGGCACTTCCAATGCGTTGGAATTGGGCTGATGATAATTGCTGCCTGTTTAATGTGGAAATGTATGAAGCTTTTGCGATGCCGATTCATCGGGCGGTATTCTGCAAATATGCGCCATTACCCAGTCATGGGCGTTATCAGCATAGTGATTCGAATATGGCACATTTGCTGCCCTTGCTGGCAGAGTTAGATTTGACGGGGACCAATTTCGGCCCGACATTGACGGTGTCTGAAATCCGGCAGCATTGTCCGAATGCCGTTATTGATGGTCAGCTCGCGCCCTTTACGTATAGTCGGAATGAGGAAGCGAATATGGTGGCGGAGTTTCTGCGGGATTATGATCAGGCGCGGGAGGATCGTGGACTCAATTTTACGACGGCCGGGTCGATTAATAATGGTAGCCGCTTGTCGGGTATGCGCCTACTTATGGCGGCGATTCAACGCTATGGCCGATATGATTGATTTGGTGTTGGCAGGGTCATAACCAGGTTGCAAGCCGGTTTATCAAACGCTAGCATGATGTCGTTCGCGAAGTCATGCCCACAGGAATTACGATTATGCTGGAAATTTTGCTTGGGACGAATGAACGCAGGATTGGGATATTGGGTGGTTCCTTTGATCCCATTCACATCGGGCATTTACTCCTGGCGGAGGCGGCACTGGAAGCGTTTGAGTTGGAACAAGTGTTTTTCATGCCTTGTGCAGATCAGCCTTTGAAGCCTGGGGCAGCCCATGCGGATGCGGATGCACGCAAACAAATGATTCTTTCTGCGATTGAAGGGCATCCATGCTTTGAGCTTCTCGATATCGAGTTAGAACGGGGCGGATGCTCATATACAGTTGATTCATTGGAAGAAATTCGAAGCCGGTATCCTGAATATGTTGTGTACTTCTTGATTGGTGCTGACAAGGTGGAAGAATTGGCGGACTGGAAAGACATCCGTCGTGTTGGAACGCTATGTCGGTTCGGTGTATTCCCCCGTCCGGGGGCGGGTGTCGCTACTCGCGAGACAGCACCAGATAACCTAGTATTGGAATATGCTCCTGCTGCGCGGCGTGTTGAGGTGTCGTCATCAGAAATACGGCATCGAGTTGCAGAAGGACAAAGTATTCGCTATCTTGTGCCAGATGGTGTTGAGATGTTGATTGCCGAACGGCATTTGTATGGATTGTAATTTGGGGAGGTGTGAGATCGAAACAGCAGCCTTGATAGAGCGGATACAGCAGATACTGGATGACAAAAAGGCCATGGATCTCGTTGTTTTGGATGTACGGGATCGCTCGAGCGTAACCGACTGGATTGTGGTGGCGTCCGGCATGAGCAAGCCGCACATTAAAGCCCTTTATGAAGACGTTTTGGTTCGCCTTAAACATGAGGGCACACCCTGTTATCGGCATAATGGGGAGATCGAAGGCGGTTGGGTGGTACTGGATTATGTACATGTCGTTGTGCATATATTTACGGCCGAGGCCCGCGAATATTACCAAATCGAAGATCTCTGGAAAGAGGATGGTCCGACAAGCCAGAAGCTACGTAAGCAGCCCACTGTGGATGGCGATGTTGAAGAAGACGAAGAATTGGAGCCAGAAGCTCCGGGTGGCAAGGCTGCGCAGACGACTGCACGTAAAAAGCAATCTTCGCGCCCGTCTTCGAAAAAGGTTTTTGAACAGGTTTCTGCGCGTGTCAAGAACTCCGCAGCATCCAAGCGCAAACCTCCTCAGAAAAGAGATGCATAGTCATTATGGAAGGTACGGGACACTTGCCCGGGACTATGCGAGCAATACAAGGCGATATTACAACATTGTCTGTTGATGTTATTGTCACGGATATCCCTCTGTGCTTGCGGCAGAAATCGCCGTACGGACTGTGGCAGATGTTCTTCGGCAATATGGGGTACCGATGGAAGTGATCTTCTGCTGTTTTTCTGCCCGTGCCTTGGCAGAATATGAATCACTTTTGGGATGAATTGCCTTTTAGGTGATTGCTGCGGCTTGACGAATGGCGCTGATCATATAACAATTTGTTGAAGTTGTGCTTATTGTGAACTAACGGAGGGATTATGCGTTCACGTATAGTAGGGTTGTTGATGGTTTGCTGTCTGCTCATGTCTGGGCGAGTGCTCGCGAATGTGCAGGAGCTAGAAGTCGGAATGTCGCGTGCTGAGGTTATTGCGCTTTTGGGGGAACCGAGTGGGCGAGGATCACATGGGGGACGAGAAATTCTACTTTACGGTGCGGATCAAGAAATTCACCTTCAAGATGGTGTCGTTTATTTGGTGACGGGGGCAGAAGGCGTGATTCAGGATCGCGCCCAGCGTGTTGCCGAAGAATCGCAGTTTGCTGAGCCTTTGGTGGCGACGGAGTCTGTGCGAACATGGACAGAACATTCTTATTCAGGCCCATCGTTTTCCTTTCATATGGACGAAGATGCGCCGGTCTGGGCATTGCCTGCCCTTTTGGCTGTTTTTGTATTTTTTATTGTCATCTCTTTTGCTGAAATGTGGTGTATTTTCGTGAAAGCCGGTTGGCCGGGGTGGACCTGTCTCGTGCCGATTTACAATGCTTATGTGATGTTAAAGGTTGCTGGAATGTCCGGTTGGTGGTTGTTGCCACCGCTCATCTTTTTTGCAGGCCTTGTGCTGCCATTCAGGCTTGCTGAGCGCTTTGGCAAGGGAGCAGGATTCGGGGTTGGGCTCTTGATTTTGCCAATTTTGTTTTATCCGATTCTGGCATTCGGCTCGGCGGAGTATCAGCCGTTATAATTAGAAAACCGGTGGTTGGCTCGGTCCTGCAGTTCTGGTGCGACCAAGATGAAGTCGTCTTCAGTCTACAGCTTGTGGTCTGCGGTTTCTCGTCTATTTGCGGTTTACCATCCAAGCACTGAAGTTCTCGATCCAGGTCAGCAGTTCGTTCTGTTCTTGTTTGGAGAGTCCAAGACGATTGCTTTGCTCGAAAGCC
>PWYP01000043.1 GCA_003567805.1 PVC group bacterium
CTCACAAACATCGTCTACATGGGGATGGGCGAACCTTTCGACAATCTCGACAACGTGATGAAGAGTCTGGAAATCCTGACCTCCGATTGGGGTTATGCCATGAGCCCGCGGCGCATTACCGTATCTACGATCGGTATTGTACCCGCCATGCGGCACTTTATTGAAAATTCGCAGTGCCATCTGGCCGTCAGCCTCCATTCCCCGTTTCACGAAGAGCGTCTGAAACTCATGCCGGTGGAAAATGTATATCCGGCAACAGAGGTTCTCGACCTACTCCGCAGCTTTGATTTTGGACGTCAACGTCGCATCTCTTTTGAATACATCATGTTTCGTGGAATTAACGATACACCCCGTCATGTTAATGAACTGGCTCGCCTCTTGAATGGTTTGCGTTGCCGCATGAATCTGATACGTTTCCACCCGATCCCAGACACCCCCTTACAATGCTCCACCGAGGAAACGATTGCCACTTTTCGCGATGGACTCATGCGTAAAGGAATCCGCACGACCATCCGGGCCTCGCGTGGTCAGGATATCTTTGCTGCCTGCGGTATGCTATCCACCAAGGCACTGGTAAAGGAGCAGGCACCGGACTTTTAGGAACCCTCAGGCAAAGAACGATCCGAACAGAGGGTTACTCATTGGCTATGCGGGCAGCTAATTCTGCTATTCTGCGGTTGAGCGCGGTCATTTGTTCCCGAGCCCACTCCAGCAAATCATCATACCTATCGCGTTCTTCGGTGAGCTCTGTTCGTAACGCTTGAATGGTGGACTGCGCCACTGCTAATTGATCTCGTATCGTTTCCATTTCGGCTGCATCGTGCACAGACGTGGCATCGTGATCGGGCTCGGCTGACCGCAAAGCTAACTCTTCTTGCATTTGCACCATCTCAGGCGTCATTTCCTCCAAACGATGCGCCAGCTCATCCCGCTCTGCCTTGGCAGTGGCTAGCGAATGCAGGAGCGCCTGCCGTTCCGTGCTATATTGCTGCTCTATCTGTTGCTCTTGCGCCTCCCAAGTTTCCTGTATCTCACGTAAAGATTCCTCTAGCGTCAAGCGAGCAGTGCTCTCAACAACAAACCTCTGCTCGAGTTCGGCTATACGCGACTGCAATGCTTCGCGTTCCTCATCATGTTTTGACTGTAACTTTTCATAATCCTTTTCAATGAGAACAAGCTCCTCCAAGGCAAGCCGTAAGGTTGTTCCCTTCACTTGCTCCCATAAAGCAGCAGCAGAGAAATATTCTTCGTCGAGTTCCGACGCCAAAATTTCGACTTGGTCGTGCAACGCCGCCACCGCTACGCTAGCTGAAGTTTCGATGCCTGATATTTGTTCACGCAAGGATGCAGAAAAGCGCCTGGTTTCTTCGCGGGATGCATGGTCAGGCAAGGAATGTTCCTGCATATCTTCCGATATAGGTGGAAGCATGGCAGTTTCGGCAACATCCGATGCCTGCGGTTTGGCATCATCAAAAAGCAAACCGCCAACCAAGATTGCAATCACCAGTACAAGCAGACCAATAATGATTTTCATTGCCACACCTTTCCTTCCAGATCCACAGACCACCTAAAATAGTCGACCAAACCGTGTGCTACTACATAGCTGGCGGCAGCAAGGCCGCAGTGGCTTCATCCACAACAGGTTTGGTTCCTGTATATAACTCCCATGATTCCTCATGCGCAATACTGTCACCTGAAGCCAGATCAACGAGTCCTCCGAGTGACTCAAGCTCAAGAAATTCCTCATTGCTGAAAGTCTCAAAATTCACGCCTCCGTCGGGGTAGGTTGCATTTTCATCAAAGGCAAACCTTTTGACGAACAAATCTCCTCCCAATTGGTAGGCGGCCCATTCCTCGCGGTGCGCGATTCCCAGCTTTCCTGGCCCCTTGGTAGCATCCTGTCGAAACAGAATAAACTGTCGCCCCAATGTCCAGCGTCCATCGCTCAAATCTGTATAGGGCCAGATCGTCCATAGTTGGTTGTGCAGCCAGGCCTCAGTATGCGGAATCTTGGCTGGCAAGGGGATGGCAGCTACCCCACCCGGAGCCATTACAGACAGAGCCCAAGGAGCAACACGTCTCGTGGCATCTCCACAATTCGTCAGCTGATGCATGAGATGCACCTTGTCTGCCTTCGCATCCATGGTAATGGTGAGTTCTTTCTGGCACCCCGAAAGTGTCCCGACCGCAGGACGCAAACGCACGCCATCCGCAAGCAGCTCTACATCTACAGCCTGATTATCTGGCTCATACGTCAATGTCATGTCTTCCGGGGCAATCCAGAAACGATGTCCACCGCGCAACTGAAAGTCGGGCTCGTCACGCCCCCCTAACTCACGCTTCATGGTCGCAAAAAGATTCTGGCCACCGCAAAAACCACAGTGAATGATGCGAGGACCAACGCGCGTTGTCACCACCAACTCAATCGACCCATTGCTTAGACGAACACAATCGTCCCAGCCAGCATACGAAATGGTTTCAATTTGCATTATTCTCCCTCCGCAATCAGTTTTTGTTCAAGATTCGCATAGCGCGTTATTAGTTCTGAATAACACGCATGCGCTGCAGCATCGGGCTCCATCGCACAGGTAAGCGGCGGCTCTCCTCCCAAAGCATCACCAAATGACACAAAGCGATCCTCCTGCCAACAACGCCATCCGTGCAAAGCACGATACGCAGCCCCCAAGGAAGCAGAATCCGACTTTTCTGCAACATAGATCGGAACCCCAAACACATTACTCAATACACGCAGCATCTCCTGATCCACGGAGGCGCCACCGGTTGCCAAAATACGTTTGGGCGCAAAACCGATATTCTCTCCATGCAACCGCATGGAGAGAGATTGTCCCTCTACCGCAGCGCGGCATTCTGCGGCAGGAGCAAAAGCGGATACCGGATGATCATGCGCATCGAATCGGCGAATACCCGTTCGGTGAATCGGTGGTGTGATTTCAGGATCGTATAAGTAAAACCCGATCTGTCCATCATTTCCAACCGGTGCATCAGCAACTAGAGCACTGAACGTATCCCAAGATCCCTCAGCAACGGCATCACGAATCCGATCCCGCACCAACGCGCCATTCTTGTAACACACCATTGCCATAAAAGCGTCCGGATCCACGGGGTTCACAAAAATATGCCCTTCGCTGGCAGAGGGCTGGGCTTCACGCAAGAACCCGAAAACCGTGTAACTCGTTCCCATGCTGATGGCAATATCCCCCGGCTGCTGTAGGCGCAAGCCCGCCAAACTATTTGGATTATCCCCAGACCAGGCAACCAAACGCGTACGAGGCGAAAACCCATAGCGAGAAACAAAGTAAGGGTGAATCACACCAATATCACTGTGTGACGCAACAACCTCCCCGAGCTTTTGCTCCAACCCGGGCGCGGTACAGGCAAGTGCGTCGGGAGACCATGCCTGCGTACGGATATCCATCAGATTCATTCCCGATCCATCACTGGCATCAATCGGGGCATACGCACCTTTTAACAACGTTGCCATGAATGAACTCACCAGACAGATGCGCTCTGTTGCCGTATACACCTCGGGCTGCTGCTCATACATCTTGGCAATCTGATTGCCGGTAAATCGTTCATAGGCACGCGACCCCGTGAGATCGGCCGTTGCCTGCGCTCCGCCCAGAGCAGCTTCACGTGCTTTACATTGCGGGCTTGTGCTCGAATCCATCCAGATCGGTGAATCCTGTGTCGTGAAAATGTCCGCCAATTGCAGAGACAGCGGTTGCTGCGCATCTAGATTGGCCAGACACGCCTCGGCGCCTTCTTTCAGCCAAACGCTACCATGTTGTTGACCAGATCCGGAAATCGCCACTACAGAACTCAAAGGAGCTCCATCAGCTTGCATCTGTTCAAACAGCATATCCAAAGCAGCTATCCACATAGGAGCAGGACTCGTCACGGTTAACCCGTCTGGACCAACATGGGCCCCACCTTTGGTGCCAAACTGCGGCAAATCCCGATCAAAATTCAAAGCCCGCTCATAGACGATCTGCAGTTGCGCATCGATAATCGTACATTTGAGACCTTGTGTACTGGAGTCGAATCCCAAAAAGTATTGCTGTTCCATATTCCGTACCTTTCCTTGGTAATACACAGGCGATTTTACCCGCCGAAAGCAGCTTCAAATGCTGCTATGACCTCTTCCACGGGCTCCAGCCCGACAGACACGCGCAACAGTTCCGGGTCTACTCCGTGGCGCAGTAGCTCTGCACGCCCAGACGATGTTGCAACCAGATTATAATGCGCAAGATACACATAAGGCATACACAGGGTGAAGACGGTACCAAAACTAGGTCCCTTGAGCAATGCAAGCCGATCATATATTTGCGCAAGAGGTTGATCAAATACCACGGAAATGACGCCACCATATCCCCCATCGCTTTTCCGGACAGCTTCATACGCCTCTCTCGACCCAGCCTGTCTAGCGCCGAAAACCTGACGGACTCTCGGATGACCTTCAAAATACGACCGCAACATTTCAGTATTTTCATTTATGTGACGCATACGCGCTTCATAGTCCTGAATATGATTGACCAGCACATTCAGATCCCGCTTATAGGGTTTGCTCTGGTGCAACTGCGACCGAATGTCTGCTGGCCACCGCCCCCCTCCGCCAAACACAGCAGCACCAGACATCACATCAGCATGGCCGCCAGCAAATTTGGTCAAACTTTCGATCACAACATCCGCATATGGCAACACATCAACATTCACGGGAGTCGGCATAGATGTATCGATAACAAATGGAATGTCATACTGCCGACATAATTGTGATAACCGCACCACGTCTGCCGTCTGCAACAACGGATTGGTCATTACCTCGGTCGTGATGGCCGACACCTCGAGATGATGTTCATGCAGATACGCTTCCAGTTCATTCAGCCCATCTACGCCAAACACACGCGTCCCTGCCGCATATTTATCCAATATTGCACTGGTGTCCAGGTACAACCAGCCCACTTGCAACCACATCCCGCGTCCCTGTGGGCGCTGCAAACGATCAATTGCATCAAAGACCGCATAAAAAGCCGACATGCCTGAAGGAAACAGCGCAACGTTCTCCAGATTTGTTTCATAAAGCCTAGCCAGACAATCGGAAATCACATGCTCCGCATTTTCAATGGTAGCAAAGGACTCTTGCTGGGGATGCGTAAGCAGGCCTTGCTGCAGAAGATAATCCTCCGCTTGGCGCGAAGATAATTGCAATCCTGTATGTTGTAAAAACTCGCGAACATGTTGCTTCAACGCAGGACTGCATGCATGCGGCAGTTCCAAAGCGCCAAACGGCAGTCCTTTGATCTGCTGCACACGGCAGTCCATTCTGCGTTGCAACTGTTCTGCCGCTGAGACATCACGTACGGCGACAATCTGATCACCAAGGTGTGCTTGTACGCGTTGAACCATCCAGTGACAAATAAAGCGTGGATACCCGGAGCATATGGACTGCATGACAGCAGGAAGCTGTTTTTCATACCCCACAACATCAGCCATTGTCGGCAACGAGACAGATATAGCATGTTCGCTATCCGGAATTCGCTTTCCACATCCTACCGTATGCATGTTCCCCTGTCCTCACCTATCGCATGCGCCGTAACAATATAATATCGGCAAGTAACATGATCCCCCCGGGAATCCAAACCAATTGGTCAGGCCGGAGTTGTGGGTGCCCCCTAAATTCGCCAAAAAGGGTCAATACAATATAAAACACAAACATAACGACAAGACTGGCAGCAATCCCGATTGAGGTTTCCCGCCGGTGCGGGCGAATCCCCATCGGTATACCAAAATACAAAAACAGCAAAGGGGAAAAAGAAAGCAACAACCTTTGATGCAAAACAATACGCATTTCCAGCGCACGTTCGCGCAGTCGCTCCTCCGGTTCTCCAACCATCCGCTCAGTCCGCCGGCTTTGCCGCAACAACAACCGAACCATCGGAGCCACCTCTGCTTCCACCGCCAGCGCAGAAGCTTCCGCCTCCGCGAGAGTCGCTGCAGCAACCCCTTCCATCTCGCTTGACGGCTGCTGCTGGGCCTCCTCCAGTGCAAGCTGATAAGCCTGCCAAGCCTCCAAACGAAGCGATTCCGCTTCAGCGTATGCATCCTGCTGTAAACGTCTTGCCCGCTCAACCAGCCACCGCGCCTCCACCAAACGATCGGCTTCGATGTCTAACTGCCGGGAAAGAACAAACAAATCATGAAAGTTACGGTGCTTATCACGCTGGACATACACTTGACGTGCGCTTTGCCCCAAAGGCATCTGCCAACGATCACTATACGCTGCCCCGGGACTATCAAATTGAAGTGGGTCAATTGTCACACGTTCCAACGTCAACAATATCGCCCCCGTGTCGGGGTCGTTATCCAACATCCCGCGATCGGCCTTAATTTCGCGCAGACGCCCTGCCTCACGCTGATCAAAAATACGCACCTGCTTAAGGATGCCATCTTCTTGGATGGATCCCACAAATATCCGCAAATCATCGCTAAGCGAAACCGTTCTGCCCACTTCCAACAGACTTAAAGCAGAATCCGCCTGCAACCCCGTGGTAGCACGCCAACGCATGTAATATTGCAACGGTATCATCTCACTGTTCAAATACAGACAGAGCAACGAAGCCACCAAGGAAAAGGGCAACAACCAGGACGCTACGCGCATCATACTGATACCACATGCCCGCATCGCCGTAATTTCCGAGTCTCCTGAAAGCCTACCAAATACCAGCAAGGCTGCCGTTAAGCTACCCACAGGAATCGCATAAATCATACCATTGGGCAAACCGCTTACAAACATCTGCAAAACAGGTCCAGGCTCGATTCCACGCGCCAGTAAATCCGTGATTCGAAACAAACCACCGATACTAATAATAAAAGTAAGAACCGCTACTGTTGCCAGAAACGTCTTAAAAAAGGACCTTGATACATATAGACGCAACGTCTTCATTCAAAATAACGCAATTTTATGCTGAAAAAACTTGTTTTACCGCTTCACATCAAATGAGCACTTTGTATTATGTCGAAAGGTTTGTCCACTCGCAACCGCACCCCGATCCCTCAAAATACAGGATTTCTGCACGAGCTCTCACACCCAACGCATGAACAATATCGCAGCAGCTCCTCGAGGGGTTTCCGTTTATCTCACCACACAACCCTGTACTATACATCCATTCTACACCCTGCCGGCTTTTAGCTTGCGGTTATGCTATTTGCAAAATATGATTCCGACTTTCATTTTTTACAGATGCCGCTTCGTGCTAGCGATCATGCATCCAAAAAAAAGACGAACAAGGTGATTTCGAATGCTATCTATGGCAAAAAATCTTCGCGTAGCCATTCTGGCAAAGACTAGGAAGCATGGGCGATTCGTGCTAGCTATATTGATCGGGACCTTTTTCTGGGCTGTTTGGAATGAATCCGTGTCTCCGTCTACCTTACTTGTGGGCACGGCTCTTTCATGGCTGTCCATCACCATTACCAATCGATATCTCTTGCGGGAACGGTATGAGGATATATTTCGGATCCAACCCTTGCGACTGCTTCGATATGTTGGCGTTTTGATTCTGGCTATTTTCGAGTCAGGCATTCATGCCATGTACATCACCATCACGGGACGCATTGATGTCCACATCTTAGAACTACCCACCAAACTGCAAAACCCATTTCATGGTGTATTAGTGGCCAATGCCATCACTTTGACACCAGGCACGGTAACAGTCGACCACCAGCCAGGATCTTTCAAAGTAATCTGGATCGAGTCGGTTACCCACAATATCGAGGAGGCCAGTGACATGATCAAGGGACGGTTTGAAAGGGTACTAGAGCCGATGCAGGGGCAAAAGGCATGAATTACTGGGAAATCACAACCATATTAATTGCCGCATCTGCAATTGGCAGCTTAATCCGCGTTATTATCGGTCCAACAGTGTGGGATCGTATGCTGGGCCTGGGACTCACTACGAGCAAAGTTACCCTTGCGATTATGCTGGCTTCTTTCATCCACGAAGAAACCTTTCTGCTCGATCTGGCAATGCTCTTCTCCATGCTAGGATTTCTGGTTACCGTACTCCTGGCGCGTTTCGTAGAACGGAAAGGGGTGCTGTAGCATGCTAAGTGCACTCCAGACCGCCATCGGGTACGCGCTGATTGTTCTCGGTATTTTCATTACCGGATTTGGCGTTTTCGCAGTGCTAACCCTACAAAGTTTTTATGCCCGTATCGTCGTCACCTCCAAGGTTGAGGCTATGGGATTTGTTACAATCACTCTTGGTGCCATGATTCTGGCAGGCCCCAGCATCTCTTTTCTCAAACTCACCATGATTCTGCTTTTTGAGCTTCTGACTGTGGCGGTAAGCGCACATGCAATTGCCCGCTCCGCTTGGAGCAGTGGTTATCATCTTCCAAAGTCTAAAATTACCAGCCAGGAGAATGAACCACATGATTGATAGTGCCATTCTCGTAACCATGTGTACATTTGCCTTACTGGCGATTCAAGCACGCCTGCTGCGCAATGCCATCATTCATCTCGCCGTGTTATCCGTGCTCGCAGCTTTTCTCTATATGCGGATCGCGGCGCCCGAATTGGCAATTGCCGAAGCTGTCATCGGAAGCGGATTGGTAACCTTGCTGTATCTTGCAGCACTCAAAAGAAATCGCGTATACACAATCGGTGTTGTGGGAGATCAAAATGCCAGACACCTTGCAGATCCTTATATGCACCACCTGATGCGAACCCACGCGCTACGTGAAATTCGTGAATTTTTCCTTATTCGGGAGTATCAATTGCAAATTGTATTTGTGCCCGAAGCGCTTGACGAAGCTCTGCGAAATGATGCCTATGACTTAATCCTCCAAGAGGATAATAACAGCGACATTATTGCTTATACGGATGATGAAAGTTATATCATGATGGAATTGGAAATGCTGATTCAAATGCGGGGCGCGCATTCAGGGCTGCGTTTTGAAAGATATCAGCAAGCAACCCCCGAAATGGAACTGATAGATACTGCGGGTATCTAACGAATACGGAGAAAACGATTATGCGTGTGGGAATGTCTGCCATTTTGGTACTAGCAGCTTTTCTTGCTGTGCTTCTCTTGCAGACACATCACGGGGAAAGCCAGCACCCCATGCTTTATGAAAGCATTACCTCCCAATTCGAGCAGGATACTGCTTCACAAAATGCGATTGCTGCCATTCTGCTAAATTACAGAATGTACGACACCATGTTCGAAGCATTGATTCTGTTAACCGCTATTATCGGTATGCAACAGTTCCTTCCCCGGAAAGTTGATATGGAGGGCGGCGACAAAGCCTTTGCAGAGGAGGAAAACCATGAAGAATGAAACCATTACAGCAGACTCTATCATTCTGCAACTTGCTATTGGATTGCTCTTTCCCTTCATGCTGCTATTTGGATTCTACATTATTTTAAATGGACACTATACCCCCGGCGGCGGTTTTCAGGGCGGCGGAATTCTCGCATCACTCTTTATTGCCCGCTACATTATCTTTCCTGTTGAAGATACCGATAGCGAGAAACTTCACACGATACAACGAATATTCCTTTCTGCCATTTTGCTTGTGCCCCTCTGCCTGCTCTTTACCGGTGTGCTCGCACAATACCCGGCCATGCAGAAACATTATCTGACGCTCATGGATATTCTCATCGGTGTACAAGTCGGGTTTGGTCTGGGCGTTGCCGTACTGCGATTCGCATTTTTTCAAGGGAGTGGACAAACATGGCATTTATAACCGCACTCAGCATTTCGGATCTAGCAATTGCCTTGTTTTTTATTGGCCTGTTTGGGGCCATGACCCAGCGTAATATTATGAAAACCATCATGTCGGTGGGAATTATGGATATGGGCGCCATCGTATATTTTGCCATGGCCAATCTACCCCAAAACGCACGTCCCCCTATTAAAGGTGCCCCCGTGGAAGTCATGGCTGATCCTGTTCCCCAAGCCCTCATGATCACGGCAATTGTGATTGGCGTATCCGTTATCGCCATGTGCCTTGCAATGTATATGCGGGTTGCCTATCGCTACCGCACAGCCGAGTGGAACATCCTGACCAGCCGCGTGGAAAAGTAACATGCCTTTATCATCCATATTATATCTGATCGTGTTATTACCCGTCACATGTGCTGCCGTTGGATACTTTCTGCCGCAAAAGCGCTACCACCAATGTATGATTCTGGCCAATCTGGCCGTAACGGGCATGGCAGCCTTGCTGTTTTATACGGTCCGAGGCAATGAGCCTATCGAACACTTCATGGCAGGTTGGCCCGAAGGAATTGCCATACGGCTTGTAGCAGATGGTCTCTCCGCCCCACTGGTCATGCTCGGTGCCATCTTCTGCACTGGCACACTGCTTTTCAGCACACGCGCAGACTATCTCGACAAAACCTTTCTGTTTTTGTTCATGAGTCTGGAATCCGCCCTGCTTGGTGTTTTTCTCAGTGCAGACCTTTTCAACATCTACGTACTGGTTGAACTCAGCATGCTCATTGTGGCCATCCTGATTATGTACAAACAGGACAAACAATCCGTATATGACGCCATGCTCTACCTGATGATGAACTTCATCGCTATGGCCTTTATGCTACTTGGATTAGGCTTTATCTACCGCATCACCGGGGTACTCGACCTGTATTTGATGCAAGATCGCATTGAACTACTCGAATCCCCACAATCGGTTATGCTCCCCTTTGCCATGATCATGACTGCCATCGCACTCAAGGCCGCCATGTTCCCCCTATTCAGTTGGTTACCACGTGCACATGGTGCGCCTAGTGCCCCTGCAATCGTATCTGCCGTACTTTCCGGCGTACAGGTCAAGACGGGCGTATATCTGTTGATCCGGGTAAGCAATATCTTTGCATCGCAGCTGGATGCCTCCACCTTCTTTCTCGTACTAGGCTTTATTACCTCCGTGGTGGGATTCCTGCTCGCGATCTGCCAAAAGGATATCAAACTGATTCTCGCCTATCACACCGTCAGTCAAATGGGATTAATTGTCATGGGTATCAACCTGGGCTCCGAAACAGCCTTCTATGGTGGCCTCTACCACATCATCAATCATGCCTTGTTCAAGGGACTGCTCTTCTTAACTGCCGGAACCATTATCGAATCCTACCATCATCGATCATACGCCGAAATTCGCGGAGTCATGCGCACCATGCCTGCAATTGGCATAGGAACCCTCGCAGGGATGCTCGGCATTACCGGCGCCCCATTCTTTAACGGTAGTATATCCAAATATTTCATATCCGATGGTCTGCAAGGAGACTGGGGCGGTATTGCCATGTTTATCATCAACCTCGGCACGACGCTCAGCTTCGTAAAATACTCTGTCATCCTCTTCGGGAAACCGGCCCGAAAAATCGCATGTCCGCGCGACCCTTGGGTAGCCTCCGTCTCGCTGGCTTTTGGACTAGCCTGTTTACTAGGAGGACTGCTGGGTGGCCCCGCCGTATACTGGTTGTTCGGGCCTAACCTGCAAGCCGCCGGTGCTTTATCTCTTCAGAAACTCGCAGGGTTTGGGGTCACACTAGGCATCGCCATCCTTGCATACTTTTATGTGGTAAACCGCATCGGCACCGTACTTATGAGTGTTCGTACCAACCGTTTTACCTTTAACCAACTTACCGTTATGCTGACACTCTTTTTCGTGATTCTCCTGTCCTTCCTATGGCTCTATGGCAGTGACGCCAGCCCCGTTTTGATTGACGCCATCGTACCAAACCCGTAGCCTTGGCGCGGTACGGAATAACGAAACGAGAGAGGAAAAGCAAACATGCCCAAAGCCGAGACAACCTTTCGTCCCATTGGCGACTCAGACAAGAAAATGCATGGAAATACAGCTGTACTCATTAGCGGATTTTCTGCGGATGAACAGTCCATGCTTCACAAGAACCTGACCGAGTGGGGTATGGAAGATGTATCTCTGGTTGTCATCGCTGCTGATACGCTGCAACTCACGCTGGAACAAGCAACCGCACTGCCAGACAAAACCAACCTGGGGCAAACGGCAGAATTGCCACGAGCCGTTGTGATGTCAGGACTGCAAGAGCGCCAGCTCAATACACTGATGCGGGGTTATCGTGAATTGGAAATGGCACGCCCCTTGTGGGCCTCTGTTACGGCTCACTCCGAAAAATGGACGGTTAAGTATTTACTGGTAGAACTATTGAAAGAGCGCGAAGCCATGCGTGAAGCCATGGAGGCCGAAAAGGCGCGTAAAGAACAAACCGCAGACACGCCCACGCCATGAATGCAGCTGTAAACGCCGCTGCCAGGATAACGTTCGAGTCTGTGACAACTCCTGCACAAATACAGGCGGTGGCCGATCTGGCAGCACCGATCTGGCGCGAGCAATTCACCCCCATTATTGGTTCGGCACAAGTAGCCTACATGCTCCAAGCCTGGCAATCGCCATCTGCCATCGCACAGCAAATGCAGGAAGGCGCGCACTATTTCCTGACTCGTTTACCAGAGGCATATATTGGATATTTTTCATGGACCCCGGACACAGCAACATCTGGAAAAATATCCAAATTCTATCTTTTGCACACATATCATGGTAAAGGATATGCACAGGCCATGATGCAATTCCTCGAAAAAGAGGCGATTCAGAAACATATATCGATATTGTGGCTGCGGGTGAATCGACATAACCACAAAGCCATACGATTTTATCACAAAAGCGGATTTCATATCGTACGCGATATTTATGAAGAGATCGCCCCCGGCTATTATCTGGATGACCATATAATGGAAAAATGTTTACAGCACGGCTCATCAGCATGACAAAAACAACGCCAGCATGGTTTGAACAGAAAACGCAAGATATCTGGCAATGCACCCTTTGCCCCCATCAATGCAGATTGCGTGAGGGGACCACTGGAATATGTCGGATCCGTGGCGTCCGGGATGGAACACCGTTTGATGCGAGTTATGGAAACGTATCCGCCGCACAACTCGACCCCATTGAAAAAAAGCCCTTATATCATTTTTTGCCCGGTAGTCTGGTCTATAGTATCGGGGGGTACGGATGCAACTTCCGTTGCGCGTTCTGCCAGAATTGGCATATTGCCCAATGCCACCAGGTTGCATTACAGCGCCACAGCCCAGCTGACATCGTAAAAGCAGCAAAACAGACTCGTGCTGCCGGCATCGCTTACACCTATAACGAACCCATCATCAGCCATACATTCGTATCAGACGTTGCTGCATTAGCGCATCGAGCCGGGCTGTGTAATATCCTGGTAACCAATGGTTACATCCAAGAAGCTCCGGCTCAGGCATTACTCCCGTTGATGGACGCTATAAATCTGGACATCAAAAGTATGGACGACCAGTTTTACCGTCAGCATTGTGGCGGACATCTCCAACCGGTACTCGCTTTTGCCAAACAAACGTATGCTGCCACCGTTCATCTGGAAATCACGAATCTGATCATACCAAGCCTGAATGATCAGCCCCCCTTAATCGAAGAGCTCGCCCGCTGGATTGCACAAGAGCTCTCCCCCAACACCGTTCTACATCTTTCCGCCTACCACCCCGCTTACGAAATGGACCTGCCCTCTACGAGCATCAAAACCGTACGCAACGCCCGAGTGCTGGCACGACGATACCTGCAGCATGTCTATTGCGGGAACATACCGGATGCATCCGACACACAAAACACCCTTTGTCCTACATGTGGAAGTTTCCTGATCACGCGCCAGAACGGGCAAACAAATATAGTTGGGTTGATGCCGCAAGCAACATGCCGGCAATGCGGAGAGCATACCGACATCCGCTTATGCTGAAATCCGGGTTATTTCCGGGCTTCTTCCAGAATAGCATCCATCCAACCATAAAAATGCAGTTGTTCTAAACCGCCAAGCATCATACGGGCAATATCCGGCTTCAAAGCCAAACGCTCCTGTATGGAACCAACTTCGCGATTTTGCACATACGCAATAACGGCCCCCTCCACCGTTCGAACAGGTGGCGTCATCTCCCCTGTTTGCAACGGCAAAAGCTCTGGTGCCAAATCGCCAAAAAACGGAATGTCTCTTGGATCCGCATCATAAAGTGTAAAAGGCTTCATTTCGGTCACCGCAAGCCCGAGCGCATCGGCCGCAGCTACAAACGTATGCCCCTCTTGCACCTTCTCCGATAGACCTTCAAACAATTCATCAACGTATGCCACATAGGCTGCTTCTTCCGCATCTTGACGTGCAAACGCAAGAGCATCATCGCGCACATCCTCGAATTCGGGTACATACGCTGCTTCAACCTCTTGCAGCTGCATCACATAGACCGCGTTCGTCCCCGGAACACTAAAACTAAATGACCGCTCAGGATCTATAGGCGAAAGACGAAATGCCGCTTGAACAAAAGAAGGTCCGGCCGAAACACCTTCGGGAACCGGCCCATCAGCTCGCAACCATTTGCTTGTGGAAACCCCAATCCCCATATGCTCAGCAAGTACCGACAGCTGACCTTTCGCTTCGTTGGACAGAAGACGTAATTCATCCTCCAACTGCATCGCATATTCGGCAGCGATGGCTTCAGCCTCCTCAATTGCTAATTCCTGACGAATGTCATCAGCGGCCTCATCGAGCGAGCGAATCTCTTCCAAATCCGTCTCGGGATCCGTATAAACATAGCGCTCCGGATCCGATTCGTAGCGCATTTCAATCTGCCGCATCGTAATCTCATCGGCATCTAGATAACGATCATGAGCAAATGCTGCGTATACCACCCGCCGCTTTTCAGGAACAAGAAACCGATCCGGTGACGCATCATACACGCGCCGGGCATCTTCCTCTGTTACCTCTACAGGTGCTAACGCCGTATCCAATGGAACCTTTACGTACACCACTTCATAGGTATCCGTAAAGCGAGCTGCGTTTTCTTCCAATTCAGAAGCAGGAATCCAAAGGCTGGATTGCAATATTTCACGCATGCGTTCCAACAATACCTCTTGCCGGATATATTCTTCAAACCACGACACCGGTATGCCAAGCTGTTGTTCAATTAAAAACTGGTATCGCTGCATGCTGAAATTACCATTATCAGCAAAAGACGGATCGCTTTGGATCGATTGCACCAGCTCAGCATTCGAAACACGTAAGCCCAACTTCTCTGCATAACGTAGCGCCGCCAACCGCCGCCAAGCTTCATCATCTACAATACGCCGCACTTCCTCATCACCCCGCATGGGCTGGAAAGCTTGCGCAAAAAGACGCGCGCGAGAAAACTCTTCACGCGATATATCCTCTCCAAATAACACACCCACACCATCACCACGGCGCTCACGCGTCTCGCGAGGCTGCGGGGCAAAAAAACCCACCATAGAAAGGCTTACGATAACGGCAAAAGCCGCCCAGACGATTTTATTGCGAATTAACTTGTTAAATTTACTGATGAGCATCAGGTCCTCTTCTCGTTACACAAAACGGATGCATCTCAAAGAATGCATCCGCTGTGATCTCTACAATATGGCCTACTACCGCCTTCCCACCGGTGTCGGGGTAGGAAGATCAGGAGTTGACGGTGGCGGAACAAAACGAATGGTTACCCCCGCACCAGGCGAAAGATCGGCAAGAATGCGGTCCACTAATTCGTGTATGAACTCATCCGGAGGCATCGGATTCCTTCGATCAGAAGGTATCGGACGAACCAACTCGTCCGGATCATCAAGATATTCATCCCGCACCTCATCCAGAAAAGCCGCATATTCACTCGGCGCAAAAATAACCGTTATCTCTTCAACCAATTCTTCATTCGGATCGCTCAAGGAAAACTGCACAATGCGCTCACCCGTATCAGGAACTATTCTTTGCCAAATCTTTAGCACAG
>PWYP01000083.1 GCA_003567805.1 PVC group bacterium
CCAACATCGAACATTCAACGTCGAACATCGAATGAAATGCTCCCGTAATTGGACGTTGAATGTTGGACGTTCGATGTTCGATGTTCAAATTCTCCCAAGTTTCAACATGCATCATCTGGGGCACCCCGGGGCCGGGGCTAGACTGTAACTTCGCCGTTTAGTACAAAGCGTTGTGGTTTCACCGAAACGCTACCACACGACGGTTTCAATATCCAATATCCAACACGGAACTCCCAATGTCCAAATATGGGAGTCTCAACTTGATGATTGGAAATTGGACTTGGATATTGGATATTCAATTCCCAAGTTTCAACATGCATCATATTGACAGCCCAAGTGCCGTTACTATCCCATGGAAGTGTGTTTTCTCCCTTGCTATTTCCCAAAAATGTAAAATGATTGTCTTGCGCTTCGATGCCATACTTGTCATTCTCCAGCCATGACAAAGGAAAAAAAGCAGGCGAAACCTCCAACACCACCATCCGAATGGGTCGCACAGTATAGCGATTACCTATACCGCTACGCATTGATGCGTTTAAAAGATCCCATCAATGCCGAGGACGCCGTGCAGGAAACCTTTCTGGCTGGTATTAAAGGATTAGACCAATTTGACGGACGCGTAGATGTCAAATACTGGCTACGCGGTATTTTGCGTAACAAAATTGTCGATTATATTCGCAAAAATACCAGGGAACACCCAGTCAACAACGATGAAGGTCTGGACATTGTCGAAAGTTACTCTTTTCAAATGTTCGGCATTGCCGAACGTTCGCCTAAACCTTGGCAATTTGCACCAGAACGTGAATTTGAAAAAGGCGAATTCTGGAAAGCTTTCGAAAAATGCGTATCGAAACTCAGCGACACCATGCGACAAGCTTTCGTCCTGAAAATGGTCGACGGCATGGATTCGGAATCGGTTTGTAAGGCATTGAATATTCAGCCGAACAATTTGTGGGTGCTGAACCATAGGGCGCGAGCCCAACTAAAAACCTGTCTTGAGTCTAATTGGGATCGTGAAGAGGATTAAATGCTAACCTGCAAACAAGTTTCTAAAGCACTCGCGGAAACCGACTACCAAGAACTTCCTACGTGGAAGAAATTCATGTTGCGTTTTCATGTCTCCATTTGTTTTGTATGCGGAAAATTCAATACGAATATCATGCTATTTCAAGACATGGCGCGGGCCTTCCGGCGACATGAAGAGAATGCGATCGACGAACCGGCCCCCGAACAATCCAAAGCCAAATGGGCTAGCGCGATTGAAACCAATATTTCCAGCAAAGATGCATAATAGTCTAGGCTGGCGATCCCCTCACGGAGCCAAACGCGCCAAATCCCAATTTTGGTCGCTACGTGTGTAGAGAGCACGATCATGCAATCGATCTTTCCCTCCCTGCCAGAATTCCACTCGATCCGGCTGCAGGAGATACCCGCCCCAAAAAGGAGGGCAAGGGACATCCGTCCCCGCAAAAGATTTTTCTACAGTATCGTACTGCGACTCCAGAAAGGGTAAACCACTGATCGTCTGACTTTGTGGAGAACTCCATGCCCCCAACTGGCTTCCACGTGGTCGACCGCCAAAGTATGCTTCCGACTCTGCCCGCGGCAAACGCGCAGCGCTACCCTGAAACCGTATTTGCCGAACTTGCGTGGGCCACCAAAACACGGCGGAGAATCTGGGGTTATCCGCCAGTGCTTTCCCCTTTTCGCTATCATAATTCGTAAAAAAACGAATCCCCTCGGGCCCATATCCTCGCATCAGCACAATACGTGCAGAAGGGACTCCGTCAGCGTCTGCCGTGGCTAACACCATCGCCCCCGCCTGCCAAGGCTCCGTTGTAGCGGCGGCCGCATGCCAATCAGCGAAAAGTGCCATCGGTTCTTGCGGCAATGCATCCCAATTCAGTCGCTCATCCCGCCATTCTAATGCTTCCACCCTCAAGGGGTCACGTCTAGACATTATACACACCTTTTGTTTTATCTCGAAATGATGCTATCCCAGCGGCAACTCATCTGCCTCCGGCTCCGTGTCATGTGGGAAGGGAGCTGTCTCAACTGGTCCATCCTTCGTCAACAACTGCTCAATCTTTCGCTCAACCTCATCTAGCTTGCCCGAGCAGAACTTGATCAATTTCTGCCCCTCTTCAAATCGCGTAATCATATCATCCAAACTCAATTCACCGCTCTCCATCCCGGTAACGATTTCCTCCAAGCGAGCCAATGACTTTTCAAACGACACCTTCGGTTGTTTTTCTGTACTCATATCTATCCTTCCTCTGTTTGCTCCAAAACACGCGAATGTAATTCCCCTTTGGCCAAACGTGTTCGTATCTGCATACCCGCCTTAACCGTATCTGCATCCCGCACAATCGAGCCATCCTCCAACCGCGTAACCGAATACCCGCGCTGCAAAACGGCTAACGGACTCAGTGCCCGCAACTGTAAACTCAAGCGCTGCACTTCTTGAGCAGCAAGCTGCTGTCGAAGAACGACAGACTGCTGCAGCCGTTTCGATATCGCCTCTAAATCCTGACGCCCCGCTTGCAAGGCCATTCGGCTACGTTGCTGCAAGGCACTGCTCACCCAATCCAGAGACTGCTGGGCTGACTGTATCCCCCCGCGCAATTCACGACGCATACGCTGGCTTACACCATCAAGCCGCTGCCGGTAACGTGCAACGGCATTCGTGGGCTCACGAAAAACATAGTGATGGGAAGAACGCGCCAGACGATGCCTAGCCCGTTCCAGGACATGACGCATACAACCTTCCAGCCTGCGCTCATACTCACCGAGCATCCCGGTAAAAGCATCCTTGCGCCCCACCACCAGTTCAGCCGCCGCCGATGGCGTCGGTGCACGTACATCCGCCACAAAATCGCATATCGTGAAATCAATCTCATGCCCCACAGCCGATATCACGGGGATACGCGAGCGAAATACCGCTCGAGCCACAACCTCTTCATTGAACGACCATAAATCTTCGAGACTTCCCCCCCCGCGACCGACGATCAGGACATCCAACCCACCAATGGCATTCAACCGGTCAATGGCTGCAGCAATCTCATCCGCCGCCCCCTCGCCCTGCACTTTCACCGGTGCCAACAAAATGTGCAAATTGGGAAAGCGCCGCGTAACCACATTCAAAATGTCACGAATAGCAGCACCCGTAGCAGAGGTAACCACCCCGACATGCTGCGGCAACAACGGCAATGCCTGCTTCCGGGACGCATCAAATAGCCCCTCCTCCGCCAAACGTTTCTTTAGTGCCTCAAATTGCGCTTGCAGATTGCCTTTGCCCCCAGGCTCCAGCCGGCGAATCAAAATTTGATAATTACCACGTTTTTCGTAAACAGTAACTTCACCATACGCTCGAACGACGTCGCCATTTTTTGGAACAAACGTAAGCCCACGCTGACTCCCTTTGAACATGACAGCTTGGATCTGCGCCCCTTCATCCTTGATCGTAAAATAGAGATGCCCGGAGGCAGGCCGTGCCAAATTCGAAATTTCCCCCTCCACGCCAATACCGGCGAAACTTCGTTCCAGCGCCCCCTTTATCCGACGGGTTAGCTCGGTAACACTACAAGTTTGATCTTTTGTATCCATCAGCCTTTTGCTCTATTGGCTCTTCTACCAGAAATCATCAGCGCATAAACTACCGAGTATCCCCCCATTCTCCAAGCACACTTTTGCCATGAAAACTGGGGCGCGGGGTGTGGG
>PWYP01000084.1 GCA_003567805.1 PVC group bacterium
AATGCTCCCAATCCGAAAATTGAATCGAAGGATCCGCCTCCGTGACCAAATCGGCAATCGATGCCACTATCCGCGCTTTGCCTGTCGCCGTGTCGGTCAAATAGAACCCGTCATCATCCGCCAGACCGATATTGCGCCGCAATCCCTCCAGCGGAATACAAACCCCATAGCCCGGCTGCGTGCGACGCATTGTCGTCATATTTGCCGAAATCAACCAACGACCATCCGGCGAAGCATGATACACCGTTCCTTCCATCCTCTGCCGCTCGCCCGTCAACGGATCCAGCTTCCAAGCAAACGGCTGCCAGTTCGAAGTATCCACATCATTAAAGAAAAGTTCTTTATCGGACCCACCCCAGTTGATATTCGCCCCCAACTGCGGCTCCCACCCATAAGTCTCCGCAACAACCTTGCTTTCGCCCGTCTCCAGATCCACCACAACCACATTCCCAGCCTCGCCGGGCTCGGGCTGCCGATCCTCGAACGGCATCTCGAATACCGCCAGATAACGTCCCGAAGGACTGATCGGCGACGTATCGAAAAACCGATGCAGACAACCCGCACGATCCGGCGTCACACACCACACCGGCACCTTCGGATCAAACTCGGTATACCGCGGAAACCATCTATCCAAATCCATCACACCCTCCCTAATAAAAACGAACAAGCCATTCAAACTGTCATAGCCTACCCGTTTTTTCTGTCCGAATGTTTCTGTCAGAAAACACCAAAGCCTATCAGTCGACACGCGACACACTCAACTCGACACCTTACCCCCGAAAATCTCCGGAGATCAATCTTCCAATTTTATTCTGTTTTTAAAGCACACTATTGACCAGCGGCAAGGGATTGCCGCCCTCCAATATAGATGGAATATGCGATGTTTTAACTCATGGAGGGCAGCAATCCCTTTCCCCCGCCAAAGAAAAACACAATCCCCGGACGACAGCCAGATGCAGCATTCCCCGCTGGCGCAAACACATGCAACCGCAGCACTACATCCCCAATTTGTTTATAAACAAACTTCCGTACAAAACACTTCGCGCAACTCACCCCATCCACTTACCCGTTCTCTTTACTTTTCATTTTGCGCCCCCAAAACGCCGGCATCAGATCGCGGAGTGCTTGCCGGTAATGTAAAGTTGTCGGCCCAAGCCTCACCTTTTGCGGATTCCTTGACAAGCCGAACGCGTGCAGTTGTCTTAGCAGGACCCGTCGAAAAAACAACCGTACGACGACACCATTCTACAGAGTCAAAATATACAAAAACTCGATCCTCACCATGCCCGCTGACTTCTAACGTAACTTTTACATTGTCATGCGACGTCTGCACCCAAGCTGACAACTGATAGGTTGTTGCTGGAGACAATCCCGTTACCTTCTGCGTAATTCCCACGCGTTCACCGGATAAGTGCAGTGCATGACGGGAAGTGCCCGTTGGACATGCGAGCTGCTTTGCCCCGTGATTTCCCCAGCCATTACCGGGTACCAGCTCCGCCCGGCCCTTTCCAAATCTCCGCCAGCCCTCTAACGTGCCTAACTCAAAGCAGCCATTACGAATCAAATTCATCCACGCAATCCGCGGTGACTCATAAACAGGCAGCGGTTCCGGAAGCCCCGCAGGATCATAACCAGCCCGCCACACCCCATCCGCAAATGCACCAATATTTTTGCCTGCAAGCGTATCAACCCGGAAATCGTATAAGGCCCGATCCTTGAAACGCGGCCTTGGCATAATCCGGTTATTTTCCTGCACAACATGATCAGGCAACATGAGCGGTTTATTGAAAATATTGTTATAGTATCGACAGGCAAACAGATCATTGCGCCCGGAGTGATCAAAGGTTTCAAGAGGTCCGGTTTTCCAACATGTGTTGTTGAACACCTGGCAACCATAACTCGGGTTGTTGACGCGTATGGGATCATCCCGCACATTCCAGATCATGTTATGGTGCACGATGGCATTGTGACTCAAATGATCAAAATAAATCCCTAATGCATATCCCGCATGATTATCATGTACATAATTATGGTGAAATACCGTATTGGCAAAATCCGTGTTGTGACCATAAATCATCCCCAGATCCGCCGTTAGCCAGCCGGCATCCGAAAGGTCGTTGTATTGCACAATGCTTTCCGACAATCCGTGCACCGCCACTAAATCGCGCCCGGCATGCCGAACCGTATTATGACTGAAAAGAATACGACGCCCACACAACCGCACCGCGCCATTCCATAACCCCGCATATCCACCATGATGCACGGTGCAATTGATGACCCGGTTATCCGTACCACCAACTGTCAGGATCGAACCGGAGCTATACCCGAAATCACAATTCACCACCAGAATATGATGTCCCAACAGAATAATACCATCAGTTTGACTAACGTCTTCTGCATAATTGTGGGCAACATACGACGCGCGCATGCCATCCAAGACAACATGCGCCGTTGTCGCATCGGTACGGATCCCCCCGCCGAAGCAGTGGATATCCCGAAAACGAATGTGCGAGCGGCCCGACAAGTCAATGGTATCGCTGCGTCTCTTGACCTGCCATGCACCATCTGACGGTTTTTCCCCATCCGGCGATATCACCAGCAGCTTGCTTGATTTTGCATCGTAAAACCATTGTCCAGGTACGCGCAATGCGGCCTGATGTCCACGCAACGAGAATAAACTGCCTTTGCGAGGCTTGTAATATTTTTTCTGCGCCTCGGAAAATGTGATAGTGTCCGTTTCGGGATCGTGCTTCAGCACGGTAGCCGTCCAGCAAATCCAGGCACTGCCCCCCGCACACCACAGCTTTGCCCCCTGCCAATTGTCGGCCACCACCGGAATCTTGTCGCAAGAAAGTGTGTTCGCATTCCCATCAAGCGCTTTAACCCGCTTCGGCCGAAATAAAGGATCATCTCCCGGATTAGGCCAGCAGGCTTCCGGTTGCATATGATCTCCACAAAACACTTGGTTTCCATCACCCAATGACCAAGGCATAGATGCAGCATATAAACGATTACCGGTATTCGCCCAACCACCGACTACATCCGCAGCACTAATAACCGCCCGTTCGCCCGGATAGGCGGCAATCGTAATCTCTGCGCTAGCTCGACCCGACCTTCTTGGACGCAGTACTTCCCTGTACACCCCCTCGCGTAACCAACAGGTGTCACCGGGGGCCAATACCTTCCCCACCTTGCCAAGCGTGGCAAAAGGTTTAGACTTTGTCCCCGGATTCGAATCAGCACCATCTGGACTCACATAATATTGCATGAAAAGGCAACCCCCGCATCCTATATCATCATTTTCGTTATGATAGAAGCATGCCATCCAGTCGCACGTTTGGTGTTCACACCAAAATCAATCGTGCAACGCCAACACCCGCGCAACACCCGGTTGGGAAGCTCGCAAACGCGGACAATTTTCTTCGATATCGTTAACATTACGCAAGCATAAGGCGTGCATCGGGACGCAAGCTCCCGCTGGCCACCGATACTCCACATCCCGTAATGTGAGCCGTCGAACATTATCAACAACAACGGCGGCACGCGCCGCACGGGTTGCGGGGCTAAAGTTGGATAACTGTAAACTCGTTGACCGTGGAACTGTCACCTCCGGGTCTTCGATCTCTGGCACCTGCACCACCACATGATCCAGCGTAATGCCATCTAGTACAGCCCCA
>PWYP01000119.1 GCA_003567805.1 PVC group bacterium
AAGGCATTTTTGTAACGGTTGCGCAAGGAAACGAGTCCGTTGTAGACGGAGATTACAAAGAATACGACAACAACAGCAATAATGAGAGCAATGATTCCACCAGTCATAATGGCCCCTTTCGAATTTTTCTTATCCCACGCAGATGTGGTGTGGAGAAGCGTAATGGCTTGATACCGTAGCGTCAAGGCGGTAGCGCGGCGCATGATAAGAAAAATTGCAGGAGATAAGCGCGCTAGGGTAGGCCGTTTCTGATTCAGTTTGCAGGGGCGTTTTGGGTGGTGACCGACTCTCGGGCGGCGGGGATTTCCTCGTTGAGACGTCCGAGTTTGCCGAGCCCGGGAAAGAGGCGTGCCCAAGTGGCAACCACCAGAAGGGTACCGACGCCTCCGCTGACGACGGAAACGATAGGGCCGAAGAAGCGTGCCACAAGCCCCGATTCGAACCCACCTAGTTCATTGGAGGTTCCGATGAACATGGAGTTCACAGCGGAAACTCTTCCGCGTAGTTCGTTGGGGGTGCGGAGTTGTACTAGCGTGTGGCGTACAACGACGCTGATGTTATCAAAGGCTCCGGTCAGAAAGAGCATGGCAAAGGAGAGCCAGAAAGAGCGTGAAAGTCCAAAGATGATGGTGGCGACGCCGAATGCAGCTACGGCTTTTAACATGCCGCGTCCGGCGCGTTTCAATGGGGGGCGGTGCGCCATATAGATGGCCATGAGCACGGCCCCTAGCGCGGGTGCGGCCCGCAACCACCCAAGGGATTGTTCCGGGCTCATCCCAAAGGGGCGATCGGTGAGTATGTCGCGCGCAAAAACGGGTAGCAAGTACACGGCCCCGCCTAATAAAACGGCAAACATGTCCAAGGAAACGGTTCCAAGAATGATTTTTTGATGCCAGACAAATGCGATACCTTCACGTAACTGGCGGCGAATCGAGCCTGGTTGGCCTTGTTTGCCCGTAGGTATTTTAGCACCCCATAGAAGCAGTAGGAATCCGGTAGTGCAACATGCACTGAAAAAATAGGCGGAGGGAATGTGGATGCCAACTATGATGCCGCCGAGCGCAGGGCCGATCACAGAGCATAGTTGAAAAAGGGAGGAGCGCCACTTTACGGCATTTTCCAATGTGTCTGCGGGAACGAGTAACGGGAGAATGGCGGATGCGGAGGGCCCTGCAATCCGATTGAAGCAAGCATCCAGAAACAAGAAGACGAACATGCCGCCGACGGGGCCTTGTATGCTGCTGAAGAAGCCTAGTCCGAGGGATGTGATTGTGGTGCCCAGGAGCGCAAACAGGATAATGGATTTTCGGTTATATACGTCTGCGACATATCCTGCCGGGAGCGTGAGTAGTAGCATGGGTAGGGCTTTTGTCAGGCCAACAATGCCGAGCAAGAATACGGAGTCCGTACGCACATAGACTTCCCATCCAAAGGCGACAGCTTGCGCGGCTGCACCGATATGAATAAGAAATCCGCCAATAAAAAGAATGGTGAAAGCCGGATAGCGGAATGCTGCATATGGATCGTGTTCGCGCCTACTTTGGGTCATGGTTCCTCGTTGGCAGGTAGCACAATATAGACTTTGTCGTTCGCGCGAACATGCTCATTACAAGGGATGGTAACCCAGTTGCCTTTCTCTGCGTATGTGAGGATTTCTGCATCTCGTTGCAGGGCGGCGACGGTCATTTCCACAACTCCGGTGGTGGGGCCATGGATGGCAATGGTGTCGCCAAGAGAGAGGCCGTGCCCTTGAATTTGGATTTGCGCGACTTGCGCCTGTTTATAGTATTTACGCACGATACCTACATGATGTTTTTTGTGTGTGGCTTGATTGGCATCGGTATCGGCATACTGGTCGGTGCCGGGGCGTCCATAATACAAACCGATGCCGAAGGGGCGATGATACACTTTGGCGCAATCATCGGTTAGTTCTTGTGCTAGTGCCGGTGTGAATCTGCCAGCTAGAACGGCTTCAACAGCTTGGATGTATGCGGTGACCACGGTTTTTACGTATTCCGGGTTACGGGCGCGTCCTTCAATTTTGAAGGATGCGATGCCTGCTTCCATTAATTTGTCGACAAAGGGTAGCGAGCATAGATCGCGGGCGGAGAGTAGTGTGTGGGATTCTACGCGGAAAGCGGCATCGGCTTGCTCGCCCTGCTTTTTTTCCTCAATATAAAATTCCCTACGACAGGGCTGCCGGCATTCGCCGCGGCTGGCGGAGAAGCCATAGGCTTCGTGGGAAAGTAAGCAGCGTCCGGAAACGGCGAGGCAGACAGCTCCATGTACAAAGGCTTCAATGGGAATGTCCACCTTGCGTGTGATGGTGGCAACTTCCTCGAGTGTGCACTCCCGGGCAAGTACAATGCGTTGGGCGCCCTGGCTTTTGAGAAAGGCTGCTGTAGTGCTGTTGGAGCATGACATTTGTGTGGAAACGTGAAAGGGAATTTGCAGATCCCGGCAGGCACTAACGGCCGCCCAGTCGGCGACGATTGCCGCATCGATGTAGGGTTTGGCAAATGCCAGCACCTCATGGCAATCCTGAAGTTCACCTTCATAGATGATGCTATTGAGCGTTAGGTATAGGCGCACATTTCTGGCACGGCAGCGTGATGCTGCTTCTGGTAGGGTATCGCGGGTAAAGTTACGGGTGGCCATATGGCGCATATTCAACGTATCCAGACCTAGGTATACCGCGTCGGTGCCAGCATCGAGCGCGGCCTGTAGTGACGTCATATCGCCTGCCGGTGCCAATATTTCAGGTTTTGCTTGCATGGAGAGGGGTATAACGATGGGATGTCTGTGCGGCAATGAAAATCTGGAAACATAGCGTTTTGGTGTTTTGTTGTGCGGATTTTTTTTGATAGTATGCGCATGGTTTGTAATGAAGATCGACATAAGGGGAGAAGAACATGGCCAATGCCAATCAACGCAGTGAGGTTGACTCCGAAAATGAAGTATGGCAGGCGATCTCGGCTTTCGAGCAGATTTTGGAGGTAATGCCAGATGACCGGTCGTCCTTGGAAACGTTGTCGCATGCCTATGAGCATGTAGGGGATCGGGCACGTGCGTTGGACTATTTATTGCGTCTGGCTGAGGTGGTTTTGTCTGAAAATGATGCGGAATCTGCTGCTATTGTGCTAGAGCGTCTGGCTGATTATGGGGATGCGGATGAGCAAGTACGTAGTATGATAGAGCGCTTGCAGGTCTTGCAACCCAAGGTGGCCGTTGCCAACGCAACAGATGTTTCGGATGCGGGCGAAGAACGTAAAGCCAAGGCGGCCGCTCCGAGTGTATTTCGGGTGACAGATGAGCTGGCCATGGCATGGAAGTTATTAGAGGCGGGCGAAATTTCACAAGAGGATTATTCTTCGTTGGCGCAAGATTTGGCGGAGTTGTCTACGGATCCGCATTTGACGACGGTGTCGGTATTTCATGTTCTTGAAAATAGGGCCTACAGCGGTATGGAGCGCGTAATGGGCTATGTGTCACGAGACACAAAGACGCCGTTGATATCTGTGCAGGCTTATGAGGTTTCGTCTGAAATTGCGGGCTTACTGCCGGTTGACTTCATGGTGCGTCATGGGGTTGTGATTTTTGGTTCCATTTTGGATGAATTGCTGGTGGCCATCATGAACCCGTATAATCAGGATTTGCAGGAAGATATTGCGTCACGGACGGACCGGACCTGTCATTTTTTTATGACGCCACCCAATGAGCTAGATGCATTGATTGCGTCGCTGAAAGAGGCCACATAAGAAGGGCTGCATGAGACGCAGGGAACAACAGCAACAGCGTGCAGCGGCATTTGAGCAGGTTGTGCACCATTATGAGAGTCGTCTGCTGCGCTATGCCACAAGTATTGTGCATAATGCTGATTTAGCGCAAGACGTGGTGCAGGAAGTTTTTATCAAGTTGTTTCGTAAATGGCGTGAGGCATTTGAACCGAGTCTGGCATTGTCTAGTTGGTTGTACCGGACGACGCATAATAGCGCCGTGGATGTGATCCGTAAATATGAGCGGCGGCATCGTGTAGAGCAGGAACATCAAGAGGAGGCTGCTGACGCGGTTGTATTGCCCCCGACGGGGCAGGATGACACCCATGCAAAACGTATTGCACATGCATTGGCAGTCTTGCCTTCGCGCGACCGCGAGTTAATCAGGCTAAAAGTTTATGAAGAAAAATCGTATAAGGAAATAAGTGCAATCACCGGTTTATCTGTTGGGAATGTCGGTTATATCTTGCATCACGCGATGCGGAAGCTGGCTGATGCGCTGGGACGGGAAGAATGAGCGAGAAACAACAACAAAAATCTGCTGGCTGCGGATTGAAGTACTGCGAAGAAATTCAGCAACAGTTGCCAGCCTATATGCTGCGAGAGCTTGGCGATAAGCAGAGTCGTCTGGTTCATGAGCATTTGCGTATGTGTGAGGTCTGCCGGAAAGAAGCGTCGCGCTTTGAAAAAATGCATGCGCTATTGGTTGAGCAGCAGCGTGCTACAGATGCCAAGGAAGCTGTTTTGAGTGAGAAGCGTATGCGTCGTCTTCGCTTTACGGCAATGCACCCGGTGTTCGATTGGATTTATTTCCAGCATCGCATGGTCTCTGCGCTCTGTGCCGTGCTGTTAGTTGTTTTGATTGTATTTCTGCTGCGAAATTTTGCCTTGTTCCAGGAGCCGGATTTAGAGGATAGCATTCCGATTTGGCAGATGTTTCGCAGTGGTCGTTTGCCGGAATTGGTGGAGGAGGTGCACAGGCGCATTCCGGAGGATCCATGAGCACGTTGCCGGTTATAGGGGTAACGATGGGAGATCCTGCAGGCATTGGGCCTGAATTGTGTCTGGGGTTGTTGGCGGATGAAGCTCTTGCGCGGATGTGTCGCATTCGTGTGTATGGAAGTCTTGGCTTATTGAAGCGGGTGGCCGCAAAACTTGCGTTACCTTTTCCGGATACATCTTGCGTTGTAGATGATGCCGTGCTCGATACGGATCAAGTGCTAGCGGGGAAGGTGCAGGCCATATGTGGTGCGGCAGCGGCGCGCTGCGTGGAGCGGGCGGTAGAGGATGCGTTGCAAGGAAACATTGCGGCGGTGGTAACGGCACCTTTACACAAGACGGCGCTACATGCGGCTGGTGTAGCATATCCCGGGCACACGGAAATGCTCGCGGCGCTAACAGGGCGAGATGATGTTTGCATGATGATGTGGTCTGATGCATTACGGGTTTGTCTGGTTACCACACATGTCGCGTTAGCTGATGCTTCGAAGCAGATCACTTGTGCCCGCGTTGCGCAAGTGCTGGAACTGGCACATCAAGCCATGCAGCAGCAGGGTATGTCGCAGCCACGTATTACGGTATGCGGGCTCAATCCGCATGCTGGCGAGGAGGATTGTGCGTTCGGGACTGAGGAGCAGCATGTGGTTATTCCTGCTTTATCTGCTGCTCGCGAACGCGGGTTGAATATTCGCGGTCCCCTCCCGGCGGATACGGCATTCATTCCGGCGATCCGGGATAAGACGGATGTCTATGTTGCGATGTACCACGATCAAGGTCTGATTCCTTTTAAAATGCTGGCATTTGAAACGGGGGTTAATGTTACACTGGGGCTCCCGATTGTTCGTACGTCTCCGGATCATGGTACGGCGTTTGACCTTGCTTGGCGGGGAATGGCATCAAATCGCAGTATGTGCGCTGCTGTGGAGCTTGGCGTGCGATTAGCTGGGGTTGACACAGGTGCGGGCATCGCATAGCATCCGCGGATGATATTTAAGCGGTTTCCGCAAAGCGGAGGCTGGAGCATACATCCAACATACATGTGATGGGCGAGAGCTGCTCACCATTGGAAAGGTGGTTTCGTGACGACGATTGAGCGTTTACTAGAAGTGCAAGAGCAAGATTTGATTATTTTGCGTATAGAAACCGAATTGGCAGATATACCGGCTCGTAAGGCTCGCGAGTTGGAGCGTTTGCAGAGTCACAAATCTGCTTTGCAGGAGGCTGATTCGGGTGTGCAGGCGGCACAAGCGGAGTTACGTCAACACGAATTAGAGGTACAGGCGAAGAAGGATCAAATTGCCAAGTTACGTACGCAGCAGATGAGCTTGAAAACGAATAAAGAGTTCAAGGCGATGTCCGATGAGATTGAAGGGCTGGAGCGTTCGATTCGGCGTGATGAGGATCAGGAAATTGCCATCATGGAAAAGATAGAAGCCTCCAAGAGGGCCATGGGCGAGCAGCAGGCGGCCTTAGATGCTGAGCAAAAAGAGGTGGATGAAGATGTTAAGGTTTTTGATGCGCGTGCCCAGGAGTTGCAACAAGAGCTAGATGGCCTGCGGGCGAAACGGCAAGAGTTGCTTGATGGAATTGACGCGGATTGGTTGCGGCGGTATGAGGCGATTTTACAACGCCGTCGTGGTGCAGCAATCGTTTCCTGTGCGAATGGGGTGTGTGGAGGTTGCCATATGGCGGTTCCCCCTTACCAGCAACACGAGGCTCGGAAACAACTCGAAATGGTGATTTGCGGATATTGTGGTCGTATGTTACATTGACGTTTGACTGGTAGAGGCGTTCGGTCGCCTTCTGGCTTCCTTCGGGAAGATAGGGGGAGGAAAGTCCGGACTCCGTAGGGCAGGGTGTCCTGGTGTTGTGCCGGGAGGTTTCCCGTTGAAGCGGGAAGGACGGAAAGTGCCACAGAAAAAATACCGCCTTGTTTCTCTGGGCGATGGAGGGCTTGCCCTCCGTAGCTTTAGCGAAGGAGGGTAAGGGTGAAAAGGTGGTGTAAGAGACCACCGGGCTGGACTGAAAGGTCGGTCGCATGGTAAACCCCACTCGGAGCAAGATCAAATAGGGGATGTGAGAGGCGGCCCGTCTCGCTGCGCGCGTAAGCGAGCAAGCATTCCGGGTTGATTGCATGAGATAAATGATCGAGTCACGATCCTGGATCGTGGTAACAGAATCCGGCTTATGACCTTTACCAGTCTTTTTTATTTTGGAATGACACGCTGGCGAGCTTTGCTCATCACGGCGGTATGGTTGCTGGTGGCAGGTATGCTGTGGCGTATGCCGCAAGTTTCGGGACGATTGATGGGGCATGAAGCGCTTCCGCCGGACCCAGATATGCGTGTGGCTGATTTTACTCTTTTGCAGGAGCATGCCTCTGTCTTTCGTACGGTTGACCGGGAGCAAGTTGCTGAGGGGCCCATGATTTGGGGTGATTTTCGGTTTGCGGGTACGTTTTTCCTGTATGATGAGGTCACATCTCCGGAGGCTTCCCTGCGTCGTGCTGTAATCAGTTATCATCCGGAAGAACGACAGTACATTGTTTCGGAGGGGGATTTTGTGGGCGGGGCCGAGGTGCTTGCGATTCGTGCAGGAGAGGTTGTGCTTCGCCGGGGGGATGAGGAAGGTATTTTGCCGTTGGGAGGGAAACGTACAACGACACATGGTCGCGAGCAGCCTGAGGAGGGCGTTGTTACTGATGATGCCGTGGTGGTCACGCGTTTCGGTGAGCAAACAGCGGCAGGCACTTGGAGCATGAACCGAGAAGCACTACTTGCCTATTACGAGGAACTGCTTGATGAGCCAGAGCGGTTGTTGCAGGTGTTTGACTCGATGCAGCCGATCTACACGTCGGACGGTGATATTGAGGGATATCAGTTACAGACGGTTGGAGAGGCGGAGTTTTTTGAGGGGGTAGGATTTCAGGAGGGCGATAAGGTCCGAGCGGTGAATACGCTTCAGATGACGAATCGCCGGCGCGCAGAGTTTTTTATTCGTCAGGTTGTAGAGAATGATTTGAATGCGATCGTAATTGATATCGAGCGTGACGGGAATCCGCAGCGTCTCGTATATGAATTACGATGACACTGGGAAGAGAAACGGGAGATTTTGGATGTACGGTTATGGAGTGCCACCTCGCCGGTATGGATTTGGGATCATGTCGCCGCTGGGTCCGTTGACCAAGCGGCTCTTGATAGCCAACATTGTGATTTTCTTCATTGACCGTTTGCTTGCGGGCCATCCGGATGCTACCGGGCCTCTTGTAAGTTGGTTTGCGCTATCTTGGTATGATTTGCGCCGCGGCATGATTTGGCAGTTGGTTTCGTATATGTTTCTGCATGGACATCTGCTCCATCTCGCAGGAAATATGCTCGGGCTTTTCTTTTTCGGCCGCGAATTGGAAATGCGATTGGGTCCGAGACGCTTTTTATCTCTGTATTTTGGTGGCGGTATTCTAGGGGCGCTTGGTTGGCTTGCTCTGGGTGCGCTGGGGCTTTATTCGATAGCGCATCCCGTTACGATGATTGGTGCATCGGGAGCCGTTTTTGCCATTGTGGGGGCCTATGCGGCTTTATATCCGCATCGGCAAGTTACGCTGCTTTTGTTTTTTGTCATACCGGTGACCATGACGGCTCGTACGTTGGCGATCGTATTTGGTGTTCTCTCGGTCGCATTGCTTTCTGCGGGAGACCAGATCGCACATGCTGCGCATTTGGCCGGGGGTATTGCGGGATATGTTTATGCCATGTATCTAGTCGGTGGTGGTCGGCGTTATGGAGGGGGCCATGGCGGCATGGGTGTTTTGCGGGATGGGCTTGCCAAGTTGCGTAGAATGCGGTTTCGGGTTACGGATCTTTCGGATGATACGGCGGCACATCCGGTGGATTGGGAGCGGGTGGATCAGATTCTCGTGAAAATCAAAAGACAGGGGTTTGGTTCTCTGACGCCATCCGAGCGTGCGGAGTTGGAGCGTGCAAGCCGATCGGCAGAACGTAAGCAACGTTGATGATAGGCGTGCCGTTGTTGCTCTTTGTTTCCTTTTGGATATAGCGCGCAGGAGAAAATTTGATGAATCGGTTACCGTTGCCAAAAAAATATCAGGGTGTCGCGCGCAGGCTGCGTGTGCGCCGCGCAGCCGCTGGGTTGGGCCTTTTTACAGAGGATCCGATTGAAAGTGGCGGCTTCATTGTGGAGTATAGTGGGCCCGTGCTGGGGGCTGCCGATATCCGAGGCATACAGAATAAATATCTCTTCCAGACGAATCCGCGTCGGTTCGTGGATGGTCGCCCACGTTGGAATGTAGCTCGCTATATCAATCACTCTTGTGTGCCGAATTGTGAGGTACGTATTCTGCGCGGTCGGATTTATATTTTTTCCATCTGTCATATTGCTGCGGGGACAGAGTTGACGTACGACTATGGAGAAGAATATTTCCGTGCGTTTATTGGTCCACATGGATGCCGTTGCCGGGGGTGCCTCAGGTGATGTAGGGATGCAACTATTTTGAACAATGTGTTTGCTAATGTTGCATCATGGAGTCCGTGTGCGTGAGTCGGGGGTGTGGGGGCCATGCTGCGTCCCTCGGCCAACTCATGTTCTCTATGCGCGCACCACCCAGCCCTCGCCACAAGCCAACACACTTCCAATCAATCAACCCGCTTAGTGCATCTCCGCCCCCGCGCTCCGCGCAATCCCAAAGCGGCGATTTTTATCGCCGCACTCCAAAGGGGGTTAACATCGTGCAAAGTAGAATACGAAACCACAATATCTTGTATATGAACAATGAAGTTACAACCTAGAGGGGATCGCTGGGGCGTGGATGTGCTGAAGGAGAAAATACGCCTTGCTGCAAAGTATCCGCCAGTGCGCATGTATGGCAACCCCCGCTGCAGAAATCCTGAAAGATCTGGATAAGCCCCTGTTGCAGGATTCCGGAACGTTGATAGAGAGCCGGGTTATGGTCCCGACCAAGGAGTCTGGCAGCGGTTTGCCGCACAATGGCATTTATTTGTTCCGACATACATAGAGGGAGTAGTTGCTCTGTGGGCATTCCGGAGGCTGCGGCCATCGGTAACACAACATTGTTTAGCCAAGCCGCCAGGCGATCCGTCCCAACCAATGCGCGGGGTTTGGCCAGTGGCTTGGTGACAAGAGAGCTATGGTGTAGCCAGAATTGGAGTGTTTCATCGGGTTTGAATAGATTCCCGAGTGCTCGCGTAGCGGATGTGTCTTGCAGGGCTGTGGCAATTTCGTGCCATGGATTTTTGCGTGTGAATAGCATTGCTGCTGCTGCGAGTCGGCGAGCGGGTTGATTGGCAGGCCTCCCGGCGGGACCTTGCCATTGGATGTTAGTTTTTGCCGAGGTGTCGCCGCGATGTTGCCACCACAAATCCCATAGCTTGCGAATGAATTTCAGGTTGTCGGCAGGGAGCGAAGCAGGGGGCGTGTCTGGCAGCAGACCGGCCGTTCCCATAAGAATCGCGTATGCTTCCAGTGGCGTGCGGTCACGGATTGCGTGTAACGGGACTCGGGCGGCTAGTTGCGAGAAGGCCTCACGGTGCTGCTTGTATCCCATGGCTTCCATGGTTTTGTGATACAGTAGATCTGCAATCTTTCCATGTCGGAGGGCCGTTGTCATGGTTTGTACTTTTTGTTCGAATCGGTAGCAACCTGCCGCATGCAGCAGGGTTTGTGCATCTACGGAGGTTGATTCTTTCAACAGGATGGCGCAGGTGCAGGATTGGATGCGCGCAGCAAAGGGATAGGCGCTTGTATCAATGCTTTCCAATTGAAAGGTTGTATTTTTCTGAAGGGCTTCTTGCAACGAAATTTCGATGGCAGCAGTTGGGAGGCCTGATGGCGGACCGAGTCCTGCAAAATAAGTGACATGTGCAATGACGCGATTGTATCGGGGGTCCGCAGTGTGCTTATGATGTTCCCAGTCGGATGGATGAATGTGAATTTCAACATCCCCCTGTATGCGACGGCGTTCTGGTTTGATAAGTAGCACGGCATCCAGAAAGTCAGGGCCCGCCTCGCGATTCCATCGACCTGGATCGAGCACTTCAACGGTTTCGCCAGATCGTGTCGATAGCTGTCCGGGTCGTAGGGCAGGGTCAAACCATACGCATTGGATATGCCGTTCTGAGAAGGTTTTTGCGGAACCATCACGCACGAGATGTACGCGCGTACCTTCGATAAGATTCCTGTATGCATCGGCAGCGTGTAAGCGTATTTCGGTGTATGTGCTGTAGGGCGCTTGCATGATGGATTCCAAAGTGGTTGGCCGTCATTATCGGTTTTCGTCTGTAGCGGTTTGTATCAGGTTTCGGCATGGTGTAACAGAACAAGGTTTCTTTTCTTCTGTTATCGTTGGCGTGATTCTGCGCTTCACAAACGTTTTTTATCGGCGCATACTGCCATCACGATAACGAAAGGATTTTACGAAGATGGCTAAAAATCGAACAAAATGCATCGGAGTGTTGACCGCAGGCGGGGATTGTCCGGGACTTAATGCTGCTATTCGGGGTATCGCGAAAGCGGCATTGCATAATGGTACCAAGGTAATTGGGTTTTTGGATGGATTCCGGGGGTTGGTTGAGAATCGGACGGTAACGTTGGATGATGCCTCGGTCAGTGGTATTCTGACGCATGGGGGTACTTTTCTGGGGTCTAGCCGTGATAAGCCGCATAAGATGAATATGGGCGGACAAGTCATGGATATGACCGCTGTTGCTGCCGACAACTTGCAAAAGCTGCATGTGGACTGTCTCGTGTGTTTGGGTGGGAATGGAACGCAGAAAAACGCGTTACGACTTTCCCGCAAAGGCAAGGTGCCAGTGCTAACACTACCCAAGACGATTGATAATGATGTGGCGGGAACAGAGATTACGTTTGGCTTCGACTCGGCGATGGCCATTGCAACGGAGGCGATAGACCGTTTGCATTCAACGGCGACGAGTCATCATCGGGTCATTATCTGTGAAATCATGGGGCATAATGCTGGCTGGTTGACGCTGGGGGCCGGTATTGCTGGTGGGGCAGATGTAATTCTGATTCCCGAAATTCCATATGATATGAACCGCGTCGTTGATCATATTAAGGCGCGCCGTCATCATAATAAACGCTTTTCGATTATTGCGGTGGCAGAGGGAGCGGTGTCGGTTGAGGAGGCGGCTTCTGAGAAGAAAAAAGGTGATGCGATTACGTTACATACGGAGAAGAATGGCCAGACCTTGATCGCAGAGCCTAAGGCGAGTCGTCTTGCGCGTGAGTTGCAGCAACTGTCGGGGATAGATGTTCGTGTTACATCGCTCGGGCATATTTTGCGTGGCGGGATCCCTTCGCCGACAGACCGATTACTGTGCACGGCATTGGGAACGCGTGCTGGTCAGTTACTGGCTGAGGGGGTTTATGGTGTGATGGTCGCGGTTCGCGGGCAGGAATGTGTTCCGGTGCCATTGGAAGATGTGGCCGGAACCACGCGCTTGGTGCCGACGGATCATTCCTGGATTCATACCGCTCGTCTCGTTGATACGTGCATGGGAGATTAATGCCACGAAGGAGGTTGTGATGTATACACAAGCGGATGTTGCTGCAACGGTTGATCATGCTGTGCTAAAGCCGGAGCTAACGGCTAACGATGTGCGCGATGCGGCTGAGATGTGCCGCGCTCGTGGTGTATGTGCCCTATGTGTTCGTCCTGGCGATGTGGCTCTGGCGCGCGATGTGCTGGCAGGGAGTGCCACGAAAGTATGTGCTGTGATTGGATTCCCGCATGGTGCGAATCGTAAGGAAGTCAAGGCATTAGAAGCTCGTTTGGCCCTTGAGGATGGCGCTGTGGAACTTGATATGGTGATGAATGTCGGGCAATTTCTTTCGGGGCATTATGATGTGGTGCAGCAGGATATCGAGGCTGTCGTAGTCGAGGCGCATGCTGCGAATGCCATTGTAAAAGTGATTCTGGAAACGTGTCTTTTGACAAAAGAACAGATTATTGAGGCGTGTCGGATCGCCCAGCGAGCAGGCGCAGATTTTGTCAAGACCTCAACCGGTTTTTCAACGGGTGGAGCCACTCCGGAAGCAATTGCTGTTATGATGGAAACCGTGGGTGACAGCATGCAGGTCAAAGCGTCTGGCGGTATCCGTGACTGGGCTGGTGCTGTGGCCTACCTTGAGCAGGGCTGTACGCGGCTTGGTATTGGTTCCACGGAGACGGTGCTCGATGGGGGAACCGCTTCGAGTGGCTATTAGATCAATGAAATTTGATTTCGCTGTCAGCGCGTAGTTTTCGCATGCAAGGATATGCGCATACCTTCGATCTATTGCCAGGAGGGTGTATGTACATGTCGGGAAGGCATTATTTGATTTATGGCGCAACCGGCGGCATAGGCTCTGCGATTGCGCGCAAGGTCGTATCCCAAGACGCCAAGGTTTTTCTGGTCGCTCGGGATGCGCCGAAAGTAGAAGCCTTAGGGAATGAGTTGAGCATGCCTTGGTTGGCCGCTGATGTCTTGGATGAAAATACTTTCGACGCTGTGACGGAACAGTCGCCTGATGTGCTAGATGGTCTAGTCTATGCTGTGGGCAATATCAACCTGAAGTCGGTGAAACGTTTGAAACCCGATGACTTCGTGCATGATTACCGACTACATGCCCTGGGTGCTGCTCGCGCTGTACAAACAGCCTTGCCGGCCTTGGAAAAGGGGGCAGACGCATCAGTTGTTTTCTTTTCCAGCGTGGCAGCCAAGCTGGGTTTTTCTATGCATGCATCCGTGGGAATGGCCAAGGGGGCTGTTTCGGGGTTGACGGTATCGCTTGCGGCAGAGCTGGCGCCCCGTATTCGCGTGAATGCAATTGCGCCATCCTTAACTCAAACAAAGATGGCGGCACCTCTTATCAGTAATGCGGCCATGGCGACAGCGATTGCCAAGCAACACCCCATGCAGCGATTGGGGGCGCCAGAGGATATTGCGTCACTTGCCTGCTGGCTTCTGGGAAGCGAAAGCTCTTGGATGACGGGACAAGTTCTTGGTCTGGATGGCGGACGCTCGACTTTGAGCGGCAAGAATTAGCTTGATCATTGTCATCCATTATTACAGCGAAATGTGGCCGTGCTTGCCGCGTCGTCTTATGTTCTGGATGAGACAAGCTCTGTATGCGTATGCGCATTGGAAGGCTGGCTTTTTGGGTCAGAATATGTTTCATCTCACGGCATGAAATTGATCAAGATGTTTGTTGGGATCAGTCTGCTGTTCCCTTGCGTGGTATTTAGCCAAGTATTGTGGGATCTTCTGCTGGCAGCTCGTACAAATGTGGATATTTTTTTGCCATTGCCAGCGGTAGCTCTTGTGGCCGGATCGATGGCTTGGATTCTGTTGTTTACCCTATTTCCCCGCCCTTTGCGTAGCTATATTCTGGCCCACGAGTTAACGCATGCCTTGTGGGGGGTCATGATGGGGGCGCGTATTTCACGCATTCGTGTGAAGGCAGACCATGGGTCGGTGGTTTTATCCAAAACAAATTTCTTAATCACCCTGGCGCCATATTTTTTTCCGCTTTATACTGTGCTGGTAATTTTGGTCTATCTGATCCTAAGTCTTTTTTACGACTTGCAGTCGTACACACTGCTTTGGTTGGGGCTTGTAGGTTTTACTTGGGCCTTCCATATAACCTTCACCGTCAATGCGCTTCTGCAGCGGCAAACAGACATTCAGCAACAGGGTAGGATATTTTCGTACGTATTTATCTATCTCGCGAATGTTTTAGGTGTGTGTATATGGGTTGTATTGGTGACAATGCCAGATGGGAGCGATTTGCTGGGTGTGCTGGAGATGCGAACAATCCGAGCTTGGGATGGTTTTCTCTGGGTTGTGACGTGGCTCCGAACCGTGAGTTCTTTCTCCCTATAAGAGGGGGGTAAGCCCTTGCGAGCGCTTGACTTGTTTTTCTGGGATACGTATGATGATCGATGATATATATATGATACTGGCAAAATAGCAGGAAGGATAGGTCATGTTAAGAAGCGTGAAATTCGGCGTCTATGTTCTGATTGGACTAGTTGTGGCATCATTGGATGCACATGCTGAGCGGTTAGAGCCTGTATTGCGCGCGCGGGATGTGAGGGGGACGGTTACCGTACAGCGCGGCGGTCGAGGTCGTTTTGAGCCTATTGAAGAGGGCCTGACTTATCCGTATGGAAGCAATTTTCGTACATCAGCGGAATCAAGTGTGCGCTTAGCCATGTCGGAAGAAAGTCACATTCGCCTTTTACAGGACACGGAAGTCACCGTGAGTGAGAATACGCGGAATCCCCAAGTAAAGCGGGTGGTTTTGCGCAGCGGGGAAGTGGAAGCGCAATTGGGAAGCAACTTTCATGCTGGTGATAACATCCTGTACGTAGAGGGGGCTAACTCGTACGTGAAGGCGATGGGATCTACATATCGCGTGGCGTTGGTAACCGAGTCAGATTTACACGTTTTGGTGGTGCGGGTGTTTGCTGGTCTGGTTCGGGTTATGAGTGAGAATTTTGAGATAACGGAGCTGGGGGCGAATGACTGGGTTTCCATCTTATCTCCCCCCGACGGCTCGTTTGCGCGCCTCAGGAACTTGCAGGGCGAGTTCGACGTGACGGTCATCGACGAAGATAAAGAGCAAAGGTTATTGTCGACGGAAAAGGATACTGTGCTAAAGATTTGGCAAAGAATAGTTCCTGATACGGGTGAGCGCATTGTGCAGTTTTCCTTGAGCGATCCGAATGAAGAATTGGTTGAAGAGATAACGGTTATTTTTGCGCCGAGTGA
>PWYP01000006.1 GCA_003567805.1 PVC group bacterium
ACACTTTATACTTCTCGGCCAACCAATCCAATAATCTAGCACAAGAGCCCAAATTCGAAAAAAACATTCGATCGGGATCACAGATGGATAAATTAATTACTTTTACCGTAGATGCCGCGGGAGGCTCTTCTTGTTCACCCTCAAAAATTCTTTTGACTGATCGCTCCAATAGGTCCTCTAAAAATATGTCCGGTGGAATATGTTCTCTGCGAGGTGACCTATGATAAGATATATCCGGTTTCATAATTGGACGTACATATACCGGGTGTGAAAGTGGAGATTCTTCTGCATCTAATTCCCCATGACAAATCAAAGAAGCCATTGCTGTACCATGTTTTCTTTCATTTGCATGATAAGTGCTACCAAATTCGTCTGGGTCATCCAATCGTAATCTATCCTTAAGCAAAAGATGATTTATGAAGGGTGCTCCGTCTAAAAGAGCAACTACTGGCTCCCCGCTAACCCCACCTGGCACTTTTTCAAAGTCTTCTTCTTCGCCTTCAGGAAGAATTTCTACAGCACATTGCCCGGTTGGTCTAAGAAACATGATGCTACCACTCTTAAACACATGGGCGTACTGATGACTGATAGCTTTTTCAATAGCTTCAGGGGGAAGCTCGGCTTTAAGGGCATGAAAACCAATCTCTTCCAATGTATAAGAAGTAAGAATTCGACCATTTTCCTCTGCAATTAGTCGCTTGATACTTTCTTCAGCTTCACGTCGTTTATCAAGATCCTTGCGATACCAGAGCTCAATCTCAAATGGGATGGTAGAAGCTGTCCCTCTTTTTAATTCTAACTCTTCTTCCCAATATTTTAATACCCCCGTATCAGTGATGCGGTCCTGAATATCCCATTTACGTATAGACTTAAGGTATTTAAAAATATCAGCCCATTTGCCATATCTCTTTGGTAACCCCCTTCCTTCCCAACTTCTCCATAAAGACAGTAGATCTTCCATTGCCGACTGATTACTCATGGTCATAAAAAGACGCCCACTTAATAAACCGGCGCTTTTTGCTTCCTCAACTTTTTTTAAAATTAATTCCTTTATCTGTTCACTGTAACCTAACAAGTGTTCTGGAAGATACATGCTCAGGTTATCCAGACTTTTTTCCGTCATGTAATTATTTCTATCAATAAAACCATTCTGCCTTAAAATGTCATAAATAGCTGCTGATTCTTTTCTCCCGACTAATTCCTGAAAAAAAGTCTTTCCTACCTTTGGTATCTCATAAAAATCTTCATCTGCTTCTAACTCATCAACATCAATTTCTGCCAACCATTCCAGCCCATCAATCGCTCTTACTGCTCTTATAAAGTCTTCCACTTTTCCTACAGTTTCTAAAACCAAAACATATTCGGGTTCTATACCCAACGTATCACCAGAAATAAAGGCCTGATACATAGATTCAAACTGCTCCGTTAGCCTGTCTTTTTGCCTCTCAAAACCAGGAAGTATATATTTTGCCCCCTGAAAGCTCTGTTTCTTTTCCCTTTCAGTTTTTTCAGGATGTGGAAAAACAAGTAATGGCAAGTCAGGCATTATTCTTCGTCCACTCCTTCACAGCTAACTGAATATCGGCTTTGCCATTGTTTTAATTTATCTGTAACTATCTTCCGGGCGTTATTTTGCTTATGGTTTAAAATCGCGTGACGGAGAACGTCAACACAAAAATCCTCTACTTCGGAGAAGCAATAACCAGAAAGCTTTTTTGCTAAATTTTCACTGCTATAGTTAAAATTAACCTGGCTTTTCTGTGTAAATCTTTCAATGAACGTTTGTATTTGCTGTACATTTGGCATCCGGAGCTCCAAACGCACTTGAAATCTCCGCCAAACAGCCCTGTCTAATAATTCAGGATGATTACTGGCAGTAATAACTACCACATAACTTGGCAATCTATCCATCTGTAAGAGTAAGGAACTAACCACTCTTTTAATTTCTCCTGTCTCTTTTGTATCTCCTCGCTCTTTCCCAATGGTGTCAAATTCGTCAAAAAAAAGAACGCAATTTCTTGTTCTTATATAGTCAAAAACCTTCTGAAGCCTGGAAGCAGTTTCCCCTAAATAACTTCCAATCAGATTTTCATACCGAATAATATACAAAGGGTACATTAATTCGGCAGCGATAGCTTCCGCCAAACTAGTCTTGCCATTTCCCGGAGGGCCAGCCAATAGTATCCGGTTTCGGGGCTCAAGCCCATAGCTCCTTAATAAATCTGTCCTATGTTGTTCCTCTATTAGCTCTCGGGAAATCTTTTTAACCTGTTGGTCCAATATAAGGTCGTCTAAAGTTTTTTGAGCAATTACGTCTAATATATAATCATCGGATTCCGAATGAATTCTAATAGCAGTTCCGTTTTTATTCCCATTTTTCAGAGAGGCAGCTAAACGATCAGCTAAGATATCATGTTTTTTGTTTCTTTCTTCCGCAATTAAACTTTCGACAGTTTTCTTAAAAGTAACCATATCACCTTGTGTAGCCGATTTAACCATACTTAGCAAAATATCAGCTCTAGCCATTCACTTCACCACCATATGGTACTCTATAAATGAACGGATTTTCCCGTTATTTTACTTTACTATTCTATATTCATCAATATTTTTCCTATCCTCAGCAAAAATTTATACCACAACCTCAATAACGAACTATTTTTTTCAAGATTTTTTATATCTTCTTGATGATGAAGTGCAAACTTCATCATTGTCTTATTTATTCACAAGATCAGCAATAAATTGTGTCTGCCAATCTTCATCTTCCATAAAGATAACATGTTTTTTTCTGTATTCGTCTTTATCGGGCAGTTTTAACTCTTTTTTTGCCAGGTCGGCATACGGTGTGGGGGAAAGAATATACGATTCCAGTCTGATATTCTCCCAGCCCTCTTTTCTTTTGTTTTGCTCAATATTCTTTATATCTTCGTGCAGGCGGATCTTTTCATTATTAAGGCTGTAGTCATGCTGCAGCCCTTTGGGGTCGACGAAGGCTATCAACTGGCTTTCCTTATGCTTTAGCCACAAAATAAAATCCGGGTAAAAACCGCTTAGATTGAAAAAACCGACTCCTGATTTGGGAAGATTGCGCAGCAGGTATAGTTCTCTGTCACCGAGGAGCTCCGGATTATTTTTCAAGCAATCCATTAGTCCCAGCACAAAATCCCTTTCCCTTTCTTCCAGCCCCGCCGGCGACATCTGCTCAACCTGGTTGTTTTTTAATAGTAACGGCACAAAAAGGTGGCGGTCGAAATATACCTGTGGAAAATCACCGTTCTCCAGACCTTCTTTTTGGAGAAAAAGGTCCTGGTTGTTTTGCAGTTCCTCGACCCATTGGCGGATGCGATTAATCAGCGTCTTTTTCTTTCTATCAATCTGCAGCAGGTAACCCTCTACCCCCTCATCTTCCCTGGCCTCTTCAACATCGGATATACTTGTCTGTTTTAAGTTTTGCAAGCTTAACTGTTCATACGTCATATGTTTAGAAGTGAAACGGCGGGCATGGTTTAAATAATATGTCTCCAGTGATTTCTTTATCACCAGGACAGCAATGTCCTGTAAACGTAGCAGGTCACTTTGGTTTTTGACCTGTAGTATTTCCGGCAGAACGGCCAGACGGCAGTGCTCTGACAGGAGC
>PWYP01000136.1 GCA_003567805.1 PVC group bacterium
ACAACATTAATAAGCTGCGGCAATTCATCCATACTAAAACGCCGCAAAAAACGCCCTATGGTGGTAATCCGCGGATCACGTCGCATCTTAAACAGAACACCACTGCTTTCGTTTTCAGATTCAATGCTGGCCAATTCTTCCTCCGCCATATGCCGCATCGTTCGGAACTTATAAATATCAAAGGGCGCTCGATTCACGCCGATTCGCTTCTGCTTAAACATAGCGGCCCCTGGACTTGTCATGCGGATCACCCCCGCAATCAGCAGCATAAATGGCGCGGCAAGAGTTAGCAGTAATGCAGCAAAAGCTATCGTCATCCCGCGCCGAAGCTTGCTAATTCGGCCTCCCTCCTGTGGTATATCAAAATGCACCAAAGGTGTTCCCGACAACACATCACAAGGCAATTTCGCTTCGGTAATCAAAACATCAAGGTGATCTGACAAGATTTTCAAGGGGAGCCCCTTCTCTGCGGTCAATTCGATAACCTGCATAATTTGGGGCACATCTAAACTCGTATCAGTCACGATAAGCATATCTGCATTTTCGCGATCCATGGAAGCCCGCAGTTGATCCAACCAAACAGAAAATGGTGTCGCCCCAACCCCGGACAACCTCGCACAACAACGAACTCCGTGTGGCTGTGTTGTTCGGAGCAACTCGCACAAATAATCGGCTGCATCACCATCTCCCACCAGCAAAGCAGCACATCGGTCAATACCCCATTTCCGGCGCACCACATTAAGTGCGGATTGCATGAAACTTCGCAATAAGGGGCACAGAATCATGTTCAGCACAATCAAAGACCCGAACAAACTGCGCGGATGAAACACATTACGCGTTAAGTACCAGTAAAAATAAAAAATGGCCAATGCGATTAAATTGCAAATAAATACATTCCAAGCCACAGGGAACGAAAGCACAAAACGTCTTCCCGCATAAAGATGTCGTAATGCATACAACACAAAAAGAACCGTCGACAAAATAACAAGGATACGAAAGGCAGAAGCATGATAAAACGCTTCAAGGGCTCCATCGGTCTGTCCGGCCGGATGTTCAAGAATGACAATCGTCACCCAATCATAAAATCTACGTCCCATATGACTTCGGAACCGAAACAAAATCGTCGCGTAGTACGCAACGACGATCGAAACAAGATCGCTCAGCAAATACGGCAACCACGGAAATTGCATTTTAGAAAAACGTGATATCATGCGGCGCAATGTACAAGGAACCGGCAAAGCCTGCAAGCGCAGGAAGTTTTCAAAAAAACGTGCGTCCTCCTTGCCAGCCCCTTCTTAATTCCACTATTTCGGGAGCATTACCCTCATAAAAAACAAATTTATTTACAGATGAATCAAGGTTGACATTGGCGGAACAAAAGATAATGCTTTGCGTTGATGTGTCGCATCGGGCGTGACACTGCAGGGCCCTTCTCGTGTTGTGGATGTGGATTCCGAAGTTTATAAGTTGCATGACACAGAGAAGATGAGGAAAAAACATGGACATCTATGTTGGAAACCTGCCGTACAGCGTCACCGATGGTGAGCTGCAAGACCTATTCGCTCAGTTCGGGGAAGTTTCCTCGGCGCGCGTAATCTCCGACCGCGAAACCGGTCGCGCCAAAGGCTTTGGCTTTGTTGAAATGCGTGACAGCGCAGAAGCCAACAAAGCGATTGAAGCGCTCAACGGCAGCGACATGAATGGTCGTGCATTGCGCGTGAATGAATCGCAGCCCAAGCCCCGCACAATGGGTGGCGGTGGTGGACGTGGCGGTCGCTGGTAAGCGAACTTCACCAAGCTATATAAGCGGCGGCCAACTGGTCGCCGTTTTTTTTGCAGCCTGTAACTTCGCTCTTACATACAAGATGTTGTGGCTACACTTTGATTCGACACTATGTAAAAACCTTATGGAGTGCGGTGATCTAAATCACCGCTTTGGGATTGCGCGGAGCGCTGGGGCGGAGATGCACTGAGCGGGTTGGTTGAGTGGAAGTGTGTTGGGTTGTGGCGAGGGCGCTGGGTGGTGCGCTGGCCCCGTCGCTCCGCTCCGCCCAAAGCGGTAAGTTCGCTTCGCTCGCCTGTCCCGCCGTAGTCCCGCTTAGCGCGACGAAGGGGGATCACCGCACCAAAGGGAATACGCAGCACCCCAGTTACCCCCACACGCATCTTGCCACCCAACAACCAGACAAACAGCGATACACCAAACATAGAGCAACCCAATGCCAGACCAGCGAGCAATCACAAATATTTCGCCATTCCCGCACACCTCGGCATCCGTGCATGAATCTCCAGATGGCACCCGCAAATACTTGTTCGAACTACCTGGCGGTCTTTCCATCGAAACGGTATACATTCCGGACAAAGAGCGACACACCTTATGCATTTCGACACAGGCAGGCTGCCGAATGGGATGCCGCTTCTGCGCAACGGGTCAAATGCGCCTCCAAGCCCAATTAACCACGGAACAAATACTTGCCCAAGTCGATAACGTTCTGGAAGCTCCAAAGCTAACCCACTTGGTCTTTATGGGGATGGGCGAACCATTCGATAATCCCACCGCACTCTTTCCCGCACTCAGGCAACTCACAAATCCGAAAACCTACGGTTTTGCCCCGCGTCGCATCAGCGTTTCAACCGCAGGTGTCCTGCCCGGCATTATCACATATCTGCGCGACTTCACCTCACCACTCTCGATAAGTCTTCATTCCCCGTTTTCCGATGAACGCGCGGCAATCATGCCGATTGAAAGAAAATGGCCTATCGCCGATATCATGAAAATCATCCGCGAAACGCCCCTTTCTACACACCGCCGCATTTTTTGTGAATACCTCGTATTTCGAGACAGGAACCACAGACCCGCTCACGCCGAGGCACTGGCAGAATTACTGCAAGATATCCCCGCTCGCATCAATCTCATGCGTCCACATCCCATTCCGGGTGAACACTTCGAGGCTCCTGATGATCATGCCATGCTCACATTTCGCGATGCACTCAACAACCACGGTCTTATCGCTACCATCCGCCGATCCCGCGGTGTTGAAATCGAGGCTGCCTGCGGCATGCTCGCAACCCAGCCAAATAATAACCGTAATCCAATATCTGCGGATGCACCGCCAGAAAGGGCTATCTCGTGATCATCAGAATTGTCAGCGGCGGACAAACTGGCGTGGATCGCGCAGCACTCGACTTCGCGAGAGACGCTAACATTCCCAGCGGTGGCTGGTGCCCAGCCGGCAGAACAGCAGAAGACGGAATCATTTCCGTCAGATATCCTCTACAAGAGATACCGCAAGGTGGCTACCATGAACGAACATGGAAGAATGTACTCGATTCCGATGGAACACTCATCATCTACAATGACACCATATCCGGCGGAACCGACGAGACGCTCCAAGCCGCCAAAGCAAATCGAAAGCCATTTTGCCTGATCGATGCTGCGCACATGCCCCCAGAAAAGGCCGCCACCAAACTGGCTGCCTTCATGCATAGACACGACATCAAACGCCTGAACATTGCTGGTCCCCGTGCCAGCCAATGGTGCAATGCCTACACCTACACAAGAGCATTACTAATGCACT
>PWYP01000128.1 GCA_003567805.1 PVC group bacterium
GAAGAAGCGATATTCCCCAAGCGTACGATCCTAGTGGACGAACGTTCAGGCACAACCACTCCTGTCATTACGCGTACATAATTCGCTGAGCCTGTCCTCCAACAAAACGTATAGCACAACGCATGATAGATCGTGATAGCGGGAGAATTCCTCCGCCATAGAGTCCGCGTCATATTTCCTTTTCTGCATCTGCGTAATATTTCTGCAAGCAATCGGGGCACATTCCATGACTGAACTCGGCATGGGTGTGCTCACGCACATAAACATCTACCTGCTCCCAGTACCCTTTATCATCACGTATCTTCTTGCAACCGGCGCAAATAGGAACAATGCCGCGCAGCGTACGCACTTCAGCCAATGCTTCGCGTAACTCCCTGAGCAATTTGCGTTGCTTGAGATTCCAAAAAAACAACATCCCTACAAACAGTGCTACTACAGCACTTACGCGCAGGATAACGCCATAATTTATTGGCGTAACGATGGTGATATTCACATGCCGATTGACGATTTCTTCCCGCTCGCGCGGTGTAATGCTTGCAATTCCCAAATTCAGGATGTCTCGTAGCATCGGTTCGTTCTTCGAAACCCCCATCCGTAAATGATTCATATACTCGGATTACGCTTTCGCCTTCTTTTTCTCAAGCTTGGCGAGTTTCTTTTCTTTCATCGTCATCTTTGGTTGTTTCTTATCTTCTTTCTTCGTGTCGCGCGACTTCCCCATAGCATACCTCACATTCATTGTTGCATGTTCAGACGATGCTGGACTTGTGCATCATTGACAGTCCACGGCATCTCCGACAAACTGCTTCAATCTACTATTGCGCGATCATGCAAATCAATGCTTATGACATCGGCTTCGCCAAAGAAAAGAAAAACCTATGAAAAAGCAACCGAACATCATCATTTTCAATCCAGACCAATGGCGTGGCGATACGCTGGGCCATATGGGCAATCCGGCCGCCGTCACACCGAATGTCGACCAGTTTGTGGCACAAGATGCCGTTTCCTTCTCATCCGCCTTCTGCCAGAATACGGTCTGCACCCCGAGCCGGTGCAGCTTCATGACCGGTTGGTACCCGCATGTGCGCGGGCATCGCACCATGAGCCATATGCTGCATCCCGAACGCGACGAACCCAATCTTCTCAAAATTCTGAAAGATAACGGTTACTTTGTTTGGTGGGGCGGCAAAAACGATTTCACCCCCGCCCAAGACGATATTTCCCCATACTGTGATGTCCGCTTTCGACCTACACAGGAAGACTATCAGCGCTGGGGCCTGACTCCACGCGAAGGATCGCATGGCGGTGCAAAGGCTTGGCGCGGCCCCAAGGATGGCGATAACTTCTTCAGCTTTTTTAAAGGCAAGCTCGACAAGAAAGACGAAGATATTTACTGCGATGGGGACTGGGCAACCCTTCTTGGTGCCATTGACTTCATCCGGCAATATGATGGCGATCAGCCTCTCTGCATGTATATGCCCTTGAATTATCCGCACCCACCCTATTGTGTTGAGGAGCCTTTCTACAGTATCACAGACAGAACCAAGTTACCCCGCCGCGCCCAGTATCCGCCCGATTGGGAAGGCAAGCCCTCGCTTCTCAAAGGCATCTGGGAAAACCAACGCTTACAGAGCTGGACGGAAGATCGCTGGACCGAACTGCGTGCCACCTACTATGGAATGTGCGCACGAACCGATCATCAATTTGGATTGCTGTTGGATGCCTTGCGTGAAACAGACCGATACGAGGATAGCGCTATCTTCCTCTTCTCCGATCATGGTGATTTCACCGGTGACTACGGTCTGGTGGAAAAAACCCAGAACACATTCGAAGACTGTCTCAGCCGGGTTCCCTTTATCATCAAGCCTCCCGCCAACATTCCCGTGCAACCGCGCGTGAGTGATGCGTTGGTTGAGCTCGTTGATTTTTCGGCTACGGTCTATGACCTAACCGGAATTGATCCAGGATATGATTCTTTCGGCCAAAGCTTGTTGCCTGTGCTGGCTGGCAAAACAGAGGAACACCGCGATGCCGTGTTCTGCGAAGGCGGACGCCGCCGCGGCGAAGAACAAGCCATGGAAAAATCCAGCAAAAGTTTCAATACGGACGGTCTTTACGCACCACGCACAAACCTTCAAGCTAGAGACGATCGCCCCTATCATACCAAGGCCGCCATGTGTCGTACCCACACCCACAAATACGTGCAGCGTCTGTACGAGCAGGACGAACTCTACGATCTGGCAAAGGACCCGCTAGAAGAAAAAAATATCGTCGAGGAACCCGCCTATCAGGACATCCTCCTTGCACTGAAAGACCGGCTCTTACACTGGTACATGGAAACCTGCGACGTCGTCCCGCATCAAATGGACCAACGCTAACTCACATAATATACAAAATCGTAGCGGCAGCCAACGCGGCAAGCATGGTTAGACATGCCCCCCAGACCATGTCCACCAGCGCGACGCCCAGCGGCCAATGACGCACCGTGGCAAGATTCGTAAGATTATAGGTCCCGTAGGTCACCAGTCCGAAAAAAGCCCCACGCAGGAGAATCGCCGGTACTTCTCCGTAACCTAATACAGCAAAAAAAAGTGTGCCGGCCGGATGTAACACATAGAAAAACAGAGCCGCCCACCAGCGCACCTCAAAAACAACGGCTCTACTAAGACCACGCCGATAAAAATTTTTGGCAAGCCAGCCCAGCCAGACCGCATCCAAGACGAGCATCACCACAACAATCGATATATAAGCCAATACAAGATTCCACATATTTCACCACTCTCTAACAAAGACCACAGACAATAGGCCCTATACTGTAGACTTTTTGTTTCAACCAAACTTGCAATCCGTCATCACGTACGCCGCCGATTCGGACTCATCGGCACCAAAAACCGCGTCCGCAATCTACTGGGCAAGACCGCCAGCAAACGCAACATTCCAGCAAACAGCGTCGGATAACGAATCTCATGTGCACGTCTTTCCAGCCCCTTGCGTATACGGCGAGCCGACTCCTCGGCCGTGATACGCATCGGCATCGGAAAATCGTTTCGATCGGTCAGAGGTGTCTGTACAAATCCCGGGCAGATAATCGAAACATCGATATCTTCCTTGCGTACATCTACACGCAATGCTTGCAACAAATGCCGGATGGCAGCCTTCGAGGCGCCATAGGCTTCGGCACGTGGCAATCCCGTATACGCCACCGTGCTACTCATACCGACCAGATGCGGCTGATTTCCTTTGCGCAATAGCGGCAACGAGGCCTCTATGCCATACACGACACCCATAAAATTAACATCCATCACACGCTTCACAACACGGGCATCAAAGGCAGGCAAATCGATATATTCGCAGGTTCCCGCATTCAGCACAACCGTGTCTACCCCTCCCCACATGGAGGCAATCTGCTGTGCCGCAGCATGATTGGCCTCCTGGTCTGCGGCATCAAAAGGCAGAACAACAACCTCGCCAGGACAAGCCTCCGA
>PWYP01000047.1 GCA_003567805.1 PVC group bacterium
GAAGATGGAAGCTTTGCTCCGATTGCGGTGGGGGAGACTTGGGGGCATGCCTGGGATAGTGCCTGGTTTCATGTACAAGGAGAAATACCTTCAAATTGGCCGCAGGATGCCGTTGTTTTGCGGATGAATGTGACTGGGGAGGCTTGCGTTTATGGCGCAGACGGATGCCCGTTGCAAGGGTTGACGGGTGGCTCTGTGTTTGTGGCAAACTATGTGCGAGAATTTTATCCGATCCGCGCGGAACAGCTGCTAAATCGGCAAATCGATGTATGGGTTGAGGCAGCGTGCAGTGGTTTGATGGGGATTCAGCGTGTGGCTGATCCGCCACCGGATGCGCCTACCCGGCATGGTCAAATGAATGCATCTCTGCTGGCACTGGAGGCGGTGTTGCTGGATGAGGTGTCTCGACGATTCCTGCTGGAGTTCGGACTTTTGTTTGACTTGCTGAAGGCTACGATATCGTTGAACCCCTCGGAAGGTGATCCGCTTGCTTCTTGGGGTGGAGCTAAGGTTTTGCCGGAAATGCCTCCGCGTCAGCGCAAGATTCTGGCGGGATTGAATAAGGCCATCGATGTGTATGGTGAAGATCCTGCGCAGGCGGCGGCCGCACGCGAGGTGCTTGCGCCGTTGTTGTCGGCTCGTGCTAATGCGTCGGATGCCGTTTCGATTGCGGTTGGGCACGCGCATATTGATACGGGGTGGTTGTGGCCGGTGCGGGAGTCGGTGCGGAAGTGTGAACGCACGTTTTCAACCCAAGTGAGCTTGTTGGAGCGGTATCCGGACTATGTGTTCGGTGCCTCGGCGGCGCAGCATTACGCTTTTATCAAGGAACGCCATCCTGCCTTGTATGAAAAAATCAAGGCCTTTGTTGCCGAGGGCCGTTGGGAAGTGCAGGGCGGCATGTGGGTTGAGCCTGATTGTAACTTGATCAGTGGCGAATCCATGGTGCGGCAGTTTTTACATGGTAAGAACTTTTTCCGGGATGAATTCGGGGTGGATGTGCGCAATCTCTGGATTCCGGATGTATTCGGGTATTCGGCTGCTCTTCCGCAGATTATGCGTCAGGCAGGTGCGGACTACTTGCTGACGCAGAAAATTTCCTGGAGCCAGTTCAATCAGTTTCCGCACAATACCTTCCGTTGGCGTGGAATTGATGGCAGTGAAGTGCTTACGCATTTTCCACCAGAGGACACGTACAATAGCGTGATGTCTGCGGGTGATCAGATCAAGGCGCAATCGAATTTTAAAGAGGGACATATCCTAGATGAATTTCTCTGTTTATTCGGGGTAGGTGATGGTGGTGGAGGCCCGAAGGAGGCGCATATTGAGGCCGCCCGGTTGATGGGTGATCTTGAGGGCGTTCCGAAAGTGCGCATGGGGCGTGCGGATGCCTTTTTCGAGCGTCTGGCGTCGCATGCAGATGAGCTTGCTTGTTGGGACGGGGAATTGTACCTCGAGTTGCATCGGGGCACCTTGACCTCGCAAGCACGTACGAAGCTTGGGAATCGGCGCTTGGAGCATGCCTTGCAGGAGGTGGAGTTTGTATACAGCGCCCGCCCGGATGTGACCTATCCCGCTGCGCAACTGGATCGGTTATGGAAGATTCTGCTGTTGAATCAGTTTCATGATATTTTGCCAGGGTCTTCGATCAAGCTGGTGTATGAACGCACGGAGAAGGAGTATGCGGAGGCATTGGCAGCATGCGAACAGTTGCTATTGGAAGCGGGAGATACAACGGATCAGGATTCGGTGACTGTCGTTAATGTTCTGGGGTGTGCGTATGAGGGGCTTGTTCGTTTGCCGTCATCGTGGCGGGACTGTGCTGTACAGATGCAGGATGGTGATACAGTTGCGGTGCAGGTGAAGGACGATGCGGTTCTCGGATGGGTTCGGTGTCCTGCGGCTTCCGCGATCGTGCTACAAAAGACTGCAACAAAAGCTGCACAGGTCGACCTTGCGGTCGAAGGGGATTCTGGTTTGGTGCTGGAGAATGACCTTGTCCGCTATGTTTTTGCCGAGGATGGCGTGCTGATATCTGCGTATGACAAGCGTTTGGGGCGGGAGGTCCTTCAGGAGGGCAAGGGGAATGTCTTGTCGCTTTATCTGGACCGTCCTGCAAGCTGGGACGCATGGGATATTGATGTGGATTATGACAGGATCCGCTTGTCGGGGGCAGAAGCCGTTTCGGTTTCTCGTTTGCCTGATGGCAGCGTTTACCAAGGATTGCGCTTTGTTTTGCGGATTGGTCATTCGGAGATTCGGCAGGATGTGCTGTTGTATCATGGTAGTGCCCGGTTGGATTTCGTGGCAGATGTGGACTGGCAGGAACGACATAAAATGCTGCGGGTGGCGTTTGCCCCTATCGTGAAACCGCCGGAAGCGATCTGTGATATCCAGTTTGGTTATGTGAAGCGTCCGACCGTGGAGAATACTTCCTGGGATATGGCAAGATTTGAAGTTGCTGCGCATGAATATGTGGATCTCAATGATGGGCAATACGGTGCTGCTTTGCTGAATGATTGCAAATATGGGTATCGTGTTCTCGATGGTGTTCTGGATTTGAATTTGCTGCGGTCACCGACCTACCCGGACGCAGATGCAGATCAGGGTACGCATCGATTCACGTATGCGTTTCTGCCGCACACGGGGGATCTGCGCGGGGGAGGGGTCATTGAGGCGGCGCGCTGTCTGAATCAGGAACCGGTGGTTTTGCCGGGAAATCTTCCTGTTTTTATGCCGTTTGTTCTGGAGGGCGAAGGCGTTCGTTTGGCGGCATGCAAGCGGGCGGAAAAGTCCGATGACTTGATTGTTCGTCTGGTGGAGGAATATGGCGCGCATGGTGGTTGTCGTCTTGTGCTTCGCAATGGATTTGGTCTGGTGCCGTGCGACTTGCTGGAGTGGCAGGACGCTGGCGCATTGCCCGGATCAGAGCACGATATTTCCTTTAAGCCTTTTGAGATCAAGACCTTCAAGATTGTTGCGCTCGATTGAGTATGGTTATGGGTATTTGACCATGTAGCCACAGGATAAAGGAAAACCATTCCCCTATTTCGTAGGCACAGGGATATTCCTAGGAGATCATCACCAAAAGTATCGTTGATACTACGATTGATTGTTTTCCTTTTGGGCCGGTAGTGTGTAGACTGGGGCTTCTGATAATATGAAATGGAGAAAGTCGTGAAATTACTGACACTTTTATTGTTGGGGCTTTTGATTCTTGCTCCTGTACGGGGTGAGGATGCATTGCCGGTCGGGGTTGTGCATGAAGAGGCTTTTCAGCAGATGGAATTGCTGGCGGAAGTTTTGCTGCAAGTACGAAAAAATTATGTTGATGAGCTTTCATATGAGGATCTCTTGCAAGGGGCGATTCGCGGGATGTTGGGAGAACTGGATCCGCATAGTGCCTTTCTGGACAAGGAGTCTTACGCGAATCTACTGGAGGAGACGAGCGGTGTTTATGGTGGTATTGGTATCC
>PWYP01000073.1 GCA_003567805.1 PVC group bacterium
AAATCCATCGTCATCATCATGGCCCCCTGCTTTTGATTCAGGTCGCCAGTAATTTTTTCAATCCCTTGCAAAATAACTTTTTCATGGCGAGCCGGAATCAAGGCCATAATCGTATGGCTCGCATTACGGTCTTCACGCATAAAACGCAAGAGTCCCGCAAACAAGGGAATCGTGGAAACATAAGCCCCCATACCTTTAGACTCGATCACGGTGGCCCCCTCTACGCCCTGATCAATCAGAAATTCAAGCACAGCTTGCAAATCATCTTCATAATACAGGATGAGATACATCAACTTCATCGTCGTATCTTTGGCTGGAAGCTCAGTTCCCTGATCAATGGCACGCCCCACAATTTCATATAAAATGGCTGGATCCGTCGTTTTCAGCATCTCCCGCCGAATCGAATCTTGTGACAACAAACGGGAAATAGCAGCTAGAAGCTGCAGGTGCTCCGGAATGCGCTCTCCAGGGGCAAAAACAACAAAAAACAAATGCACCCGACGCTTATCAAGTGCCGCAAAATCGACCCCCCGGGGTGCAATCAACACAAATATCACAAAATCTTTCAGACCATTGATGCGCGCATGGGGAATCGCCAAACCATTGCCAAGCCCTGTCGTTACAGCGGCTTCCCGCTCGGCAAGGAGGTGGTATAGCTCATCCCGCCCCCGATCTGCCAAGACAGGCGAGTGCAAGGCAATATCAGCCATTTGGTGCAATGCGTCCTCTTTGCTGGTCGCAGCAAAATCAACGCGCATTAAACGCACATCTAATTTTTCCGTGATGTTCATCCAGCCTCCAATTCCCTTCCGCGCTGCACGCCGAAACGTAAAAACAGCGGCGAAAGCAGTTCATTCAAAAAAATGGAATACAATACAATATTCACGACACCGTCCAAAGACCCATAGAGCATAGACTGCGCGCGAACGGCATCCAGCGCAGGGGATGTGCGAATCAACAGAACGAAACCAAGAGCCACACCACCTTTGGAATACGTACAAGTGCCGAGATAAGCACCCAAACGCCAACCCAGCCCCCGCATACGGGTTCCCACGGCACATCCCAAAGGGCGCGCCACCCCGCGCATCAGAATATAAGACGTTCCGGCAATAATCCCGGCAACACTTGTGACTACCGCAAGATCAATTTCAAGACCGGCAATGACAAAAAAAAGCGCATAAATCGGAGGCGTAAATGGTTCTACCGCACGTAAAACCCGACTATAGGAACGATTGATATTTACCAGAACGGCACCCATCACCATATTAACCAGCAAAGGCGACAAATGCAGTGAGATGGTAATGCCAGTAACGGCAAACACAACCCCCACAGTAATAATCATCAATTCATTACTGTTGCGCACACGCGCAATCAGCAACGACAACGGCACCGCACATACCCCCCCGATCAACAGACTCAAGATGATTTCTCGTACAGACTGCCCCAGAACAACACCCCCAGCTTCCGTACCCAACATATTCATCACGACAGAAAATGCCACACCAAACAAGATAACGGTAAGCGCATCTCCCAACGCCACAAGCCCGAAAAGATATTCTACAAAGCGGCCATGGGCACGCATATGATGAATCTCTGCCACAATGATGGCAGGAGAAGTAGCACAAGCAATCGCCGCCAGCAAAATAGCGTATGGATATTGTACATGCAGGGAAGGGATAAAATACCCCAGCAAACTACACCCCGCCAAAACAAGCAAAAAAGTAGTTAATAACCCCAAAAGGGTTATTACAAGAACATCTCGTCCAATCCGTTTCAGGCGGTTCGCGGCGAATTCTCCTCCAATCGTCAAGGCCAAAAACCCGATTGCCACTTCCGTTAGCACATGCAACAGATGCTCCATCGCGGGCGATACCCATCCCCCCCAATTCCCAAATAATACGCCTATAAAAATAAACCCACTGATTTCCGGCAAACGAATGCGAATCGCTACCTTGCCCGCGACATAGCCTAAAACAAGCAGAAGCCCCGTCAAAAAGAGCGGATGCTGTAAAAATATCTGCTGACTCTGTACGAAAAATTGCATGGCATAACATCATTCATCACAACACAAATAGCGAGAAACATGCTCAAGTATGCTTGAAAACAAACTTTTGCGCAATAGAAGGAAACCGCGCCTCGATAATCCGTGTGTACCAACAATAGCGCTTCGAAAGATAACGGCATACCCCATGAAGAATCAAACGCCGACTCCCACGCCAGCAAGAAAGTTAACATTGCCCTACTGCCCCCGTATGCGATATATCAGCTCCATAACAAAAAAACGAAAAAAAGCAGATCGTTGTGCAAGTAGAAAATCACACATCCATACGATTACAAAAATTTTTGGCGCAGGCTGGCATTGCCTCACGGCGCAAAGCGGAAGACCTCATCCTGGCCGGACACGTCGCCGTAAATGGCGTAACCACCACTCGTTTAGGCACAACCGTTGACCCATCCACGGACACAATCGCTGTCGATGGAAAAAAACTGGACCCTCCCAACCGCACCATAACCTATCTACTACACAAACCGGCCGGCCTCATTTGCAGTGCCAGTGACATCCAAGGAAACACCATCTTCTCCCTTTTTCCGCAAAAAGCAGGAACCCGTCTATTCTCCGTGGGCCGATTAGACAAATATTCAGAGGGATTGCTGCTTGTAACCAATGATGGTGATCTCGCCCACCAACTGACGCATCCACGCTACGGGCACACCAAAACATATGACGTGACCGTAAACGGAACGGTTTCCCGTGAACAACTGCACCAATTACGATCGCCTATCATCATGGACGGATACCAAACGCGGGGCGTCAAGGTGCAGATCGAGCGCACAACCTCGGAAACGACTACACTACGCATGATTCTCAAGGAAGGACGCAGCCGCCAAATACGGAATATGTGCGCCGCGCAAAACCTTGCCATACGCAAACTGCAACGCATTCGCATTGGACAGCTCGAATTGGGAAACCTCAAACCAGGCTCCTATCGCCCCCTGAACAAAGCAGATCTTGCACGCCTGCAAAAAACCGACACCATACTGCAGCCACGGAAATCACGCCCAAACACCTCACGGCATATTAGCGGATCTGTTGATCCAGTCGACGCCAAAGGGCTGCATCGCCATCGCTCAAATGATTACGGTAAGGGGCAAGCTGGTCTAAAATCTCGCGGGCGGCATCGGGGCGCCCACGCAAAACCTGCAACTCAGCCTGCTGAAGCAGCACAGTCGGGTGCGAGGAATCGAGAGCAAGAGAACGACTGAAAGCTTCTTCGGCCTCTTCTAAACGATCGGTCCGCATCAGAATCCGCCCTAACGTACCCCACGCAGTAGGTTGCGCTGTTGTGATATCCAAGGCCTCGCGGATGAGCGCCTCGGCCTCCTCATACGCTTCCCGTTCGGACAAAAGCCAAGCAAGGTCATTGAGCACCATCGGTAACCGATCTGATTCCAGACTGCGACG
>PWYP01000100.1 GCA_003567805.1 PVC group bacterium
CTGTGCTTGTCGGCATGCTTTGCGTTGTGCCGTTGCTACGGATGAGCATTGTGTTCCACCGGCGAAACGGAATCAACTGGCTTTGCTGTTTGGAAACGACCCAAAGGAATAGATTATGACGTTCCGCGAGAGATGTGTTCGCGGAGTAGGGTCGGTGCTGCATGGAGCACTCGATTTGCTATATCCCCGTGTCTGTGCTGCTTGCGGTGGGGTAAGTGAAGGCGGGCGCTATCTTTGCTGGGAGTGTTTGGCGCAGATACCCTTTGTTCGGGATCCATATTGCAATCTTTGCGGAGATCCGTTTGAGGGGGCTGTAGGGCATGATTTTATCTGTAGTTGGTGTCTGAAGAATGAGCCGGTATTTGATTTGGCGCGTTCAGCGGTCCGTTACCGTGGCTCGGTGGCCAGGTTGCTACAGCAGTTTAAGTATGGTAACGGGACCCATTTGGCACATGATTTGAGTCTTCTGCTTGAGGGGTGTGTGCGAGCCCATATGTTGCGCGAGGGGATCGATGCAATTGCATATGTTCCGCTGCATCCCCGGAAGGCGCGCTCGCGCAGTTATAACCAAGCCAGGCTTTTGGCGGAACATTTGTCACGCCGGCTGAAAGTCCCTGTCGAGCGAAATGCATTGCGGAGAGTGCGTTGGACGTCTACGCAAACGCGTTTACATGCGGATGCGCGTCGTGCAAATGTGATGGGTGCTTTTCGGTGTCCAATTCCAGACTGGGTGGACGGGCGTCGCTGGTTGCTTGTTGATGACGTAATGACAACGGGAGCAACAGTTGATGCTTGTGCGCGTGTGCTCAAGGAACACGGTGCTCGCAGGGTTGTCGTCGCAACGGTTGCCCGCGGATAGAAAGTGGCACCCTCGGCAGGATTCGAACCTGCGACCTGCGGATTAGAAGTCCGCTGCTCTATCCAACTGAGCTACGAGGGTACGAGGTCAAGCTGTCATTATGTTTGCTCCTCGCTTGGCATGCAAGCTGGATTTGTCAAAATTTGGGGTTCGATTACCATTTGCATCGTGGCGCATGAGCTGATAAGATACACTTTCGTGTGATTTGGAAAAATCGCATGTTGCATGGATTGGTCATTAATAGATAAAGGAGCGGTTGGATGAAAAAGCAGGTGTTTGTTTGGATTTTGTTTTTAGGCATTAGTGGTGTTCTGGTGGGTTGTAAGGAAAGAGATGAGCAGGGCACGCATGATGTCGCGGACGAAGTGGAGGTTACTGCTGCAGAGGCGGTAATGACTCCTGAAGTATCCGTGATGCCTGATGCACAAGGAGAATCAGAGGCCGTGGTGACGGTGAATGGGGAGGCTTTAAGTCGTGCTGATTTGAATCAGCAGATGCAGCAGGTGCTACAATCCCCGCAATTTGCAGCTTTGCCTCAAGAACAGGCTGCTATGGTTCTACAGCAAGTTCAAGGTCAGATTGTCAGTCAGTTTATTGATCAGACCTTGTTGCGTGGTGCTGCCGATGCTGCCGATGTGGATATTACCGATGATGAAGTGGATGGATATATCGATGAGCTGCGTGAGTATTTTGCGGGGGGCGAAAGCCTTGAGGCGCGTATGGCAATGCAGGGAATCTCGATGGAAGATTTACGCCGGGATATCGTTGCTGACATGAAGATTCGTGCGCTTTTGGATCAAATGACCGAGTCTGTTGCGTCTGTCGATGAAGAGGTGATTCGTGCATTTTATGATGAAAATCGGGATATGTTCAGCATCCCCGAGTCTGTGACTGCTAGCCACATTCTCATTGATGTGGAGCGCGGAGCTGATGATGATGCGCGCGAGGAAGCGCAGGCAAAAATCACTGCTATTCGTGAGAAGTTGTTGGCGGGCGAGACGACGTTTGAAGATGCCGCCCAAGAGCATTCGAGTTGTCCCAGTGGGCAGCGCGGAGGCGATCTCGGGCAATTCGCGCGTGGCCAAATGGTTCCGACTTTTGAAGAAGCTGCTTTTACACAGCCGATCGGTGTTGTGGGAGAGGTTGTGGACACCGATTTTGGCTATCACATCATTCTTGTTTCTGACCGGACCGAGGCCACGGAACAGCCATATGAAGAGGTCCGGGATGATATTGCCGAACAGCTTGTGATGGGTGAGAAACAAGAGGTAGTGCAGAAGTATCTCGAGCGCTTACGCGCAGACGCAGATATTATTTATGCCGACTAAGTTTGCCCTAATGTAAGGGAAACTTTGGAACAACGATGGTTCTAGGGTTAAGCGATAGCGCACTTGGTCGGATATGAGTGAGCATACAAGTTCGCAAACATTACATGCGCGCCCATTTGCCTTTTTTTGGGTACGCATGGTCAAGTAATAAGAGGAGGGTATTATGAAAGTATTTACATCTGTTTTCGTTCTTATGATGGCAGTGGCGGTATCTGGTAGGGCTGAGTCGCTGTGGGGTACTGATTTTGAGGCTGCCAAGGAACAGGCAGCTGAGCGAGGTGTTCCTATTCTTGTTGATTTTACGGGTTCGGATTGGTGTGGATGGTGTATTCGGCTGAAAGACGAGGTTTTTACACAGGATGCATTCATTGCACATGCCAAAGAAAATTTCGTGTTGCTGGAATTGGATTTTCCCATGCGGAAGGAACTTCCAGAGGCCTTGCGTGAGCAAAATGAGGCCTTGCGCGAGCGCTATCGGATTCGTGGATTCCCTACCATTCTGCTGTTAGATGCGGAAGGGGAAGAGCTTGCCCGAACGGGGTATCGTCCCGGGGGTGCCGAGGCATACATTGAGCATTTACAAGAGTTGCTTGCTGAAGTCGATGACTGATATTTGCTGGATGTACAACGTGTGTGTTTATAATCTGCACGCTTATTGATATAAGCGTGCATTTTTTTTGTTGTAACCTTATCGTGCCGTTTTACAAAAGTGCGTACGCTTGGTGTTAAACTAGGGAGTAAAAACGATGGAAACAGAGTTGCGTGATGGGATTCATTGGGTTGGTTATGTAGATTGGAATGTGCGTGATTTTCATGGGTATAAAACGGCGCGCGGATCCACCTATAACGCTTATTTGGTTCAGGACGAGAAAAATGCGTTGATTGACTCGGTGAAAGGTCCTTTTGCAGAAAAATTATTGGCGAACATACAAAAACATGTGGATTTAGACGCTATTCATTATCTCGTGGTCAATCATGCGGAACCGGATCACTCGGGCAGCGTACCAGCCGTGATGGCCGCATGCGCAAATGTTACGCTGGTGTGCGATGCGAAGTGTGAGGACGCCCTGCGCCGACATTATGATACAACCGGGTGGAAATTTCACATTGTCAAGACCGGCGATCGTATTTCTCTGGGCAAGCGAACGTTAACGTTTTTAGAGACTCCCATGGTGCATTGGCCGGAGTCGATGTTTACGTATGTGCCTGAGGAAAAACTGTTGTTTTCGATGGATGCCTTCGGTCAGCATTTGGCCACAGC
>PWYP01000042.1 GCA_003567805.1 PVC group bacterium
CACATTGGTGCCTGACTGAAAATACCGGATATGGTCTGGTCCAAGCCCAATTGCCCGATAATGCGGATGATCGTTCCACCATGTGTACGTGTGAATTTCCTGCCCATTGAGATAGATCCGAAAACCTTGATTTGCCAGCACACGGAGGCGGAAAAAGTCAAAATCCGCTGGATCATTGATTTCAAATTCTCCACGAAGTACGATAAATTCGCCGTCGCCCCAAGGTGAGCGATTCTCGATCGTGACACCTTGCCGCCCCCGACCACGAAATTCCCCCTTACCGATCGGCGCATGACCGGTTTCCCACGCGGATGCATCATAATCCATACTATACCATCCGCGTAAAGATTCCGGCAGCCTCACATCCCGAAAACGTCGTCCCATATGATCCGGGAGTTGATCTTCGGGTTCAGGCGCAAAACTGGTAAATTGCCAGACGCGTTCAGAAACATCCAGTTCGCCGAGCACTTGCCAACCAACGGCAGGACGATCTAACTGCACAAGTGACACCAGCGTGTCCAACGGTACGTTTCTGGCATCCGTTTCCAGCAACGCGAGAAACTCTCTGCGATACTCATTGATTAAAAGCTCTGTCAAACCTGCGCGCGTATCCTCTGACACAGACTCGCGCACCTCCAACAGTCTACGAGTGACATCCTGTATGTCGCTTGGCTGCAATTGCGAAAACCGACGCCTCAAGGCTTCTGCAATGGAAAGCGCATTCTCAGGACTTTCCTGAAGAGCTGTGAGAGCTGCCTGCACGACATAGTAGCGCCCCTCTCCGGAACGCTGCGCCGGCAAGATGGGGGTTTCGTTAACAGCCTGCTGCAATGCGGAAAAAGCTTGTTGTGCAACGGGACTATCAGCCGGGGTGCGCCGTAGCACCATCGCAGTATGATGTTGCATACCCCAGCGGGGCTGCGCACGATCCTCACGTAGAAACATCTTTACCATCGTAGGTAAAACCTGCGGCAGCAAATCCTCTGCTTGCGCAATCGCATTCAACGCAGCAAATGCAGACTGCCGAATCCACCACTCTTCGTGTTCCGTCCAAGGCATCACAAGCGGCAAACTTTCCAAAACATCCTCAGGCCGCGCACGACTTAGCGCTGCCAGCGCACCATCGATAACAAAAAGTGCCTCCTCGGGATCCGCAAGCATCCGCCGAATGGAGCCGATCATGGCCGGTGTCACCTGCTCGCTACGAATCGGATTACGTCCGATAAAATGCCAGAAACGGTAGTCCGTCATGCCATCGAGTCCAGCACGTCGGACGCGTGGATCCGGATCATCGAGAAGTTTCTCAATCTCGTCAAATGCCTCAATCCGCAGCAGCGCCTTGCCAGCCTGCGCCCGAATCACGAACGATGCATGATACGCATTACGGCGGATTCCATCGCGCAGCGCATACAGCTCGTCCGCACTGCGTTCGGCATACCCGGTGCCTAACTGACGCAATGGGATATGTACGGGTTCTTCCTCCCCATATGCAAAATAGGGTTCGCCGTGGTCCAGCGAATGAAACACGCGATCCGCCTCCCTCCCCCAAAGGTGCTCCGGAAGCGTGAAAGCATGGGCATGTTCGGATCGCGGCGCCCCTGTGATGCGCAACGTACGACGCGGCGCGGTGTAGGCCAGCGCCAATCCGGCTCCAGAGCCGACATCATCAAACCGGGTGTTCATCGCCATGCCAATACCCCCACTGGGCCGACGACTCAGATCAAACCACCAGCGCATCCGGTTCATGACACTATGATAAGCATCTGGTGCTATATCCAAACGGTAGGCCGAGGCGATCCCCCGCCAGATGCCGTCCCCCCGACCATTATCGGCATGCCCTGCCACCAATCGCGGATAGCTCATAAGCGTGATCATGCTCAAATGGTCCCGAGCCTGCTCGTATATTGCCACATTGCCCTGTGCGCCAGCGGCAACCTGCATCATAGCGGCGGCCATGCCGTCTTTGCCGTTAGAGCCAAGGCCTCCCTCCCCGCGATGGTCGCCATATGGAACCGACCCACGTCCCACAAAGCGGTACCAGAAGCGCAATGCACCCAACAGGGTATCTTCATCCACCTCCAGGCCACATTCCTTGGCCAGCAAAAGCGTCGTGAGCACCTGTGATCCGGCTGGGTTCATTAACCCACCGGCAACATAGCGCGGACTTACCGTACGTCCCCAGTGTCCCCACCCCACACCGTAAAACTGCCGTTCCGTGGCGTCGTCAACATAGTATTGCAGAACGGGGAGTGCGGTCTCGTCACCCGTGCGTAGGTAGTACTCTGCCACAAGAATGCCGTTATACCCATTATCCCAGGTATGATCGCCGAGGCTGTCGACATGGGCGGCCAGGTGATCCACGTATTCCTTCACCCGTGGCAGATACTGGTCATCTCCTGTCGACAAAAGAAACAGCGCCGCCAACGCCCCCCCAATACCATGCGTTTGCATGTTTTCCGGGCGGAGCTCATCGTCGGCCGCATTGTACGCATAGAGCTGACGGCTGGCATAATATTTGGCCGCACGGGCAACAATCTGATCGGATTTGTCGCAATCCAATGGCCACGTAGCACTATAGGTACCCAGCACCGGTATCTCGATGCTTACTTCACGCGTTTGGTCTTCACCAGCCGCGCGAACCTCAAACACAAGCTGGCCATCGCTTGCCTCAGCCTCGGTTAAGGAGGCCCCCATAATGATAAACGCGCTCTGCCCTTCAAACGCAATACCGTTGACGGCGGTAATAACATCTCCCGACGAGAAAAGACCGTAGGCAGGTGTGTCTGGCAGAACACGCTCAACCGTAAGCGTGCGGCCGGGGTGGAAGCGCAAGTACAACCCGGTAACCCCGACATACCCGAATGTGCCATGTTCGCCCTCGCCCGGCCCACGTCGACCGAACATCTCATGCTCTACGGGGAACGGCACCTCTACAGCAGTCGATTCTGCCGAAAGGCCCGCCAGCGGGAAACACAAGGCAAGAGCCAACAGCATCAAGAAAGAGAGGTGAGATGGGATCGAATGAGCATGAATCTTCATAACGAGACTCCTATAATCAAGTGGTACCCCGGAGAGGACTTGAACCTCCGACCTACAGATTAGGAATCTGTCGCTCTGTCCAACTGAGCTACCGGGGCATGCCAACGATGCAAGATAACGAAGTACACGGACTTATTCACGAAAAATCGACCATGGAATCAAGCCCAGTGACTACACGCAAAAATCTTTTTTCAAAGATTTTTGTGTTCATGTAGTCTAAAGGATAAAAACAAACGGCTCTGCATTTTTCAGCAAGTCTACTTTTACTGGGCGGATGGCAACTGTATCGCACCGCAGGAAGTATGTTTAAGGCATGGGCTCTTCTCGTAGAACAGTATACGTATATGTAAACTGGCAATCCCTCAGTTTTTAGATATAGTCACAGCAATGCAAAATGATTCACATCTAAACGCACAGCAAATGACTGACAAAACCGCATATGGAAGTTGGGTTGGTGTCGTACTGGGACTTCTCCTCTCAGGCTCCGCGCACTTTCTTTCGGGCGAGCGTGCAACCGGCATCAGGTGGTACGCACTCCTCTTTACTAGCAGTTTTGTTACCGTCGCACTGGTCACAATCCCCGGCAACATTCCCTTCATGATCGGCGTGATCTTCGGTTGCGCCAGCCTCATGCTCTGGGGAATGATGCTCAGGCAGTCGTACCGCCCCGTCCGACGAATCGGTATTTTCGGCTGGATTGCCGTTGTTCTTATTTCAATCGCTCTGAACAATACCTTGAGTCTTTTGAAACAACAATTTATGCATCCCTTCCGGCTCCCAACGGGCGGAATGAAACCGACACTTGTAACAAATGACTACGTAATGATGGAAAGACTTTCATATCGTTTTGGCAAACCGGAACGAGGCGATATTATTGTCTTTCATACTGCCGGCATCGCAAGCCTGCCTGCTGACAGCTTCTTCATACAACGCATTGCCGGACTTCCCGGCGAGCGTATTCGAATCGAACCGCCTTTTTTGATTGTAGATGGCGTAAAAGTAAAAACCCCGGAAATCTTCAATACAATATCATCGGAATCGAACAACTATGCAGGTTTTCAGTTTGGTGGTTTTATGACGGAAGCTACAGATACTGTCACATTGAATGCCGGCGAGTATTTTGTCCTCGGCGACAACACACAAAACAGCCGAGACAGTCGCTACTGGGGTGCCCTTCCAGAAGATAATATTATGGGCAAAGTAACCCGGATCTACTGGCCATTACAAAGAATCAATGCCTTAAATCAATAATCTCCTGTTCCCCCAGCACCCAGTCGGCAAAAAGGATACCATCACCATGATCGACTTGATATCCGACGTTTTGAAGGATGTACTTCTCGCACTCCTGTGGTGGATTCTACTCTTCCCAATCGTACTTCTCGCCGCTACACCTTTCATCGTAATCGCGTCATTACTAGGCCCCCCTAAGTATTTCGCAGCAAGAGTAGGCAAAGGCTATCATCGAGTAATTGACTTCTGGTCAAACTGGGGCATTGTCCTGACCCCCTGAGATCCACCGTGAATGCAAATGGATTGCAGAACGAATATTGTCTCATACCGTATGCGAAAACGCGACTTGTGATAATTTTGAGTACAGCATCGCTAGCGTGAAATGAATGGGAAGCGCACTTTCAATGCGCTACCAGCGATACCCTCCATCTACTGAAATAAAAAAACTTTAAAAAAAATCAAAGATTTCCATTTTTATGGAGTCTAAGAGATAAGACCAACATTAGGCAGAAGCCCGAATAAAACGCTTTTCACTGAGAATATACATGGGAAAATAAGCATACAAATAGAACGGCACAGAATTTTCGCTATGGCATGAAATATCGCCGACGACCAGACAGGCAAATTAAAAGATGGCCAAAGGTGGAGAACAGCCATTATAAGTCTAACCGAAAAAGTCACACAACATTGTAAAACATACTGCGGATCGTTTACCGCGACAGTGCACAACAAAACGACACAACAAGTGTCAAAAACAAAAAAAAGAAAGAGGTAAGAAAATGGGGCAAGGCACAGTAACACGGGTGACGCGACAATCATGGCTTAGCCGAATTGGCGGCGCAATTAAAGGGATTGTGTTCGGGGTAATCCTTTTTTTAGTATCTTTCCCCCTGCTTTGGTGGAATGAAGGTCGCGCAGTCACTACGTACAAGAGCCTCCAAGAAGGGGCGGCAGCCGTCATTTCTGTATCTGCAGACCATGTCGATCCTGCCAACGAGAATCAACTTGTTCATCTAACGGGCAAAGCCGTTACGGATGATGTGCTTACCGACAATCAGTTTGGTGTTTCCGCTAATGCAATCAAATTGAATCGCCAAGTGGAAATGTATCAGTGGCGCGAGCAAAAAACGACCAGAACCGAAAACAGAGTAGGCGGCGGTACAGAAACAACAGAAACCTTTTCTTACGAGAAAACATGGTCTTCCTCCCACATTGATTCATCTCGATTCGAGAATCCAACAGGACACCAGAACCCGGGAGCACTCCCCTACCAATCCACAACGTATACAGCACAAAACGTGACAGTGGGCGAATTCAGGTTAAATCCCACCTTGATTGCGAGTATATCAAACTTTAGTCCATTAGAGATGACAGACACAGAAAACCTGCCGCCCGCATTGCAAGAGCGGACCACACTGCATAATGGAGGTTATTACGTTGGCACAAATCCAGCAAACCCACAAATTGGTGATCTGCGTATCTCTTTTCGCGTTGCACAACCAACAGACGTCAGCTTGATTGCCCGCCAAACCGGGAACACGTTCTCTCCCTATCAAACGCAAGCTGGCCGCGCGTTGCAGATGCTCAGTGTTGGCGCACATACATCTGAAGCTATGTTTGAGCAGGCTCAAGCTAGCAATGTTCGTTTAACATGGATTTTACGGTTTGTCGGCTTTGCGCTTATGTCGATGGGCTTGGGCATGGTGTTTAATGTACTTAAAGTCGTAGCAGATGTTTTGCCGATGTTAGGCAAAATCGTTGGCGCAGGACTTTCGCTGATCACATCCCTGATCTCTGCCGTGCTGTCTCTACTCACGATAGCTATCGCATGGATTTACTACCGTCCATTGCTAGGCATTAGCCTTCTCGTTATTGGTATTGTGATAGCTACCCTTGCTATCATGAAGATCAAAGCAGCAAAACCCGTAGAACCAGCAACGGCGTAATCGCGTTCTGACGAAGCAGTCGTTAGAGTAGCGAATACAACATAATCGCGCCCTCCTCGTACTCGGAGATTTTGTCTATGACATCTCCACACGAGGAGGGCGTACTTATGTAGATGCGATTCGGGCAACAACTGATTCGCGGGTTCCTGCAACCATAGGCCCCGGAAAATACGCCGCTATTCAGATTTGAGACAGGCCAATTCACGCAAAAAGGCGCATTCGTAACAATTTCGCTTTTCCCAGAAGGCTACTGCTTGTATCAATAGAGCATGACGGCAAAAAAAGATAGTCCGATAACCCTGCTTGTAGGCGATGATGAGTTTCTCATGAACCGCCACGCCAAGGATGTCATTGCAACAGTCCAGCAAACAGACCCTGCGTGCGAGCTGGAAACCATCGACGGCCTGGTAACGACTGTGGGAGACGCCGAAACGGCCATTCTCCGTTGCAAATCCGCCCTACAGTCTCCAGGACTCTTTAGCACAACGCGTATCGTATGGCTGAAAGATGTCGCATTTATGAACGATTCGCGGGCTGCTCAATCCGAGACCGTGCAAAATACTATTACCGATTTTGTGGCATTTCTCTCGCAAGGGTTCCCCGATGGTTTTTCCCTGCTCATCACGGCCGAATCGATCGACAAACGCCGCTCTTATGCCAAAACATTGGCAAAAATGGCGGCTGTACATGAATTCAAGCGAGATGCAAAAGATCATGCAGGCCGAGCAGCCATTGTTCGCAGTACGATCGAAGAAAATGGTTGTTCCATCGCCCCCGATCTCGTCCCTTTTTTCTGCGAGAAAGTGGGATCGGATACCCGCAGGCTTGTCAGTGAAGCACATAAGCTCTGCCTGTACGCTTATCCAGAAACAAAAATCAGCCGCGAAGCCATAGAAACCATCACCTCCACAACAACGGAGACCGCTTTTTATGCATTGGCCAACCGATTCTGTGCGTTTGACCTTACCGGCGCCATTCGCACCCTGCACGAGCTACTTTTCCAGAAGCAAAGTATGATCGGTTTAATCATGCATCTCGAAAGCACGATAAGAGATCTTCTTGTCTTTCGCGAAGCTATCGATCAGGGCTGGGTACAACAGCGAGGCCGACAACTCACATGGACAAACCTGCCACCAGATGTAGACCGCGCCCTAACCCAAATGGATCGCGATCCGCGCAAACTGCCCTTCTTTATTTCCGGCAATCTAGCGGAAGGAGCTGCAAAATTTACACGTAAAAGACTGGATCACTGTTTGCGTCAGATTGTCGTGGCGCACGAAAAAATGGTTTCCTCTCGTGTCCCGCCAGAGCTCATACTCGAAGTACTACTAGTGCGGATGCTCGGCAAAGCCAAACGACCGCCAAGAAAATAGACCGCATACTACAGACTAAAGAAGAACCAAGAACGAATTATGCCCATCTACGAATATCAAGCAAAGGATCCAAAGAAGGCATGCTCACATTGTCGTGAGCCCTTCGAGGTATTACAAAAGCTGTCCGAACATGCTCTCGCGGCATGCCCCTCATGTGGCGCAGCGATCTCCAAGATCATATCTGCCCCACGCGTGGGTGCCTCACAAAGTAACTTTGATGACCGCGCGAAGTCTGCCGGATTTCATAAGCTAAAAAAAGTCAGCAAGGGCGAATACGAGAAACAGTATTAACCCGCCTTGCTGGTTTTTGCGAAATCCTCATCGTGTTGCAACGTAGGCCAGCTATCATCATTGGCGATGCGCAGGAGTGCTCTTGCGATAAAGGCTGCGGTGTCCGATACTTCTTCCACCACGATCTTATCAAGCGTATCGCCTGCCATGTGATAAAACCCTCCACCTCGTGATTTTCCCGGCTTTCCGCCAACACCCGCCGTGATCACACCTTGCCGCATAAAGGGGTAATGATCCGAAGACGTATGTTGACGGTTTCCAAAACGCACCTCTTCGCCCATTTCCGCAGCAAGTGTATGTACATAAGCTTCCGCAGCAGAACACTTATGAAAACCCAGCCCGTGTGGACGTCCTAGACAAGGGGTATCACAATTGAGCATGAATCGGGTTTTACGCAAAAGTTTTGCGTGGGTCCGCGCATAATCGTGCGATCCAAGCAATCCCATTTCTTCCGCACCAAATGCAACAAAACGCACCGTCCGCTTTACTTGATGTCGAAAGGGTTCTAGTAGCCGCGCAACTTCCATCACAATGCTCACACCTGTCGCATTGTCATAGGCACCCGGCGAAATATCATGTGAATCATAATGCCCCCCCATGATCACGAGTTCATCGGGTTTTTCGGCCCCCGGAATCTCACCCACCACATTACAGGTAGTGCCGGGCTTGCAGTAGGAGTCCACAACAAGATGCAGTTGACCGGACGTCTGCATCCGGCGAAGCAGCGCAAGTGTTTCTGACGGGATATTCACGGCAGGAATCGGGCTTTCCTGCCCATTATGTACACTGCCTGTCTTGAAAAGCATGCCATCGACATTATGCCCGTGCAATACACCTATAGCACCTGCAGTCACACAGCGCTGCTGAATCCCCTTGCGCGGACCACTGCTGCCATCGGTGAGGGCAAACGCTCCCCTCAAGGCTGAAGCAACCTTGTCGACCTCATCTTCGCTTCCGCTATCAACATCGACCCAACGCGCTGTGATCCCCTCACCCTTTGTTGCGGCACCATATGGCATAGCATAAGCTGGTAATTCATATTCACGAGGGGTAACCAAACGCAAACGTGCGCCTCCACCCCTGCACCAAGCCACAAACGCGAAAGGCTCGCAACACACGTTTTTCAGCCCATACCGCTCGAATGTGGCACGAATCATCTCGGCAGCACGGCGATCTCCTTCGGTCCCTGCGAACCGAGGCCCGATTTCGTCGCACAGCGCATAAAGATTACACTTCAGCTCATTGATCCCCTGCGCGGCAGCAGCCTTGATCGCAGTATCGATCTCGTGATAGTTCCCCGTGACAGTCATAACATACCCAAAAACATTATCGCGCTCCCATTTCTTCCATAGCGTGAATAAACGTCTGCGCTTCCTGTGATAGCTCCTTCAAATGTTCATCCGTAAGCAAATCGTGCTTTCGTAACGAAAATACTCTCATAGCTAGACGCGAGCGGCGCCAATCATTGAAACATTCAGCAATAATGCCATCTGACTTCTTTACATGTCTGTATAACGCCAGATACCTTTCGTGTGGCGTACCGATCTCAGAAGATGCAATCGCCGCAGCCCGTTCATTCACTCTTTCACATAGTGCCTGCAGTAACTCATCAGAAAGACGTCTTAAATACTTCCAATCTCTTTCCGCAAATGGTCCTTCCATCTTTAACCTCCTGTTTCGACTCGTGTTACATCGGAAAAACGAAGACATAGGATCCTGAACCCATTTCAATCTCCGTTTTGCCAGTTTTGTACGTGCATGCCTTCACGCCCTCCGACTGTGAAACCGCCATGCCCCCCTCCAATATCTTCTCCCTATCTGCCGGAACATGGACGGTTGCCGTGCAGTTGGCAGGAATAGAAACCTCGAGACGGGCCGAGCTCCCGTCATGCTGCCACGAGACCGCTATTTCGCCACGAATCGTTTGCACGGATGCCTTGGCCCAAGGCAAATCAACAGGCATGTAGGGTTGAATCATCACATGCGCAAACCCAGGTGCATCGGGATCTGGACGTATCCCCACCAGATCCTTGTAAAACCACTCGTCTATAGCTGCGCCCAGCGTGGTATGACAAAGAGAACCGCCCTCCCCCATCCAATTTTCTGTAATGGTCGTTCGATTCGGATCCCGTAACATGTAGCCCCAGCTCGGATAATCCGTTGCCGTCGCACGCGTCCACACGATGTCATTTCGACCCGAATCAGCAACAGCACGAATCGCCCATTTCGTGCCAGCGTAACCTGTCGTCAAGCGGCGCTGACGATGATTCACGCTGCTATTAAGATACATCTCGACCGCATCGCGATTGGTTTCATGCACCAAATCAAAGGCCAATGCCCAAGCCTGCGCACTCTGACAACCAACATCATAATACCCACTCCCTGCATCATAGAACCGAGCATTGAAGGCATCTTTAATTTTGCCGGCCAGTTCTCGATATTGCACGGCATCATCCTGCAACCCGAGCACCTCAGCAACTTTCACCATTGTGATCACATCCGCATGATAGAAAGCCGTCGCAATGCTCAGCGGCTGATTCTTGCGGTTTCCGGATCCCCCTTCATGCGTTGACAGGTGATCCCCCCACTGCGAAATCTGCAAATAACCATGCTCGTTTTCTGAAGGGAAACGAGCATCCCCTGCACAATGATATCGTAACTTCGAAAGAATTTCTTCCGTCGGCATGGTCTCGATCTGACGCAGGCCTGTACGTTGTAAATAGGTCAGGTAACGCTGCATATTCGCATAATTTTCCTCGAGGATCCGTAGATCGCCATAATATACGTACTGCCACCATGGAACCAAGATAAACGCAGCACTCCAAACCAGATCCTCCTCTGGTCCGGCCTGCGGCACAATCATACCGATCATGCCATCAGCCGCTTGCTGATCGCAAAAGTCTGCGATCCACTTGGCATACACACGTGGCGACCACAAATTATAGAAACACTCTTCCGCAAAACTCCAGACATCCCCTGCCCATCCCAATCGCTCTGGACGCTGCGTATCATCCGTGGGAACGCCCATCTGAATATTACATTTCTGCGACTGCATCGTGCAGGCATGGATCTTATTTAGCAGATCGTTACCACTTGAAAACGACCCCGTCTCCTCAACCGCTGACCGCACAAAACATGCTTCCAGCGAATCGAGCCCCGGCTTGCCAGGATACCCCCTTACTTCAACATATTGAAATCCATGATACGTAAACCGTGGCGCATAGGTCTCCTGGCCTTGTCCTCGCAAAATGTACTGATCGCGCTGCAAGGCTGCGTTGCTGCTCTTCGTGTTAAGAGAACCATCTGCATGCTGGGCTTCACCATAACGAAGCGTTATCGTTTCGCCACGCCCGCCCCCTTTCACACGAAGCTGCACCCATCCTGTTATATTCCGGCCTATGTCGTATATAAATACACTGGGCGAGGGTTCGCACATCGCCACGGGACGAAAGCGCTCCACAACCTTGTTCGGTTCATGCCGCAACGCTGTGAGTACGCCCCCAGGCTTTGGAACAACACGGACCGACTCCCAGTTTGCATCATCAAATTCGACACAATCCCAGCCATCCTGCTCCAAACGCGCATCATAGATTTCACCATCATAAATACAATTATGCGTAATTGGTGACCATGCTCCTTTCCACGAGGCATCACTCACAACGGTTTCGGTTGTACCGTCCGTGTAATCAACCATAAGTTGCACGATACTGCGCGGAGATCCATACCACTGCTTCTGCCACCCCCAGTATTTCTTGTGGGCGTTAAACCACCCATTGCCCAACAGCACGCCAAATGCATTTGGACCATTCTGCAGTATCCCCGTAATATCATAGGTATTATAGACAACCTGCTTTCGAAATTCCGTGCGAGGCGTGGCCAACACATCGTCCCCCACCTTTTGCCCGTTAAGACGAAGCTCAAACAATCCAAGTCCACAAACATACACACGTGCACGCCGCACCGGCTTCTTAATATCAAAAGCCTTACGTAGCATCGGCGCCCGATCATCTGGCTCAAATGCAACCACTTCAGGAGGAAGTCCACCGTGCTGGAATAGGGCCGGATCACAGCAGGGTTCAGCAGGGTCCCCCATCCCAATCCATTCAGCCTGCCAATCGGAGGCATGATAAAGCCCCGTTCCAAATACCGCGACTGGAGACGGGCCACTGCTGAATCCGGTCTCATCCCAGACTTCCACACACCAAAAGCAATCTATATTGCTGCACAGCCCGACACCGCCATACGCTATATTCACCGATTGTGAAGATTCGACCTTGCCACTATCCCATAAATCCGCATCCCCCTGCGCTAACCGGTCCTTGTCCGTTGCGACGAGAATACGATAGGCGGTTTGATAACGACCCCGCCCCGGAAAATCCAAAGCCCAGGAAAACCGCGGAACGCCAGTCCCGATGGTTATGGGACCCTGTGCATATTCAACATACATCTTCATCGTTATTCATACCTCAGGATAATAAAAGTCATACTTTGTATCCTTTTCTATATCAGTGCTGTTGTCAAAAAAACAGCAATCAAATTAACAGCTATATAAATGCAATTATGTATTGCACTTACAGCCACGCAAGAGCACAATAGAACAAAGTTTTAGGTGGGCATTATAACGTACGAACATTCCTGAGCGGCACGTAATGGAAATTCCTACAAAAATAGAACCGAAAACGGCGTGGGACACCGAAAATTCCGGGACTGCACCTTGCATTGCAATCATTGATGACGATGCTGGTATGCGCTCCATGTTTGCGATGTATTTGTCGCGTCAAGGTTACACGGTTTTGACTGCTGCTGATGGCAAAACAGGAATCGAGCTATTGACCACACACAAACTCGATGCCGTTCTACTCGACCTCCATATGCCCCAGGTAACCGGATTCGATGTGCTCGAGGAAGCCAAGCCTGTGCTTTCAGATGTACCCGTCGTTGTGGTATCTGGAACCTCCGATATTGGAGAAGCAATGAAGGCGATCAAAATGGGAGCCATCGATTTTCTCCTTAAACCCATCACAGACCTATCTATTATTACCCACACGCTGGAAAAGAGCATTGAGCGCTTTTCCTTAAAACGACAATCCAAAGCCTATCAGCTTAAACTCGAAGAAACGGTCCAAACGCTCCGGGAAGGTGAAATCGCGGCCAAGAAAATGCAAAAACGTCTTCTGCCCCCACCATCATGCGAGCTCTGCGGTTTCAGCCTGACAGGCAATTTGTTGGCAAGAGATTATCTGAGTGGAGATTTTTATGACTACTTTGCTCTGAACGACACAACGCTCATCTTCTATCTTGCAGATATTGCAGGCCATGGCGTTTCCTCCGCATTTGTTACAGTATTGCTCAAATCTATCGTAAACAAGTGCGTCGATAATTTTCACAAGAACGCTGACGACACCATCATCCATCCGCACAAGTTTCTCCAGCAGTTGAATAAAGAAATATGCGCCGAACACCTAGGGAAATACCTAACAATCTTTTTCGGCAAAATCGACCTCATCTCAGACACACTCAGCTATGTGAATGGTGGTCACTTCCCCCCCCCTATCATTGTCAAAGAGGATACGGAAGAATATGCCGCGACAGGTGAAAGCCCGGTTGGGATTGATCCAGAAGCCACGTTTCAAACCAAGAAAATTGAACTCACAGACCAATTCCAGTTATACCTGTTTTCTGATGGAGTCATTGACGCCATGTTGCAAGGCTCCATACGTGAAAAAATGGAAAAATTGCGCGACCTCGTACAACTAGGAAGGCTTGAGCCGTTCTACGAAAAATTAAAGCAACAGGATCAACGAACGGATGACATGTCCCTTGTCACGCTGAAGAGGATCTAAGCCTGATGAATGCTCCGCATATACAATTTGCAATCGACGGAAACTGCCTCTACCTAAAAGTGGCAGGCGTACTCCGGCATAATGGGGCGAGTACGCTTGAGTCTTTTGTATCTAGCGTATTCAACCAAACCCCTCTAGACATGGCTGTCATCGATTTAATCGAGACAGAATTTATTGACAGCACGAACCTGGGCATTTTGGCTTCAATTGCAATCAAGCTAAACAAAACCTGTCATCATAAACCACTCATTGTCACGGGCAGCGAAGACATCACACTCCTGCTAAATGGTATGGGGTTCGATCATTACTTTGAGATCGTTGACGAGTCTGCTGGTCCCGAGGCACCTCCCTATTGCGGAATTGATTTGGCCAACCGGACGCCTGCCACTCTGGAGGGAATAACACTCCAAGCTCATAAGAACTTAGCAGAAATGAACACAAAGAATCGCGAGGCCTTCAAAGATGTGATTGAACTGCTCGAAAAAGAAACAAGCCAGAACACAACGAGTTGACCGTAACCTCTGCGAACGAACCACACTACCTTAGCACCAATTTCTGTCTTAGCACCAATTTCTGTCTTCCCTGCAACGCATGCACAGAACCCTCCCAAAAGAGTTGTCCCTGAACACCATCCGGCAATATGACGTTTGCGAGCCAGTCGGATCCCCTTTTAGCAAGATCGAAATGAATGGTCCCTGCGGGGTGCGGCATTTTGCTATGCATTTCACCCAAGGGGCCAGGACTCGGATTGATAATAACAGACTTGAACCCCGGATCTCCCGGACGAATGCCTGCCAGACTTGCATGCATGTGGAAAAGCGGATGGCTTCCCCAAGCATGACAGTCACTGCGTGAAGGCTCCGGCATTTCCATCGGAGTTTTGAAGCCCATCTGCACCATGTC
>PWYP01000120.1 GCA_003567805.1 PVC group bacterium
CAACACACTTCCAATCAACCAACCCGCTCAGTGCATCTCCGCCCCCGCGCTACGCGCAATCCCAAAGCGGCGATTCAGATCACCGCACTCCAAAAGGGGCTAACATCGTGCAGCGTAGAAATGCAAAACCACAACATCTTGTATCTAAAACTGAAGTTACAGTCTAGCCCCGCTTATGCTCCGTCCCCCCAAAAACCTTCGCGTTGACATTTTGTAAAATTACAACGAAGATGATGCCCCTTTACCAACCCACGGAAACAGGCAGGAATACATACCATGCAACAGAAACGACTTGCACAATTTCAACAAGTTTTACGAGAACGAATTGTCTTTCTCGATGGCGCCATGGGAACGAGTATTCAATCCTACAAACTCGAGGAAACCGATTTCAGAGGGGATCGTTTTGCCGATCACCAAGACCCACTCAAAGGCAACAACGACATTCTCGTGCTGACGCGCCCTGATATCATTGCCGCAATCCATGCCTCTTTTTTGGATGCCGGCTGCGACATAATCGAAACCAACACGTTTAATTCCACCTCCACCTCGCAACTCGATTACGGGTTGCAGGACCCTGTCTTCGTGCGTGAACTCAATACCGCCGCTGCAAGCCTCGCACGCGGCGTAGCTGACCGCTACACCGACAAACCGCGCTTTGTAGCTGGCATCCTTGGCCCAACCAACAAAACACTCTCCCTCTCCCCCGATGTAAACGACCCCGGCTTTCGCGCCATCTCTTTCGACACATTGGTAGACGACTATCGCAATGCAGCCGAAGGTCTTCTTGCAGGCGGAGCCGATTTCATCATGATCGAGACAATCTTTGACACGCTCAATTCCAAAGCCGCCATTTACGCTGTGCGACAATTACAGCGAGAACGTACCGCGACCATCCCCATCATGATTTCCGGCACCATCACCGATCAGAGTGGACGCACGCTGTCAGGCCAGACCGCCGAGGCATTTTACTACTCGATCCGGCATGCCGAACCTCTTGCTGTAGGCCTGAATTGTGCCCTAGGCGCGGAACAATTGCGGCAATATGTACACGACTTGGGCGCCGTCTGCCATGGTCCCATCAGCGTGCACCCCAACGCAGGCTTGCCCAACGAATTCGGCGAATACGATGATACCCCCGAAGAAATGGCCGAGGTCATTGGGCAAATGGCTGCCGACGGATTACTCAACATCGTCGGGGGCTGCTGTGGCACCACGCCAGCACATATCAAAGCCATCGTTCAGGCATGCAGTAAACATGCGCCACGCAGCATTCCCGAAGATCCACATACCATGCGTCTCTCCGGCCTCGAACCACTGGAAATTGCATCTCACACAGGTTTCGTAAATGTTGGCGAACGAACCAATGTGACCGGCAGCCGAAAATTTGCCCGTCTCATTCGCGAAGGAAATCACGAAGAAGCCTTATCTGTGGCACTGCAACAAGTGGAAAACGGGGCTCAGATCATCGACATCAACATTGATGAAGCCATGCTCGACAGTGCCGCCGAAATGGATCGGTTTCTCAAGCTTGTCGCCGCTGAGCCCGATATTTCCCGCGTGCCCATCATGATCGACTCCAGTAAATTCTCGGTAATCGAAGCTGGCCTGCGCTGTGTGCAAGGCAAAGCCATCGTGAACTCCATTTCGTTGAAAGAAGGCGAGGCCGCGTTCCTGGAGCATGCTCGTATCGTGCGGGACTTTGGTGCCGCCACCATTGTCATGGCATTCGATGAAGAGGGCCAAGCCGACACTGAAGCACGAAAAATCCAGATATGTGAGCGTTCGTACAAAATATTAACCGAGCAAATTGGATTCCCCCCAGAGGACATCATCTTCGACCCCAACATCTTTGCCATTGGAACCGGCATCGAGGAACATCGCAACTACGCCGTGGATTTCATGCAAGCCACACGCTGGATTCGCGAAAATCTCCCCCACGCCAAAGTGTCCGGTGGCGTAAGTAATGTCAGCTTTTCCTTCCGCGGGATGGATCAAGTGCGGGAAGCCATCCATGCCGCATTCCTCTACCACGCCGTTCACGCAGGCATGAGCATGGGTATCGTCAATGCCGGACAACTGGCCGACTACGATGAAATACCGGATGAATTACGGGAAGCCGTTGAAAATCTGATACTCAATCGCACAGAAGACGCCACGGACCGCTTACTCGAACTGGCCGAAAAATATGCTGGCCGTGGTACCACGCGGGAAGAAGATCTCACCTGGCGCGAAGCCCCTGTTGAGGAACGCTTGGCCCACGCTCTCATCAAAGGTATCACCTCGCACATTGAACAGGATGTCGAAGAGGCACGCCAAAAGCTGCCAGCGGCACTGCACGTCATTGAGGGACCCCTCATGGACGGCATGAATATCGTCGGCGAACGCTTTGGCTCGGGAAAAATGTTTTTGCCGCAAGTCGTCAAAAGTGCGCGCGTGATGAAGCAAGCCGTTGCCTATCTCACTCCATATATCGAGGCCGAAAAAGCGGCGGGTGGCGACACCTCTGCCAAAGGCAAGATCCTCCTAGCCACCGTCAAGGGGGATGTCCACGACATTGGCAAAAATATCGTTGGCGTCGTTCTCGCCAGTAACAACTACGACATCGTCGATCTTGGCGTGATGGTGCCCTGCGAGGAAATCCTAAAAGCCGCCAAAGAGCAGAAAGCAGATATCATCGGACTCTCCGGCCTTATCACACCTTCGCTCGATGAAATGGTCTATGTTGCTTCCGAAATGCAACGCCAAGGATTTGAAACCCCATTGCTCATTGGCGGGGCCACAACATCAAAGATTCATACGGCCGTTAAAATCGCACCTGCCTACGAGCACCCTGTTGTGCATGTCAAAGATGCATCACTGGCCGTCGGCGTCGTGCAAAAATTGCTTAGCCGTGACGCGCGCAACGCATTCGCCGCGGAAATTGCCGCCGATCATGAGCGCACACGCCAAAAACGCCTTGCCTCGCAACAAGAGCGGGAATATCTCCCTATCAGCGAAGTCCGTGCCAAGCGTTTCAAACCCGACTTCGCAGCCAACCCACCCTGCAAGCCAAATCACATCGGACTCAAACACTTTCAAAACGTGCCTCTCGACGAAATCATCCCGTATATCGATTGGTCCTTCTTCTTTATTTCCTGGCAGATGCGCGGCAGCTTCCCGGAAATACTGGATGACCCCGAGTATGGCGAAGAAGCACGTTCCCTCTATCGCGAAGCAAAGGAAATGCTCGAAGACATGCACCGCAGCGGATGTATCGAGGCGCGCGCTGCCATCTTCCTCTATCCTGCCGCACATATCCCCGGCGACACCATCGAAATCTATTCCGATGAAACCCGTGAACATGTTATTGGCAG
>PWYP01000089.1 GCA_003567805.1 PVC group bacterium
GAGTATATATGTGAATCGTCAACCGTTCTCGTCGCCGTTCTCGTTCAACCGAATAGCAGTGCTAAAAGGCTCGTATTACGGAGCACTCAGAAATACCCCCCCCCAATAACTGACCGATTACCCCGATTTTTAAATTTTTCTGTTTTATCGCTTGCTGAATTTTGCTTTCAATCTTACCATTTCATGAAATACACATTTATAATATTCCCTGAAGATGAAACATAAGCGCCAAGAAGGCGCGCGATCGAAGTATTGTCATGAGCATGACGAATAACATACAGCCAAAAAAAGATTTTGTCCCGGGAAGTGCACGCTTTTCTTCCACCATGCGCATAGATTTAACCGCAGATGCAGAAGATGCCACCAGCGGCTCTACTGCCATGCAACGGCAATCAGAAGGCGGAGAAGATCAACAGAGAGAACAGCAAGTTCCAGGCGGTCCAGACTTTCGCGAACTTTTTGAGAGTGTATATGACGCTGCCATAATCACCAAGGTCGATGGAACCATGATATGCGCTAATAGCCGAGCAGAAGAATTTTTCCAATTACCTTCCAGACAATTCCAAGGTCTGCATGTGACAGAGCTTATTTCCGGCTCCAATGAATCTCTCATTCCCACCATCAACAGTAGTCTCGAACATGATCGCTTCATTCTCATACAGGCCTACTGTTGCAGAGCTGATGGCACCACATTTCCCGCCGAAGTCTCTGTAAACCTCCTGAAAATTTCCGACCATCAATACATCAGTTTCTTCATACGCGACGTAACCTTCCGCAAAGAAGCCGAAGAAAAACTACGCACAGGACATACCGCAATTCAAAACTCCGGAAACGGCATTGCCATCACGGATACCGATGGTAATCTGCAATATGCCAACCCAGCCATGACCAAACTCCTAGGAATTGAAGGACAAACTGAAAACCTTCAAATTGATCGCTATCTTTGTACACCGAGTATCGGAGAATCCATTCGCAAAACAATCAGGAGCGGCAAACCATGGAGTGGCGAACTGCAAATGCGCTGCGCACGCGATACCACGATTGTTGTCCTTGCATCGGTAGCTCCCAATTTAGATGCCGACGGTGAGGTCGTAGGAATGGTCTGGTCCCTTCTTGACATCAGCGACCAGAAACGGATTCAAAACGAGCTGCGCCAACATAATGCCCAGCTTGCAGATGATCTAAATCTGGCCAATGAATTTCAGTTAGCTTTCATTCAGCGCGAATACCCGACATTCCCGGCAGGAGTCCCTTTGAACGAGTCGGCGATTGAGTTAGGACACAAATACTTACCAAGTGGAGCTGTTGGGGGAGACTTCTTTGAAATCTTTGCCGTATCATTAACGCGCGTGGGCATTTTCATCTCTGATGTCATGGGACATGGTGTTCGCTCGGCCTTGATCGTCGCCACCATTCGCGGACTCATCGAAGAACTAGGCCCCTTCCGCTACGATCCAGCGGCTTTTCTCACACACATGAACCGGGACCTCGCCAGAATCATATCCCACCCAGGCCAAACCATGTTCGCATCGGCATTTTATATGGTCCTCGACTTAACGACGGGGGAAATTGACTGGGCCAGCGCAGGACACCCCCCCCCCCTTCTCCTGCAAGCCAAAACGAAAAAGGTCAGGCAAATTGTAAGCGATGAAAACACGCCAGAACCTGCCCTCGGCTTATTCCCGGACACAGAATTCCATGATCATCGATCTGATATTGAAGCAAATGATATGCTGGTCTTATATACAGACGGTATCACAGAGACAGAGTCGCCTACGCAAGACACGATATTTGATGTGAGCGGCTTAACCCAAACCATTGAAAATCATGCCAGCAGCAGTGTATCGGAATGCCTACAGCAAATCGTAACAGATGCACAGGATTTCTCTGGAAGCGCGCACTTCGATGATGATGTCTGCTTGATAGGCATGCGCGTCAGAACATTGCTTCCTACCTCAGACTCCTAATAGCTGGTATCTACTCCCGTTCCTCAACCTCGACAGTAACTGGTGCGAGTTCTATCCGCAGTTGACGTGGCACAAGCAACATCCGTTCACGAATCGTTACCGAGAGGGGGCCCGACGGATATTCGGGAATCTGCAGAGACCATAGCATGAGAATTTGTTCAACCACAGCCAACTGTCCGGTTACAGGCGACCTCCAAATAGGAGTTGAGAACGGGAACGGATTCAACAAAGCTCCAGGCAAACGCAATGGAAATCGTTCACCCCCTTCGGTACTATGCAAGGGAACGTCGGTTATCGGCCTAGCGCGCGGATGCCACCCCTCAGCATATCGCGACGCACCAGCATCGGCTAATTGCCATACGTGGCTATCAGACGCAGGGATCTCCATCGTATCCATAATCATGCCGCCACGAGCGACTGGCACACAAGAAATCCATGCCCATATCAGAACGATAATGCCGGCACACAAATACGTGTTTCTTACGTTGTTATACATATAGCACACAAAGTCTCAGCGGTATTATGCCAATCCCCTTTTGGCAGCCATTGATTTGGAAGCTAGCGTATCACTGTTACCATCAAAAGGAAACTGACAATATTCCCTGTGCGACATCTCTTGGTGCATTCGAAAAATGCTTGTGTTTAGGGTCGATATAACAGAAACTGCAGCCACGTTGCTTGCTCGCAGATAGACAAACACAAGATGTGCCTGTAACGAAATGTTTTGTAGACTCTTGGGGAATCGAAACCCCCATTCACGCAACAAACAAGGAGGAACACAATGACAAAGACGCAGACAATTGCCGCACTAGCGGACAAGACCGGACTAAAGAAAACCGATGTATCCAACCTGCTGGACGAGTTGGCTGTATTAGCATGCGCCGAAGCCAAAAATGGATTTCTTATTCCTGGCATTGGCAAACTTGTATTGGTAGACCGCGCAGAACGCCAAGGGCGCAACCCAGCGACGGGCGAAACAATTACGATTCCTGCAAAACAGGTTGTTAAGTTTCGCGTGGCGAAAGCCTGTAAGGATTCTGTCTTACAGTAGACCAATTTACAGTGAATGTTTAGTGCAGCAGTGGAACTGTGCTCTCAGCCATTCCACTGCTTTTTGTTACAATAGTACTATAGAATCATGAAACGCCGTCACACATTATTCATATGGCTCCTCGCTCTACCGCTGATTGCCTATGCCCTTGCCGGATCGCGCCCACAATTAGATCCGGATTATTACACGCATATCACAGCAAAACTAGCGCGCAACCTTCCCCGTGAGCATCTGTCTCGACGAATCCTCACCGACGAAATCGTTGATCAAACCATAAGAAACTATATTGCCTCCTTGGATTTTGACCGCGTATATTTCCGCGCAGACGATATCAATCGTTTCGAAGCCCGTGCAGAAACGCTAAGACAAGAGTTACTCGACGGCGATAATAGCTTCGCATTTGAAGTTTTCGAAACATTCAAAGAACGGATGCAAGATCGCATTTCATTCGTGGATCATCTTTTGGAAGTCGGTTTCGACTTTGACATAGCAGAAGAATACCGCTGGAAACGCCGCGAAGCCCCTTGGAGCGAGAATCAAGAAGAATGGGATGAGCTCTGGCGCAAAAGAATAAAAAACGAGTACCTAAGGCGCATTTTGGCGGAAGATAATGACACCTCCGAGGATCAGGAAGAAAAGGCCCCGGAAGACACCGATGCAGAATCCGCGGAAACCAGCGACAAAGACGATACTGACCAGCAAGACGATGCGTTGGACGTGGAAGCCTACATCCCTCCGCATCTGCCACCAGCCGAATTTATCCAGAACCGGTATATCCAATATCAACATGTAATGGAAGATGCTGATAAAGAGTGGATCCTCCAAAAATATCTCTCATCTTTTGCTCGGGCATTCGATCCCCATTGCGATTACATGTTCCCGGCTGCTGTTGAAGATTTTGAAATTGAAATGAAGCTATCCTTAGTCGGAATCGGTGCCATTTTGCGTCCTGAAGATGGAGCTGCACGCATTGTAAGCCTTATAGCGGGTGGCCCAGCAAGCAAGGATACACGCGATATACGACTACGTCCGGGCGATAAAATCATCGCCGTTGCCGAAGAAGGCGAAGAACCCGTTAGTATCCTGCATTGGCCTCTCTACCGATCCGTACGCTTGATCCGTGGCGAGAAGGGTTCGCGAGTGGTACTCACTGTCATACCGGCATCCGATCCATCCGGCGTAACCACAAAGCAGGTGGATCTTGTTCGCGATGAAATCAAGCTAGAAGAACGGGAAGCACGCTCTGAAATGCTCACAGTTCCTGATTCTGAGGGAACACCCCATAATGTTGGCATCATTACCGTACCAACATTTTATGCCGATATGCAGGGAAGGAGATCTGACCCTGAGGCAACCAGTGCATCACGTGATGTAGCAAGAATTTTACGGGACATGCGACGTGAAGGTGTTGATGGCATCATCCTCGATCTGCGCAACAATGGAGGTGGCTCACTGATAGAAGCCATACTCATGACTGGACTTTTCATAGAAGCAGGGCCCGTCGTACAAGTCAGGGAAAGGCGAGGGGTTTCCATTATCCCTAACAACGACCCGACAATCGCCTTTAATGGACCACTCCTGGTTCTGGTAAACCGTATCAGCGCTTCGGCATCTGAAATTGTTGCAGCAGCACTGCAAGACTATGGGCGTGCAATCATTGTGGGAGATTCTAAAACACATGGAAAAGGGTCCGTACAAACCGTTACCCCTCTAGGCCGGCGGGAAGACTCGGGATCCATGAAAGTAACATCGGCATCGTTCTATCGCATCACGGGAGATTCCACCCAACTCCGTGGCGTCACACCTGACATTGTAATTCCTTCCGCCTTCGACGCATCCGAATTTGGGGAAGAGTTTCTCGATAATCCCCTCGAGTGGTCTACCGTCTCGCCCGCCATGTATTCCATGTTTGACAATCTGCAGGATATCATACCGCAATTACATCAAACATCGGAGCAAAGACGTTCTGATGATACCCGCTTCCAAGCCTACCTTGAAATGTTGGATCGTATTCGGGATATGAATGAGTCCCAGAACATCACCCTGCATTTGGAAACCCGCCGAGAACATCAGCGTACCGAGCGAGAATTAACGGAAATACAGAACCAACTTATGGATCAAGTGCGTATTACCGACCCTGAAGATGACGCAGAGGTAAAAGAAGAACAATTTACTGACCTCGTAAAAGAAGAAGCTATGCAAATCATGGCAGACTGGATTCAAATGCGTAATAACGGAGAATCCATATCCACAGACGACGCATCATGAAAATTCCGTTTTGGAAAATGCACGGAGCAGGCAATGATTTTATACTGCTCAATCAATGTAATATGGCAACCCCATTCCCATCTTCCCGAAACATTCAAAACTGGTGTCGCCAGCATACCGGAATAGGTGCCGACGGCCTAATCCTCGTTCAGGCTTCTGATAACCCCGATGATCACTTCCGTATGGTGTTCTTCAATCCTGATGGAGGAGAAGCCAGTATGTGCGGCAATGGAGCCAGATGCGTTGCTCGCTTTGCATTTGAGAACAAGATTGCACCCGCCCAAATGCGCTTTGCAACAGGCTCTGGTCACATTCACGCATTTGTAGACGGATCGTCTGTTACACTTGACATGCAGATTCCAAACGTCGTGAAACTAGATCAGACACTAACGATAGGAAACGATACATACCAATATCACTTCGCCGATACAGGGGTACCCCATGCCGTTGTGATTTGCCCGAACGTTGATAAGATCGACCTCCCCCATCTTGGCAAGCCCATTCGTGAGCATGCCTGCTTTTCGCCAGAAGGAACAAACGTTGATTTTGTCGAGGTTATGCCTGATAATTCTCTGCGAATCCGAACCTATGAACGTGGCGTCGAAGCAGAAACCCTTGCTTGCGGTACGGGCGTAGCGGCTGCAGCAGTAACATCCGTGCTGAAAAGACGCACACAATCCCCCGTTCAAGTCCATACAGCAGGCGGAGACACAATACACGTCACGATCTCACACCAGGCAGGGCGCATGAACAAACTGCAAATCACAGGACCTGCGAAGCATGTTTTTCACGGGTATATTACTGATACCCTCTAACCGGCAACGGAGAATCTAATGAGAATTGCAACTTTCAATGCGAACTCCATTCGCACACGTCTGCCAATTATTCTGCAGTGGCTCAATAAACACGAACCAGACATACTCTGCATACAAGAGACCAAAGTGCAGGATCACGAGTTCCCTGCTGCCGTTTTTGAACAAAGTAACTGGCATGTGGCATTCCGAGGCGAAAAATCGTACAACGGTGTTGCCATCATTTCTCGATCAAAACCCGATCGTACCATCTTTGGCATCGACGACGGCCAGCAACCCGACGCCACGCGATTTTGCTACGCGCAATTTGAATCGTTACACGTAATTAATACTTATGTGCCCCAAGGACGTGAAATCGATCATCCCATGTATGCCTACAAAATTGCTTGGTTCCAACGACTCAAAACCTGGTTTTCGCAGCATCTATCACCAAAAGACCTCGTCGTTTGGGTCGGTGACCTCAATGTGGCTCCTGAATCCATCGACATACACAATGCTGAACGCCAACGGAACCATGTTTGCTTCCATGAAACCGTGCGAAATACCTATCAAGAGACCCTTCAATGGGGTTTTGTGGACGTTTTTCGCAAGTTCCACCCTGAGCCTGATCAGTATACGTTCTTCGACTACCGCACACCAAATGCTGCAAAACGTGGCATGGGATGGCGCATTGATCATATACTCGCCACACCGCCGCTGGCTAACTGCGCTCGCAACGCCTTTATAGACCTTGAACCACGTTTGGCGCAAAAACCCTCTGACCATACTTTCCTTTGCGCAGACTTTGACATATGAGCCCTAACCTTGTAGCATGAACACTCGATTTTGATGGAGTAATGAGCTATGGATACTAAAAAACTAGAAATGGAAATGCTTGGATTTGGGTGCCCGTCCTGCGTTTATACAATTGAAAAAACAGGACGAAAGATCCCAACAATCAAAAATATTTCTGTAAACTTAGCAAATCAACGAATTTACATTGAGCACACAGGGGACCGAGCAGAAGTCGTACAGAAGATTTCTGAGATCATAAATCGCATTGGCCACGAAGTACGCGAGCTACCATCAGCCGTTTCGGTGTAATTTCCAGCGAAACCGTGTATAGTCATACCACCTCGTATATACTTGTAAATTTCATATACTCGATATTTTCCTATGAAGGCGACTGTTTCTAAAGAACGTAAGCGTAAAATGCGCAAACGACACAAACGTGCGGACAAAGGGCGTTTGCAAAATCAATATCTCACACAACGGCCTGCTGTTGCCTTTTTTGCAGCACTCCTTGCGTGGGCACTTGCGTTTATTGCAATGCGAATGCCGCGAGCATTCATCACCAACGGCCCCATTACGAATCACTCAATGCTTATCCTCGTTAGCGATGCTATACTTGGTGCCATTGCATTCATTACGGCTGGTATCTTTCTGTGGTTATTTCAACCTAAAATTATTCAGCGAAACTCACGTATCATTCTCGTCTGTTGCATCGTGTGCGTAAGCGCTTTCTATGCAGCTTTGCTTTTGGCAGCAGCCACATGGTTGCCTATCCCATGGAATACGGCCATGCCCTACTTCCTGCCAACCGTTATAGCTCCTATCCTTACAACTTTGCTTCTAGGAACACCCAGTGGCTTCGCTACTGGCATGACGGTGTCTGCCATACTGGCAATATATGCCGACCGAAACATCGCTATTTTTCTAAATGGCGCGCTCGTCACCGCGCTCATCACCTATTTGGCCCCGCAAGTACGGACACGGTCAAAAGTAACCAAACTTTGCCTGTTTGCTGGTTTGGCACAGGTCCCTGCTCTAGCGATTATCGTATTGCAAACGCAAATCACCACATTTCGTTTTGACCTATTCGCTGCCCAACTCTTGGCCCCGATCATATCAGCTCTCGTGGCAGCTCTGCTTGCACTGATACTTTTACCCCTATTGGAGCATATTTTTAACATCACAACCAATATCTCTCTACTGGAGTTTTCTGATTTAGGCCATCCGCTGTTACAACGTCTGGCATTAGAAGCCCCGGGAACCTATCACCATAGCCTCGTCGTGGCCAATATCGCTCAATCTGCTGCCGAAGCCATAGGAGCAAATGGTCTTGAAGCTCGTATATCGGCCTACTTTCATGATATTGGCAAGCTCACAAAACCCGAGTTCTTTGCTGAGAACATGTTCAACCGCGAAAACCCGCATGATCAACTCAATCCCAATATGAGCACGCTCATCATCACGTCACATGTCAAGGAAGGATTAAGCATAGCTCAACTGTATAAGTTACCATCATGCGTGCACCGCGCAATTCAGGAACACCATGGAACAACAGTCCTGCAATGTTTTCATCATAAAGCTGTAACGTCACAACAGGAACTTGCCCTGCGAGATGCATCCAACAGACCACTGGATGACAGCCAATTCAGATATCCAGGGCCCAAACCATCCACAAGCATATCTGCTATCATTTGCCTAGCAGATGCCGTGGAAGCGGCATCACGTTGCATTGCAAAACCAACCCCCGCAAATTTGGAGGACCTTGTCGATGATATCGTCCGACAACGACTCGATGATGGGCAGCTGGACCAATGTGAACTCTCCCTGCTCGAGCTTTCTAAAGTCAAACGTGCCTTCGTGTTCACCTTAGCCAATATGCTGCATGGACGCGTTGCTTATCCAAATCATCATGAAAATACAAATAACAAATCAGCAGAAACTGATTTCAATCCAACAATCAGCACTTCGGAATCTGATTTTGCAACTACTCTCACGCGCGCATCCGCTTGATCACGACATCAATTGGGAGCACATTGCCGTACACCTAGTTGATGATGTTAATATGCAAGAAGCGCACGCATGCTACTTTGGAAAAAATACCGTTACCGATGTTATTTCTCAAAAATACGCCCCTATCCCTGGGGAATTCGGATACAGCGCCGAAATCATTGCAAACGCACAACAGGTACTACGTGCCAAAGCGACGGCAGGGTGGAGCTGGCATAAAGAACTATCACTCTATATTGCCCACGGTATCGACCATTTACATGGAGGATTGGATGATACGCCAGCACAGCAAATGCAAATGCGACGGCGTGAGCTCCGCTGGCTCCGACAAATTGAAAAGCAAGGCTTCTCCTTTGAAACCTTAGGTAGGGCGAACCGTCCCGGAGAGCCGAATGGCCGGGCAAACGCCCCGCTCGACTGACCTCGCCGAAGTCCGGCGAACCGATTACCTACACCGGAAACGTGTTCAACCCTTCAAAATCCAACGTCGCGAACAGATCATCTTCCGTTTCAGATCGACGAATCTGCACTACTTCGCCACTTTCACGAAGCAGCAACTCTGCGCACCGCAGTTTGCCATTGTAGTTAAACCCCATGGAGTGACCATGCGCACCGGCATCATGTATCACCACCCAATCCCCCACTTCGATGGGAGGCAAGGAACGATCAATCGCAAACTTGTCATTATTTTCGCAAAGAGACCCCGTTACATCGCAGATTTGATTGCAAGGTAAGTCGTCTTTACCGGGGACCGTGATGTGGTGATATGCACCGTACATCCCCGGACGCATGAGATTCGCCATACATGCATCCAACCCAATGTAGTGCTTGTACGTATGTTTAACGTGGCGAACCTTGGAAACAAGATAGCCATACGGTCCCGTAATCATCCGACCACATTCCAAAGCAAGGGCGATGGGATCCAATTCGTTAGACACAATAACATCTTGGTAAACAGCTTCTATCCCGCGTCCAACAGCCGCCAAATCAACAGCGTCTTCTTCTGGACGATATGGAATGCCAATGCCCCCCCCTAAATTAATAAAGGATACTTTCACACCTGTCTTTACTTTGATCTCAACCGCCAACGCAAAAAGCATACGGGCGGTCTCGACGAAATAGTCGGAGTTCAACTCATTAGATGCCACCATGGTATGTAAACCGAAGCGTTTCACTCCCTTATCCCGCGCAATCATATACCCCTCAATGATTTGCTCGCGCGTAAAACCATACTTTGCCTCTTCAGGGTGCCCAATAATCGTATTCCCCTCCCGCAAGGCCCCTGGGTTGTATCGAAAACAAATCGTCTCCGGCAATTTTCCCAATGCTTCTTCAACAAAGGGTATATGCGTAATGTCGTCCAGATTGAGAATGGCACCTAGGTCATCGGCCTGACGATATTCGTAAGCGGGGGTGTCGTTTGACGTGAAAATAATATCCTCCCCCTTCAGTCCAATCGAAGCCGACAATCGCAATTCAGGCCCACTGCTGCAATCTGCACCAAAGCCTTCTGCTGCTAGCATTTTCATGATATACGGATTCGGCGTCGCCTTTACCGCAAAATACTCCCGAAACCCAGCATTCCAGGAAAAAGCAGCCAACAACTTACGCGCATTTTCACGGATGGCTTTTTCGTCGTATACATAAAACGGACTCGGATACGACTTCCCAAGTTCTTCCAACTGCTCTTTGGTTAAAGGGAAACTCTTTTCATTCATATTTCACTTCTTTCTAAAACGAAATCAATCCTGCCTCTCGCAAACTACAAAAGTTCTTATTGTTCGCTTGGCCGTGCCCCAGAATTACATGATCCATTACTTTTATATCAATCACCTTACCCGCATCAATCAATTGTTGCGTGATACGTAAATCTTCTGCTGATGGTGTTGGATCCCCGCTCGGATGATTATGCGCCAACACAATATTCCCCGCCGCATGACGAATCGCTTCACGAAACACTTCCCGCGGATGCACCAAACTCGCGTCTAGTATACCCGATGTAACGTCTATGGGCTCACACTTCAAGCGATTCTTCCGATCTAGGATCAGCACCCAGAATATTTCTTTCTCAAGCGCTGATGTCCTGTCCCTCATCAGCGCATAAACATCTTCTGGACGACTCACACGGGGGCGTTCAACCTGCTCTTCAGCACGAATATGTTGAGCCAAGACAAAGGCAGCCTTCAAAATTTGTGCCTTCGTGTTGCTGATGCCTTTTACCGAGCAAAGCTCAGGCACAGACACCGAAGAGAGAGCTAACAAGGACCCATATTTCCGTAAAAGCATACGCGCTAACTCAAACGCATTGACCCCTTTGATACCCGTTCGCAGCAATAATGCGAGCAATACATCTGGCGGGGCATGCTCAATACCAACCCGTTCTGCATATTCACGAGGACGGCTTTTAGGCGGTAAATCCTGAATGCGGACGCTTCTTCCATCAGGGACATAACTGGGTTCAGCCAACCGTGCCTTATGCGATTCTGAGCTGTATACTTCCATGTTTCCTCCAGATGTTTTCGATATCTATCGCCATTTGACTTATATCATGCTCAGCTGCAGGAGACAACCATGCGACGTCCGCCTGATGCCGGAACCAGGTGCGTTGACGTTTCGCCAGGCGGTTTGTACGCACTACCGTCCGCTCCTGTGCTTGCTTCACAGTCATCTCTCCATCCAAAACAGCAAAAGCCTCCGCATACCCGATCGCCTGACTCGCCGTGCGCGACAGAGCCGCATAACGGTTGCGTAACATTCGTGCTTCGTCTAGCAGTCCCACTTCATACATTCGCGCAACCCGTTTCACGATGCGCGCGCGAAGCATGGTGTTCTCCGGCAATAATCCCGCCAGCTTCCCGTTACTCACATTCTCGTTCCACGCCCGTTCGCGCTCTCGAATTCCATTTGCGGAATAGGTTTGCTCAATCGCGCGGATCAAACGACGTGGATTCAACGGATCAGCGAGCCGGCCCAATGCAGCCGGATCCCGTTCGCACAAAACTGACTGCAATCCCGGCACGCCTTCCTGCGCATACACCTGCTCCCATCGTTCCCGCTCCATAGGAGCTGCAGCATACACATCCAACCCCTGTAGAAGCGCCTTCACATACAACCCGCTTCCCCCGACAATCAATACTGGCATTTTCTGGGGTAACGATTTCATCTGCTCGCTAACCAAGCGCAAGTATGCCCACACATCAAAAGAATCATCAGGTTTTACCAAATCAATTCCCAAATAAGGGACACCCCCGCGTTCTTCAGGAGACGGTTTGGCCGTTCCTATATCCATACCCTGATAGACGAGCATGGAATCAGCGGACAAGATGGCCGCGTGCATGTGCTCAGCAAGATGATGACCTACATCCGACTTCCCCGATGCCGTGGGACCAACCAGAACGTAAGCGTCTCGCACAACCATCTATGTCATCTCCCATTACGTGTTACTGGCATGATGTTGTGCACGCGCCACAAAATATTGAGATATCAAAAGGAGACCAACCCCAACGCAAATAGCACTGTCAGCCACATTAAATGCAGGGAAGTGACGTCCCCGCCAGTAGAAATCAAGAAAGTCGACAACATACTGCAGTCGCACGCGATCAATAAAATTACCGATAATACCACCAGCCAAAAGGCCAAAAGCAATCCGATCCATCGTACAGTCACGAAAAAAATACCGCTGCCAGATAACCATGATAATGAGTACCACGAAAGACAGCCCAGCTAACCAAAAATGACCATCCGAAAACAGGCCCCATGCCGCACCGGTGTTCTGAATATATCGCAAATCAAAGAAACCATCGATCAGCACGATATTCTCGAACAAATCCAGATGCCGTCGCACAAGTGACTTCGTCCATTGATCGAAAAAGGCCACACTAATGGCCAGTATCAAAGGCAACACAATTGACTTCTCCCCAGATCAAGTGCGAAAAAATCAATAGTGACGGTGATCCGTCATATTGGGTTTCTGTTCGACTTTTGACTGACACTCCACACAGCGGCGCGCAAAAGGCAACGCCTTCAACCGCGGTGTTGGAATAATGCATCCGCAATCCTCACAAATACCGTAGGTTTTATGACGTATCCGCTCAAGAGCTTCATCGATCTCGAAAATCGAATCGCCTTCCCCTGCAGCTAGTTTAAGAGCCAGCTGCCGTTCAAATGCATCCGTGCCGTCCTCTTCAGGGTTTACTTCGTCAGCGCGCGTTAAAGATGCACCACGAAGATAAGCAATTTGACGCAGCAACTCAGCACGAATACGCAATAGCATTTCTTCAAACATGACGAGCTGCTTATCCGTGAGACGTCGTGACGAAGTCCGTTTTGGCATGGTTTTCGTTTTTTCCACACGCGCTTGCTTCGCCTTGGCAGCGGCCTTGCGAGCCTCTACGGCACGAAAGATAGATGCATGATCCGTATGCGAGAAGGGAGACTTCGTTGCGTTCTTATCCTTGTCCTTAGCCTTACGCCCTGTGCTACCCGCAGCTCTGGACGCACTACGCTTGCTGCCCGCCATCAAATCCGATGACTTGCCCCGCTTCGACGCTGCGGGAGGCGCAACTGACGACGCTGTAGACTTCGGTTTGGTAGAACCTTTGCCAGCTTTCTGAGAGGACTTGCTGACTGTTTTCTCCTTCTTAGCCGATACGAGTTTCTTCGTTACTTGCGCTTTAGCCGTTGTCCTCGATGCTTTTGGCTTACGTACTGTGTTGCGAGCTACTGTTCGCTTCGCGGAAGCCTGACGAGGTGCAGACTTCTTACTGGTAGCTTTTTTGGAAACGGTTTTCTTTGCGGAGGCTTTCTTAGCTGCAACCTTCTTAACAGATACCCTTTGAGAGGAAGCCTTCTCCACTCCAGACCTCTTGGATACTGATTTCGGTGACGCTTTCCAAGCACCCTTTGCCTTTACCGTAGGCTTCTTTGAAGAAACCTTCTTAACAAGTGTCTTTTTGGCAGCAGGCTTCTTTGCAGAAGGCTTCTTCGCAGCTGATTTTGCTGGCACCTTTGCGGAAGCCTTTACCGCTTTTTTCGTAGGCGAAGACTTCTTACTCTTAGAGCTACTACTCTTTGCTCTTTTGGCTACCGCCGTTTTCTGACTCTTTGCTGATGCTACGGACGATTTGCCGCGCGCCGATTTAGCTTTGCTTTTTGATGCCATTATCACACCCCTGACTAATTTAAAACGAATCCGTGCTATATATCAGTAAACACAAAGAATGTCAAACATACATTGCAAAACAATCCGTCATAACGTCGCCTACTTTTCTTCAAAGCACGCATGTTCCCTGTGGCTTGTTTAGTAGCAGGCATCCCCATGAAGCCTCTCAATGGCTGAATAGACGCAAAAAAAAAGGGCTACGAAGTTACTTCGAAGCCCTTTAAAAAAAATCCCGGCAACGTGCTACTCTCCCACAACCGAGTGCTGCAGTACCATTGCCGCTGAGGCCCTTCACTTCCGTGTTCGGGATGGGAACGGGTGTTACCTCCTCGCTATGGTCACC
>PWYP01000005.1 GCA_003567805.1 PVC group bacterium
ACCTTATACTTGCCAGCATCTCGAACGGCTTCGACACTATTGCCTTGAAATTCCTGTAACCAGCCTAACTTGTTTGGCATATCTCTATAATTTGTGTAGTTCACTTGTTTTCACCCCCAATCTATAGACTATAGTTCTTAACTGTTAATAGTTCAATCAATTGCTGGTATTCCTTAGCTTGGTCTGGTGTATAGAAGTCTGAAGCAATTTGTAGTTCATGCTTGGTCTGCTTATCTACCTTTACTGGTGCTATTAAGTCAAGCATAAACTCTTGCTGGTACTCTCTCTCCCTCTCGTTGTTTATCATTCTATCTTAATACTAGCATAATATTTATACTTTGTCAAGTAACTGGTGTAACTCATCTACCATCATGTTACTGTTACCTTGTCCTTGCTCTCCCGTTCCTAACTGTTTGTTATCTGTATTTTCTACCTCTCCAAACTTTACTATTTTATTTTAATTTCTTGCCACCCCATACAATTAACTATATACAAGGTACTAGCATCTAGTAGTAAGTACTGCTACCCCTTCTTACCATCCCATACAATTAATTATATGCCACTCATTATAAATATATTATATTATACCCCTACCCCTCCAGATAAGAAAAAAAATTTTAAGGTAAAGAGTAGTAAAAATTCGTAGTAGGTAAAAACCTTTAATTGCAAGGTACTAGTACATGTAGCTGGTACCTAGGATGGTGGTGAAACAACAAAATGAATGGAAAAAAGTCGAATTGGACAACTCAATTAAAGACCTAGGTACCAGGAGCATATACTAGGGTCAGGCACTAAGAGGTTATACCCCTAGGAGAGGGGACATTCTGAAATCCAGACTTAAACCAGTACTTTTAGATGGGGGTAGGGATTCAGGTAACTAGCCTGTTTAAAGGTTCGGTAGGATTACCGCTCTATCCTACGTATCCAGTCCACAACCCAGACAATATGCCTTATTTCGTTCCACGGCGGTGTGGTTAACAGAACGGTCGGCAGAGGTCACGGAGTTGCCCCTCCTAAATAAAAGTGTAACTAAAAGAGTGGTCAATTCATACATAAAAGAATAATAACACCGTAGACAAACATTTGTCAAGACCTAATTTGATTTGCAAATATATAGACCTTCTGTTATATTAGATGGTGTATGGGTAAACCGAGGAAAAAAACCAGGTTCGCTGACAGGTTAACTATCAAACAAAGGAAGTTTGTTAACCAGTATGTGAAAACGGGTGTTGCTAAAAATGCGGTGTTAACTGCTTACGACACTAGCGAAAAAAACGCTTGTTCGATGGGGACGGTACTTCTTAAAAAAGAAAAAATCCAGAATGCGATAGATGTAGCGTTAGCTAAAGCTGGGTTTGATGAAGATTTCGCTGCTGGTACTTTGAAAACGGTAGTCGAGGAAGGTAAAATGAACCTTGACAAGACCAGACCGTCTGATGTGATTTCGGCTTTAAAACTGTACCATCAGATTAAAGGTGATGTCGGTGATAAAAACAAATCCCAGACTAAACAGTTACGTGACCAGTTACGTGATATGAGTATCGGCAAACTTAAAGAGAAACTTGACGAGTTGAACAAACGGCAGGAAAAACTGACTATGTATCTTGAAAACAAAATCGAGGAAGGAGAGGTGGTTGATAAATGAGAAAATCTGATGACTGGGTGACCAGTTTAACAATAACTGAGTTTAACAAAAACATTAGTAAACATATCCGTAACGCTGAGAAGGAGGTGATATATCTTGAACGACGAGGTATCCCGATAGTTGTTATGGTATCTAAACAGATGTTTGATGCAATAATGAAAGGATATCTTGAGTTGAAGAGATTAGAAGATGAGTTCAACTAGTATAGGGTTTTGTGAGAAATGTAACCGCCAGGATAATTTACGTCAGGTAAGCGGGGTCTGGTTATGTACTGTATGTGTACGTGATTTGGAGAAGAATTTACCTGAACATAAAATAAAAGATTTTATTAAATCTAAACCTGAGTTTGATGGGTAGTTTCCACAAAGCTGTTAAAAAATCGGTTCAAAAAGAAGATAAGAAGTCTAAGAAGGCTAGGACTAAACATGAACAGCAGGAGCTGAAAAAAAAACACGAAAAAGCTGCTGAAGAATATCTTGATTATGTCGGGCAGGATAGTGAAGAGGAAGGTGCTGATGCGACGATTGAGGTACAGGATGAGGTACAGGAACAGGAGAAATTGGCTGAGTTTAAAAAACAGGAAGAGCTTGAACGTAAACGTAAGTTTGAGGATAAAGAATATATTATGGAGTTGGGTAAAAAGTTATATGACAGAGCCCAGCGGGTAGATTGGCCTGACGGGTATACCTGGCGGGTTGAGTATAAAGATGAACGTAAAATCAGTTTAATTTTTAAAAGTAAATCAGGGAAATGGTACGGTAAAGGTATCAAAGCGAGTATGATGCCTAAATATGACCTTAACGCTATCCATGTGTTAGTAACACAGTGCGAGAATACGGTAGATAAACTTGAAGGTCGGTTAGTGTCACAAAACACTTCAGGTTTACTTGGCCCTGACGGGATGCCTTATAATGCCTAATAAAGACGATTTGGTTGATTTGTATCTGGAAAAACAACAGCATCTGGACGCTTTGTCCAAAGATGTTTATTTAAATGATTTGTTTGCGTTTAATAAAGATGTTTTGCATGTCGAGGAAGGTTCAGACGAACTCGGTGAAGCACGGGCTAAACTTAACCATCACCATCGTGATTTGTGTCAGTTGGTCAGACACGGTAAATCTAAACAGAAACTTATTTTGATGCCCAGAGGCCATCTTAAAACTTCACTGGTAACCGTCGGGTACACTTTACAACGGGTAGTTAAAAACCCTGGTATCCGTATCTTAATCGGGAACGCTACCAGCTCAATGGCTGAAGCGTTTTTAGGCCAGATTAAAAACCATCTTAAATATAATAAAGAACTTATCAGGCTGTTCGGCGATTTGTCGGTTGATGCGGAAACATGGGCTAATAATATGATTAACCTGAAAACTGACGATGAGAGTTTCAGGTCTAAAGAAGCAACAATCACGGCTTACGGTATCGGCGGTAACCTGGTATCACAACATTATGATTTGATTATCCTTGACGACTTGCATAACCGTGACAATATCGGTACTAAAGACCAGATAGAAAAAGTTAAACTTAAATTTAAAGATATATTAGATTTATTGGAACCAGGCGGTGAACTTATTGTTATCGGCACACGATGGCATTATGACGATTTATACGGTTGGTTGATGGATGACG
>PWYP01000028.1 GCA_003567805.1 PVC group bacterium
AATGCAGGCGCGTTTAATTCCTTTAACGCGTGATGAGCTGATACCGGAGTATGTGGTCGCGAATGCGCGACGCCTGATGGATGTATATGACCGTCCGACGCGCAGAGGGGTCTCGGGTGCCTTGGGCGGACTCGTGGAACTTTATAATCGTATCGGGGTCGATACATATAATTGGCAGGATTATGGGCCGGAACGCACGGAGATGGAGTGGGAATATCATACATTTGATCCGGTTGAGCAACCACCTCCTGGACGGGAACGACATCGTTTGGGACGCTATCGCGAGGTTACGTATCCGCAAGGCATGGAAAACTGGAATCAGCCGGATTTCAATGCAGCGGCAGCGGGTTGGCAAACTGGCTTGGCGCCTTTTGCCTCGTTGGGCGGGGAACTGCGTCCGGTTGGTGGTTGCCGCAGACATGAGAATCGTGGTCATGACTTCTGCGGTTGTGGCGAAGAGCCCAACACACTTTGGGAGAACGAGGTGCTTCTCAAACGCGGATTTTTCGACATTCCGCCATTGGAAGAAGGGCATTTGTACCGGATTCTGGTAGGCGGGACCTCGCATGTGGGCTATGGGGATGGTACGCATATCTATGTGAATGGAGAGCGTATATTCCGTAGTCAGCGCGCAATGGATCGTCGTGAGGGGGGACGTGCCGTTGGTGCGATCATTGAGGCGGATCGTTGGTCTGATTTCGAGAGTGGTCGCACGCATCTTGCAGCCAAGAGCTTTTTGAAGCATTATCCGCGTTGGCGTTATGGGAATTACATTACCATATTTCTACGTCGGATGGAAATTCCCCCGATCTGGGATGAATTGGTCAGAGGGGTGCAGTTGACGGGATTACGCAGTTCAGAATGGCAAGAGCTTCAGGATCCCGATACGAATGTGGATCCGCAGGATAACCTTTATGTCTGGGACGGACAATTCACGCGCAATGACAATGCAATGGGACGCTGGAGGATTGTTGATGAGGTCAATGAAATCCGTGATTTTGTACCGGGGGAGCGTCAGGCACGTGGTCGCTCTCTTAGCCGGCGTCTTCAGCGGATTGAAATCGAGAACGAGCTGCGCACGAGCGAGCCTTTGCTCATATGGACAGGCAAAAAAATACTGGATGTAGGAGAAAAAGAGGCTTTAGCGGTTGAATATCATCGTATGGGTGAGGGGGATTTCCTATTTCTGGAGCGTGGAGGCTTCAATACAGAGCGCGATGTTGGCTGGACATCTCCCTGGCTTGTTTACGAGAAACAGTGAACCGGGGTGATGATCGCACTTGGGCGGCAGATGAGGCAGGGATAAACTTGTGTGGGAGTGTGTGGGTTTGAGAGTGTGCGAGGGGGACGATGTGCTCTTTTCACACATACTCACGTACCCACTCACTCACATACTTTGCTCAGAAAGCGGTGACGATACAGACTAGCAGAGTGCGCTTTTTACAGCTTGGACAAGCTCGTCGGTGATGCGGTCGACCATTGCTTGTTCTGGGCCCTCAACCATGACGCGGCACATCGGTTGCGTGCCGGAATAGCGAATCAGCGTGCGCCCTTTGTCGCCAAGTTCTTCTCTGGCTTTTTTTTCTGCAGCAACAATGGTCGTTATGCTTTCCAAGGGAGGCTTGGAAGATACCGTTATATTAACGAGTTTTTGTGGAGCAGATTGGAAAATATCGCCGATTTCGGAGAGAGGCGCATTGCGTGCCTGCCGAATGGCCAGCAATTGCAATGCAGACAAGATGCCATCGCCGGTGGTGTGATGGTTGAGAAAGATGATATGGCCAGACTGTTCGCCGCCGAGTGTGGCGCCTCGTTGCTGCATTAGCTCCAGCACATTACGATCACCGACATCTGCTTCTTCGTAGATAATGCCCATCTCGTTGAAAGCGAGGCGCAACCCAAAATTGCTCATCGGTGTGATAATGACGCGGTTGTTGGCAAGTGCGCCGCTTTGTTGCATGGCTTGTGCACAGATGGCCATTATTGCATCGCCATCCAACTCGTTGCCTTTCTCGTCACAGGCAATGAGTCGATCCCCATCGCCATCGAAAGCGAGGCCAACATCAGCTTGTTTCTCGAGTACAGTGCGACGTAAATCTTCGATATGTTGCGATCCGCACTTTGTATTGATATTCATGCCATCGGGCGTGTTGTGCAGGGCAATGACTTCTGCGCCGAGTTCTTGAAAAACGGTCGGAGCAATTTTGTAGGTGGCACCATTGGCGCAGTCGAGGACGACACGGAGGCCATCAAATGTCATATCGGCGGGAATAGTCTGTTTGCAGAACACAATGTAACGGCCAACGGCATCATCGATACGTTTGGCGCGGCCGACTTCCTCGGCGACGGGACGTATGTCATTGATGCGCCCGGATGAAATAATGTCTTCGATTTCATCTTCGAGTTTAAACGACAGTTTATATCCCTCGCGCGTAAAGATCTTGATACCGTTATCGTCGTATGGATTGTGCGATGCGGAGATCATAATGCCGGCATCGGCCCGCATATTTTGGGTAATATAAGCAGTTGCAGGTGTGGGCAGGGGCCCGAGCAAGAAGACATCGACCCCCATGGAACAGATGCCAGCCGTTAATGCATTTTCCAGCATATAGCCGCTTAAGCGGGTATCTTTTCCAATCACGATGCGGTGTCGTTTGTCGTGTTGCTTACAGATATGTCCGATGGCCCTACCAATGGCCACGGCCATCTCTACCGTCATAGGGTATACGTTTGCAACTCCGCGAATACCGTCGGTTCCAAAAAGTTTACTCATGCACTGTCTGCTCCCATTTTGCTACTAGGTTATCAACGAAAGATTGTAACCATGCGCGTGTTCGTTCTTTTACATCATCGGGCAAGGATTGTATGCAAGTAATATAATCGCAGTGTGCATGTGGCTTGAGATGCAGGCAAAGCTCTTCCGGTGGTGCAGAAAATTCATGCGGTAGATCCAGATCGTATTTCTCAATAAAAGTTTTGGCTTTGGCATGAGAAGGGTGTTTTGCGGGGGATGCTGAGAGTCGTTCGACCATGCGGGATAGCTGCTTGATTCGTTCTGCTACCATCTGTTGTATCCTTTCGCGTGCACCCTGAAAACATGCTTGCGCAAATGGGTCTGTCGCTGTCCATTGCGAGCGCACGGTGCGGTACCAAATATCGAGTGCATGTACATTGCCGATATAGATGCAGTTGTTCCGGATGACGCGGTCTATGTTGCCGTAGGTGCGTGCATCGAAACGCTCGTTTGCTTGCAG
>PWYP01000082.1 GCA_003567805.1 PVC group bacterium
CCAACACCTGCACGATCAGCCAAATCATGCTGCGTTAAACCAAGAGCCTTGCGATGCCTCTTAACATAATATCGTAAATCATCCATAATAAACCCGATAAGGTATAAAATCATCAACCGAGATAACCATTAAACCCTAACGGGTATAAAACAGAAAATCAAGACATATTTATACCCTATCGGGATAACGCACAAACCATATCACGAAACAACCGTGGCTTTTGCGTAGCGCACATCAGGCAATGCCCTCAATCGCAGCCAGGCGCGTGCTAGTCGGATATCCGCATAGTTGACGGCACCATCAAAGCATTCGAACACAGGTGACAACGCTTCCGTCTCCTGCTGACGCAATACCGCAGCAATCGGCTCCAGCTTATCCGTGTCAACCAATCGGTCTATATCGACAGACTCACCACTCTCGACCAACTTCTCGATGTGCCCCATGATTGTCTCAGCCTTCAAACCCCGCTTTTCCACAATGGCATCAAGGCCCAAACCCTGCGCTAATAATGCTGCGGTCTCCGCAACCGTCTCGCTGCGCCCATTCCTGCGTGAAGGCGGCGCAATATAATCATCCACAACGAGAGGTTTTACATCAGGATTGTCGTTTCTAAATGCTGCAATCGCTTCCAGGAAAGCAGCACCATATTGCTCCATCTTATGCGCCCCAACGCCGCTCACACACAACATCTCCGATTCGTTTGAAGGCATACGTGCCGACATGTCACGCAACGTACGATCCGAAAACACCACAAAAGGCGGTACACCCTGCTGCTCGGCCATCTGCTTGCGCAGCACGCGCAGCTCCTCGAATAACGGCACGTGGCAAGGCATCTCGTCAGTAGCCCTTGTTCCCGAAAGCGTTACGAGTTCTTCATCTTTCGGCTTCATCATGCGAAACCGGGAACCACCACCAAGCAAACGACTGGCGAGTTCCGTCGTTTCCAAAACAGGAAAACGATCCCCCGTACGCCGAACATACCCCTTGGCCAGCAAATGCCGGAGAACGGCATGCAAGTGCTGCTTTCCCTTTTCCCGCCCAACGCCATACGTCTTCAACCGATCATGTCCACACTGACGGATCTTTTGGGTATTTGCCCCCGTTACCACTTCGACGATATGGTTGCCTCCGAAGCGATTGCCCGTGCGGACCATGGCAGACAAAAGCATTTGTGCTTCAACCGTGGCATCAACCTCCTCGCCGGTACCGGAACAGACATCACACATCCCGCAATTCTCTTCCAGATACTGCTCGTTGAAATATCCCAGTAGCTGCTTGCGCCGGCAAACATACGCCGAACCGAAACCCGCCATCGCATCCAAACATGCGCGCGCATGATTACGCGCCGCATCATCACTTATCTGATCAATAAAATATGTGATCCGCGGCACATCGCTATAGCCGAACAGCAACAAACAATGCGCAGGATCCCCATCCCGACCTGCCCGGCCCGTCTCCTGATAATAGCTCTCGATGTTCTTCGGCAGGTCGCCATGTACCACAAAACGAACGTTCGATTTATCAATGCCCATACCGAACGCTATCGTAGCGACCACCACATCCGTTTCATCGCGATTAAAGGCCTCCTGATGCGCTGCCCGCGCTTCGTCTTCCAATCCCGCATGATACGGCAAGGCCTTGATGCCATTGGCATTCAACATCTCGGCCGTTTCCTCCACGCTCCGTCGCGTCATCCGGTAAATAATACCCTGCTCCCCCTGATGCGCGCGCACAAAGGAAAGCAACTGCCGGTTCACATCCCCCTTGGGCATGACTTGGTAAAACAAATTCGCGCGATTAAAAGAAGCCCGTAACGTAAATGGATCCCGTAGCCCGAGCTTGGCAATAATGTCGCGCTCCACCTTACGCGTTGCCGTCGCCGTAAACGCTGCAATCGGACATTCCGGAAACAGCATCACGATTTTTGCCAGTTCCAGGTAATCCGGACGAAAATCATGTCCCCACTCCGAAATGCAATGCGCTTCATCGATCGCCACAAAAGCCAGTCGTACCGACTGCAGTAATGCAACAAAAGATGACATGGCATAACGCTCCGGAGAAACATACAGCAAATCCAATGATCCCGCACGGAGCGCTTCCGAAACCCCACGCTGCTCCTCGATCCCCTGCGAGCTATTCAGATAAGCCGCCCGCAACCCAATCGCCCGAGCGGCATCCACTTGATCCTTCATCAAAGAAATCAACGGACTGATCACCAGACACACCCCGGGCATGAGCAAAGCTGGCAATTGATAACACAGCGACTTTCCCGCACCCGTAGGCATCACCGCAAACACATCGCGCCGCGCCAGTATCGCCCGCACAATCTCTTCCTGGTTCGGACGAAACCCCGAAAAACCAAATACCGACTGCAACTTATCCGTCAACGCATCCGACGCCACGCGTTCCTGCAATACTTCTACATCATCTTGCATCACTTCCATCTTGAGCGCTCCTATCTTTTACAATCAACCATACTTTGTGTATTGCTCCCAGCCATAAAAGGCCCATCTGCATACAAGAAGAAACGAGCACCGATTATTTCCAAGATTATTCGTGTCGAGTTCCTCGAGGCTAAACTGCGAACAAACTATTTACTAAAAGCGCATCAATCACTTACAGTTAGCCGCGAAAGGCAAAATTGCTTATGCGCGCACATTATCTACAGCATGTCCCCTTTGAAGGGCTCGGAAGCATCGAGTCATGGTTACTGGCACACGGCTATACCATTACCCATACACCACTATTTGAATCGCAACAATTCCCCGCTATACCTGATGTTGATTTTCTTATCATTCTCGGCGGCCCCATGAGTGTGAATGATGAGACAGCTTATCCTTGGCTCATCCCCGAAAAAGAATTCGTGCAACAGTTTCTTACATCAGGCAAACCTATCCTGGGAATATGCCTTGGCGCACAGCTCATAGCCGATACCCTCGGGGCCAAAGTATATCCCAACACCGAAAAAGAAATTGGCTGGTTCCCGGTCACACAAGCAACCACGGATTCTGCATGCTTTCAATTCCCGGCTACGCTTACTGTCTTCCATTGGCATGGCGAAACCTTCGAACTGCCGGACCATGCGACGCTTCTAGCCAGCACCTGCGCATGCACGAACCAAGCCTTCCAGATCGGCGCGAATATTATCGGACTGCAATTTCATCTCGAAACCACCCCCGAGGCAGCCCATAACCTTATTGCGAACTGCCGAGATGAAATGATGCCAGCCCCCTACG
>PWYP01000019.1 GCA_003567805.1 PVC group bacterium
AATAAGGAGTACAAAATGAAGCAAAAAGCTGGTTTCACACTCGTTGAAATTATGATCGTGGTTGCAATTATCGGGTTGCTGGCCGCAATCGCTATCCCTTCCTTTGTGAAGGCACGTAATACATCACGCGAGAATTCTTGCATCAACAATCTGCGCTTGATTGATGCAGCTAAAGAGCAGTGGGCGATGGATACAAATGAAACAGGTACTCCCAACGAAACAAACATTGCCGAGTATGTTCGCACGCTGCCAATTTGCCCCAACGGCGGAACCACTTTTGCTGACAGCTACGTCATTGGCAATCTGGAGACACGGCCGACCTGCGCCCGGACGAACGCCGTACATCAGCCTAGCCTGTAAAGCGGGTTCTGCAGGAGACTATCCTCGTGGTATTCCTCCTGCTTTCCTTTTAAAAACGGACCTCCTCAAGGTGGTCCGTTTTTTTTGCAAAGAATACCATGCATAAAAATGCTTTACTGCAATAACGAATCGAATACGCTACCCAAAATACATTTCAAATCCCTGTTCATTCACGCCTTCACATCATGTAAAAAGATATGCACAGAAGCCGAATCAATATACTTCCATTGGCCACTCTTCCTGCCCGCGAGATTCTCCGCACACCTATCACCTTACTGCTCACCGTCACAGCCGCATGCATCACACTCGTAACGCCATTAATCATTGCTTTTCAGTTTGGTGATACGGGGCGAAGACTTGTGCGAGATGGAGGTCTTGGCTTACAATTGACCGTAGGCACCCTACTCGCAGCCTCGTGTGCCTGCAGCCTTGTCCGCCGGGAAAGGGAATCAGGCATTACAGCGATGCTGCTCACGAAACCTGTATCGCGTCCATGGTACCTGTTATCACGTTTTCTTGGCATCGCCCTCATCCTCGCCCTTTTCACCGCAATCATGACCCCTGCAACCATGCTCGCGCATCGCGCGGCCGAAGCCTATCACCCGGAAACAGGCTTCAAATCCGACACGATAGCAGCACTCTCCGGTCTGTTCTGTATTCCACTAGCCTGCCTGACGGGCGGTTGGTACAACTGGAAAAAACGGTATTCATTCCATGCCATTACCCTGCTAGTTTTACCGCTATACGTGATAACCGCATGCCTTATGGCAGGGTTCTATACCAGAGGAGGAACCCTGACGCTGGCATATCAACCTGACCTCGATATTCGAATCATCGTGGCTTCTGCAAGCCTTATGCTAGTACTCTTTATTTTTACGGCTCTCGCTCTCGCTATCAGCACATACCTACCCCCTGTAAGTACGGCAGCGGTATGCCTTGTCGTATTATTCGCGGGTTTTTCCACACCACTCCTGCTCTCCAGTACAGTCGCCCTGCAACCTCTCGTGGCTTTATTACCGAACTGGAATATCTTCTGGTTAACCGAATCGATGGACACAGCAAACCAGAACCTTCTCGGTCGCTTCGTATTCGCCTGTTGCTACGGAATGCTACTTTTACTATCGACCTTACTACTAGGTATGACCTTAATGAAACGCGTGGAGGTACCTTCTTGATGCAGGCAATTGAAGCACATCATCTAAAAAAAACGTTTCGTGACTTTTGGCACCGTCCCAATGTCACGGCTGTAAAAAATGTATCCCTAGACGTTCCACAAGGCAAAGTCCATGGCTTGTTAGGACCAAACGGATCTGGCAAAAGCACAACGCTCAAAATGCTCCTCGGTCTTTTACACCCCACAGATGGCACCATTCAGATGCTTGGCGGCAAACCCACTGACCACGCTACACAAATCCGGATCGGCTACCTACCGGAAGTTTCCACGATGTATCGATATCTCAGCGCCGCCGAAACGCTCGACTTCTATGGTTCCCTTTTTGATTTACCAGCAGTAACGCGTACCGAAAGAACCCAGCAATTACTGGCACTGGTCGGACTTACGGCCGCCGGCAGACGACCTGTTGGCGAATTCTCGCGCGGCATGAACCGACGCCTAGGTCTGGCACAAGCTCTCATCAACAATCCAGACCTTCTCATTCTGGATGAACCAACCGCCGGACTAGACCCTATTGGATGCCACCACGTTAAACAATTGCTACGGAGACTTGCTGCCACGGGAAAAACCGTTCTGATCGCATCTCACTTGCTCGCAGATATTGAGGACATTTGTCATGAAATCACGATTTTGCATCATGGTAACGTCATTGCACAAGGACCTATACATGATCTGCTGACCAAAGACGGCACAACAACCTGGACGAGCAACGCAGATCCAGAGCAGCGCGACGCCATTACAACCGCGCTACGAAAGATTACCGGAACGACACCGGATGTAGCTCCCAGCCGAACAAACCTGGAGTCTTTTTTCATGGAATCCGTTCTGAAGGCCGGACAGCCCGAAGAAGCGGCCTCAACTACAGATGAGGCGGAATTACAATTACCGGCATTCCTACAAGCTCCAAGGCCAACCTCATGACGCGTGCAATTTTTTCCTTTGCATATGCCACCACAAAACACGCCTGGTCAACACGCGCCATAGCGTGGTTAGCAATCTGGGCGACCATACCTGCCGTCTTTTTTGCGAGCACCCTGCGTGCAGACAGAACCATTACGGGTGCACAAACGATGATTCTAACGTATGCACCCATCGCGATTTTTGCCGTATTGCTTATCGGATCCATTTGGCTGAGCGCATTCACGCTCTCATCCGAACGTATGCATATGCAATTTGCCATGCTACGAACCAAACCCGTCCATGGTGTCGCAATCTGGACAGGCAAATGGCTTGGGGTTTTGATCATCATGGCCATAGCACTCGCGATTGCAATCGCTACTTTTTTCATCACAATGACGATACGATTCCAAGGGCATCCTATCGCCAGGATACCTGTATGGAATGTCTGCCAACCCGATGAAACCGTGATTCATGACCAAGCATATCGCATACTGCAAAAAATGGAACGGCAAGCCGAAACGACAGATCACCATATCCCGTCATTACGGCAAATCGTTAATCGACTGCGCCAACAACAATATCGCGTAGGCCCCGGCACCAGCACCAGTTGGCATATTCCTCTAGATTGGCACGACACGCCCCACGCGAAAAGGCAAATGCAATTTCAGTGGCGTCTGGATCCCATGCGCAGAGCCCCGGTTACAGGCACATGGACGCTATCCGTCCCGGACGAAGCATCTCCGCTGTCAGTTAACAAAGTCTCCGGCCTCGTTGATGGCCACCACACCATCTCATTACCAGAATTGGATATCCCTACTGGTACACCGTACCTGATCGTAACATTTCATGCTGCGCCAGATAATGAACCACAGATATTCTTTGATCATAAAAGTCCTGTTTCCCTCAAGCAGCAATCCGGCATTCTGGCTTTCAATCTCATGCGCGCTGCTACGCTTATGTTCGTTCTATGTGCTGCTGTCGCGGCAATCACCTTGCTGTTCAGCTCTTTTTTCTCGTTCCCTGTCACTGTATTCACAACACATGGTGTTATCTTCGCATTACTTATCACGGCCATTGCCGGACGGGACACACCACACATTCGGCACTCCCATGGACATCATCACGGCCACAATGAAAATTGGCTTTTGACGCAGACAGAACACTTTCTCGATGCAATATACCACCTTACCAGCTCACTGCGATCGACACTCCCCTTTCGGTATTTATCAGAAAACATGCAAATCTCGTTTCGTGATCATGCGGCCATACTTCTGATATTAATGGTGCTGCTTCCCCTATCCTGCGCATGGTGTGCCCATTACAAAATGATGCACGAGGAGGTCGTATCATGAAACCTTGTATCAAAACATGGCACGTAGCCCTCGCATTGTTCTTGCTTGCCGGTATATTGCATTATACGAGCATCGAGCGTTTCAGCATCACATCTCATTTCGACACCCCGGTAGAAGCCCGTGCCACCCCTACCGTAAATCTATTGCTCGGGGGATTTCGGGGCGTTGTGGCAGATTGGCTATGGCTCAGAGCGATGATGCTGCAAGAACAAGGACGATTTATAGAAATCATACAACTCGCCGAATGGATCACAGCCCTGCAACCCCAATTCCCTGACGTATGGACGCTGCATGCGTGGAACCTAGCTTACAATATTACTGTGCTTTTACCGGATGGGGCTGAGCGATACAGGTGGGTAAGACATGGATACGAAATTCTTCGTGATCAAGCAATCCCTGCCACACGGTACCATCCGCGTATCTGCGCAGAACTTGCTTGGATATTAATGCATAAAATCGGCGGCACAAGCGATGATTTCGCTGATACCTTTTTCCAAAAATGGTATGAAACCTACGTGCCGCTTCTTGCACCGGACGGGACGATTTCTCCTGACGAATTCAAAAGAAAATCTTTTTATAAAGAATCCGGATTTCCTGCCAGAAAACGGCAAACATTTGAACAACAATATGGGCGCCACGACTGGCGACACCCCTTAACGCATGCTGCAGCTTGGGCATATATAGGATTCGTAGATAACCCATACAAATCGGAAACAATCATGGCAGAACGCTTTTTTCTACAGTCTTATCGCCAATTGCTCTTTTACGGAAAAATCCATATGGATGAGATATCACAAACCATGAGCCTGAAGCCCGATGTAAGTCGAATTACATCCACACTGGATATTCTTGCCGAAGCTTACCAGCGAGGGCGGCATCCGGAAATCGAAACCATTTACCTGCAGACATTGGAGCGTGCCATTCAACTGCTCGTCAGTGGAGACCATCTAGACAAAGCACGGAATATCTACGCGCGGCTCGTAGAAGCTTTTCCATCATCCATATCTGCCCATCGTGGCTTTGAAGCCCTCGCAGCCTTACCCTTTTCTCCTGAACCCAGGGTCATTCCCATATCGGAGTAACAGTATGAAATATGCTCTGCGCCTTATTGTTATTATACTTGTCATTCTCTTTATGTTTCATTTGTTTCAACGTCATCCCCGATCCATAACGGCCCCAAGGGAAGAAATCTGGATCGTCATGGGCACGGTGGCCTCTTTGCGAACCTCAGCCGCGCATCGCGAGCAATTTCCCCAAATGTTGCAAATCGCCAAGGAAACATTTGAGGCGGTCAATTCGAAGCTCAGTGTGTATCAGCCAGATAGCGAACTGTCGCGCTTGCATCGGGATGGCGAACTAGACCCCATGTCTGATCTCACACATGCTTTCTTGACAACAACGATCGAAATGACAACACGCGCAAATGGGTTCTTCGACCCAACGCTTTTGCCTGTCATTCAACTCTGGGGATTCAGTGGAGGCGAAACGCCGACCCAGGTTCCTTCAAATAATCAAATTTCGGATGCTTTACAACGACCTCTGCTATCTAGTTTACAATTACACCCAACACACGCGTATTTTGCTAACGAACCTGCTTTCATCGACCCCGGCGGAATTGCCAAAGGATTTGCCCTCGACCGCGCCTTTCGCAAAATACGCAAAGCATTTCCCGACGCCAGTTTTCTGTTAAACCTTGGAGGGGAAATGCGTGCTAAAGGTATGGCTGAGCCAGGTCGACCTTGGCGTATTGGCATCCAACACCCTTTTGAGAAACAAGCTGCAATCGGGCGTATCAATCTACCAGACGAATTTGCCGTTGCCACCTCTGGTCATTACGAAAGGTATATTGAACTGAAAGGCGTGCGCTATGCGCATATTATTGATCCATCCACAGGATGGCCAGCAAAAGGCATGGCTGGCGTGACCGTGTTATCACCAAACTCCACGGAAGCTGATATTCTCTCTACCGCCCTTTTTGTTGCCGGACTGGAGAATGCGCCACGCCTTTTGCAAGCATTTCCAGAATCCGAGGTACTGCTCATCCCCGATCGCCAGCCGATCGAACTCCATATAACCCCCGGATTACAGGCGTGGTTTGAGCCATTACCCACCTTCCGCGACAGCATCAATATTTTGTCTATAAATATCAATGCAACATCCCAGTAGCACCAATGCGATTTTGACATAAATGCTATTTTTTTACAAAATATAATCATGAGGACAAGGCGTATAATCAAACGGTGTTTGCGGGTTACCGCTGTTATTGTAGGCATCTTTTTTGCTGTGATGCTGATTGCAATTGCCAGTGCCTCCCTCTGGGTTTCAAGAGTAGCTAACCCAATCCTTTCACGCCAGCTAGGCACGGATGCACGCATTGAAAACGTCCGATTGCGGTTACATCGTGGATATGCGGAAGTGGGCCAAATCCATATTGCGCAGCCTCACGGTTTCGCGAGTGCCCCCCCCTTACTCACAGTTTCTCATCCGCGAATACAAATTCGCCTATGGCCCCTTCTCAGAAAACAACTGTACATCCCTACTGTTGAAATCGATCATGTAGACATACATGTGGTACGCAACAAAGAAGGAATTTCGAATCTAAAAGCCTTGGCGGATGCGAGACCGGTTAGAGAGAAACGCCCCAAGAAGCCCAAACCACCACGCGAAACATATCCAACGCTTACCTTATCAAAATTTATCCTCGGAGACACACGTATCACCTACTCTGACTTTAGCGTTTCCCCCCCTGTTTTGCTCACGCTAACGAACCTGCAAATCCAAGCTACAAACTTGCAGTTTGATCCACAGGAAGCACGCACAAGCAAAAAAATGTCTGGACGCTTCAGAGTTGAATCAACATTGCTACAGCCAGATTATGAGAATGGCTATATTGGAATCAAAGCAGCACTTGGCGTAACGAGCACCAACATCCCTCCTGTTAACGCTGCCATACGAATCATTGGCTTCGATATTCGTAGCATACGCGGCCTACTTCCCCCCGGGATATCCACTGCTATCGGTGGCGCTAATATGGATATTCTTATCGATGCCGCAGTTGCGGAAGAACACCTTCTCGTGCAAAATCGATTGCAAACGGCAGGGAACACATATCGCCTCACGGTCAGTGGCACCCCTAGAAACCCCAATATCGACCGAAGTACCGCTCTCTTTAATCTTATAACGCGTCCCGGGGCATTCATAGCAGCAACGGCTGGAGGCGTAGCAGACGCTGGTGCAGCCGCCGGCAGAACCGTAGCCTCCACAGCAACACGCGCTGGTGGCGGTATTTTCAGAGGACTCAGAAATATTGGACGAGGAGCAGCAAATACCGCATCGAGTGCCGCCCGTGGAGACATTCGTGGAGTCGGTGATGGCATGATGGATATGACCTACGGCACCGTCACGGGGGCTGTCGATACGGTAACGGCAACAGTACGCGGTGTTGGAGAAGGCATCGGAGAAACCATCTCTGCTGCTGCGGGACGAACGCAAACGCGTGACTGGGAGTCATCAAACCATCGACGCTGGGAACGACGCTGGGAAGCCGCACAGGACTTCGTGAACTTTGCCCCATTCCCCGGAACAGCCCCCCTTCCTCTTATAGAAGCGGACAAAAACAATACAAGCGATGCACCGGTGCGCAAAAAATCCGATAAACCTGACAGAAAGACGGACCCAATTCCAAAATGAAACACATTACGGTGAGGAAAACATCTGGTATGGTTCTCACCAAATGCTCATGTTTCTGTCTATGAAACGAACCATCGGCAACACCGACGAAACGACAACCCTATTTTTTTACATTTTCAATTGATACCGCGCCTGCTATATTCCGACGGCAATCTGATCGGTAGCGAATCAACGAACACCAACGTTCCTAACCGACATAACAATATGTATCTATTACCGAGGAGAATGCCATGGCCTTGAGCAAACATATCGATGCCTTCATGAAAACCTTTCCCTATGATGGACTCACCTTCGATGATGTTTCCCTCGTCACCCGCTATGCTAACTTTTTGCCCCATGAAGCAACGGTACAAACGCGCTTAACTAGCCGCATCCAACTCAATATCCCCTATATTAGCGCAGCAATGGATACGGTAACAGAAACCGAAATGGCCGTTGCCATGGCACTGCTCGGGGGCATCGGCATCATTCATAAAAACCTCACACCGGAACAGCAAGCACGCCAAGTCGGCAATGTAAAACACCACTTGCATGGACTGATTCGTGACCCCATCACCTTTCGGGATTCCGACACCATTTCCTATATCGTGCAACGCAGAAAAGAAAAAGATTTCTCCTTCAGCGGATTTCCCATTTTGAATACCGAAAACAAACTCGTCGGCATTCTCACCTCGACCGACGTACGCTATGCAGAAAATATGGATGCCAAGGTTTCCGAAATCATGACCCGGAATGTCATTACAGCTCCACCAGAAGCTGACTTGCAGCAAGCATACGATATTATGCTGAAACACAAAATTGGAAAGCTGCCCCTCGTGGATGCTAGCGGCCAACTCACGGGCCTCTACAGTTTCAGTGACGTCAGCACACTGGTTCGTAATGTCGAACCACTCTACAACCGTGATAGTCGCTACCGTTTACGCGTGGGTGCTGCCGTAAGTCCTGCCGACGAAGAACGCGTAGAAGCTCTCGCAGCTGAAAACGTAGACGTAATTGTCGTAGACAGCGCACATGGACATTCAGAAGGCGTTATGGCAATGACACGTTGGATCACATCCCATTATCCCGACATTGATGTCATTGCCGGAAATATTGCAACAGCAGAAGCCGCACGTGCACTGCGCGATGCCGGAGCCCATGCTGTCAAAGTCGGCATCGGTCCCGGCTCCATCTGCACAACGCGTGTAGTATGCGGTGTCGGCGTTCCACAAATCACGGCCATTCATGATGTATCGCGAGAACTACAAGGCTCTATCCCCGTTATCGCAGATGGCGGCATCCGCCTCTCTGGTGATGTCCCCAAAGCCATCGCTGCCGGAGCCGACTCTGTCATGCTCGGCTCCATTCTGGCCGGTACCGCCGAAAGCCCCGGCGAGAAAATTATTCATCAAGGACGACAATACGTTGCTTATCGTGGTATGGGTAGCCTTGCCGCCATGCAGCAAGGCAAAGGAAGCCGTGAACGCTATGGTCAGGCAGATGTCGACGCTTCTGAATTAGTGCCGCAAGGTATAGAGGGTATCATTCCGTATGCGGGCACGGTTAAGAGCGTCATGACCCAATTCACAGGTGGATTGCGCGCCGCGCTTGGCTACTGCGGCTGCAAGGATCTAGCGGCGCTACAGCAAACGGCGCAATTTACCAGAGTTTCTGCTGCCAGTATTCGTGAGGCCCATCCACATGACGTCAAAATCATGAAAGATGCGCCCAACTATCGCACCTGACCCTAAACGCTTGCATCGAGAACCTGGAGGGCGGCAGTACCCTACCGCCGCTAAAGGCTACCTCAAAGGATAAACCATGCTTCTAGATATCGACCGCGCAGCTCTCGTACTCATTGATGTGCAGGAAAAGCTTACCGCCGTCATGCATAACAAGGAAGTTTTACTCAAAGGCCTCTACAAGATTGTCGCTGGAGCCAAAGCGCTTGACATACCGATTATCTGGAATGAGCAAAACCCCGAGCGCATGGGGACAACCGTTGCATCACTCCGCGATATACTCATTCCTAGAAAACCGATTGCCAAAATGAGCTTTGGCTGCTGCGGGTCTGAATCCTTCATGTCTGCCTTGAAAACCACAGAACGCGATCAAATCCTCATTGCCGGAATAGAAACACATGTTTGTGTGTACCAAACAGCACTAGGCCTCATGAAACGAAACTACAGCGTGCAAGTTGTTGCCGATGCCGTCTCCTCTCGCAACCCATTGGATCAGCACATTGCCTTGCAGCAAATTCAGCATGTAGCACGGGCGCAAAACCTATCACCCCTCACAACCGCTGAATCTGCTTTATTCGAACTGATGAAAACAGCAGAACATCCTCGCTTCAAAGATATTCTCAAAATTATCCGCTAAGAAAACAGGCGCTCGGGTTTAGTCGCTCGAAGTTGTCATTCCATTCCATGTTGGATGTTCTCTCCACCCATCTCACGTCTCACGTTCAACCTCTCACTTCCCATTTTCCTCTTTTTACCCTCTCCACGGCGTTCCACTGCGTGGTCGCCGTCCCCCCCCAACCCTTTCAAAACCATCAGCCCACCAACCTCACTCAAAACAACTTCGACAACGCATCATCCTCGTCCCCATCGGAGCCTGCCTCGAAATCTGCACAACAATCTGTCGCCGCAACTTCGATCTGATGCAACCCGCAGCGCTGGACGAACGGGTTCTTTACGTAATGCTTGCAATGCCGGCAATTGTGTCCCTTGTCATCACTCGTGAACAACTCCACGCGTTCACTTCGATCCGCATCCGTAAATATCTTTGGCCTTTTACTTTCAACAAAACACACCTCGTCCGCGGAGGCAAAGCGGTGTCCACATCCCACACACGAGAGCAATTCCCCCGTCTTCTGGAACCCTTCATATATTGGCTCACGCCGCAGAAACGATTCCTTACCGCATGCAGGACATTGTATAGCGCCAGACATGAAACTACTCCAAAACAGCTCGAATTCTTCTTACACCAGCACTCGATGCTTCCTCTTTCTTGATCCGGAAATACCCCAACTCGCTGGTACGATTTACATGCGGTCCACCACAAACCTCCTTGGAAAAATCCCCGATGCTATAGACCTTGACCATTTCCCCATACTTTCCACCAAATAAGGCCATTGCACCCTGATCCCGCGCATCTTCCAATGTCATACTCTCGTAATGCACGGGATAATCTGCTTGAATAGCCTCGTTGACAATTTTCTCAATCGCATCCAACTGATCCCGCGTCACTTTCTCGGGATGACTAAAATCGAAGCGTAACCTCTCTGCTGTAATATTTGATCCTTTTTGTACAGCATGCGTACCCAACGTTTCTTGTAACGCCTTATGCAACAAATGCGTTGCTGTATGCAGACGCGTTGTCATTTCAGAATGATCTGCCAATCCACCCTTGAACGCTTTGTCTGCGCTCTGCTTCGAAACTTCCTTATGCTTCTCAAAAGCCTTTTCGAATCCCTCTCGGTCTACTGTCAAACCACTCTCTGCACAAATTTCCTCCGTAAATTCAATCGGAAATCCACATGTATCATAGAGTCGGAAGGCTACCCTTCCTGGAAACTGCTTTTGACCATGCTCCCGCAATTTGCTCAAAACCTTGTCAAGCTCTGCCATGCCACGGCTCAACGTCTTTTCAAAACGCTCTTCTTCCTGCCCTAATTCTGACGTAATCCAGTCGCGACGATCTTCCAATTCTGAATACACATGGCGATATCCATCGACCACCGAACCCGCTAGCTTGCAAAGAACACCACTATCCAAGCCAAGCTTCCGCGCATAACGTACGCTTCGGCGAATTAAACGGCGCAAGACATAACCTTGCCCCAGATTTCCAGGTGAAACACCCCGCGGATCGCCCAAAATAAACACGGCACTTCGCAAATGATCCGCCACCACCCGGAATGCAATTGCGGTCTCACCACTTTCATCCATGCTACGTCCTGCCGTATCCGCAATCGCTTCGATTACGGGGAAAAACAACTCGGTTTCATAAACCGAACGCTTTCCTTGAAGCATGGCTATGGTTCGCTCAACCCCCATTCCCGTGTCTACATTATGTTGCTGCAATGGGGCATATGCCCCATCCTCCAACTTATTATACTGCATAAACACATCATTCCAGATCTCAAAATACTTGCCGCAACTGCAACCAGGACGGCAATTCGCCCCGCAAGGATCACGCCCCGTGTCGACAAACATTTCTGTGTCCGGACCGCAGGGCCCTGTCTTCCCCGCAGGCCCCCACCAGTTGTCTTTCATCGGTAAGGCATGGATCCGGCTCTCTGGAATCCCCAGTTTCTTCCATATTTCGATAGATTCCTCATCTTTAGGGACATTCGCATCACCAGCAAAAACCGTTACCGAAAGTCGGTTGGGGTCAAATCCGAGATAAGCAGGGGAAGTCAGAAACTTGTAACTCCACGCAATAGCATCTTCCTTGAAGTAATCCCCCAGCGACCAATTTCCCAGCATCTCAAAGAAAGTTAAATGCGAGAGATCTCCTACACTATCAATGTCACCAGTACGAATGCACTTCTGTACATTGCAAAGACGTGTTCCCGCTGGATGCTGTTCTCCCAGTAGATACGGAACCAGTGGATGCATTCCCGCCGTCGTAAACAAAACCGTCGGATCATTCTCCGGAATCAACGAGCTTCCCGAAATTATGGTATGCCCTTCGGATTGAAAGAAATCCAAAAACATCTGTCGTAATTCATCAGCCTTCATAAAAACCTCTCATGCATTTGTCCCAAACTGCCATAAAACAGCAAACCCCTTGCGATTTCAAATGCTGTTAGTAGGTCCATCGGATTAGTAGGCGATAATAACCATATCTGGTATGCGTGGTCAACGCAGACGTGCAAGCTCGCAGCGGATGCAAGTTCCAAGTCCCTCTTGACTCCAGACCGATAACACGGCACCAATCGATTCTGCCCGGTTCTGCATGATTCTCAAACCCATACCATCGAAAATGCCCCGACGATCAAAACCACGACCATTGTCAGTGATACTCATCAAAGGACAATCTCGGTGTCGTGCAAGACTAATGCGAATTTTACTGGCTTTACCATGACGAATCGCATTGTTCACCGCCTCACGGGCAATAAAGTATAATTGCACGGATGCCGTCGCATCAACCTCTGGAAACGCAACATCTAATTGCTTGAATTCACATCGAAGCGGAAACAAGTCCGACGTTTTACTCGCATAATTTCGCAAAGCTTCCGCAAGCCCGCCCTCCCGTAAGTCCACAACCATCATCCCATGCGCCAGCATCCGCACATGCTCCATAATCTCTTTTAAAATGACAGATATCTGCTGTGTACTCTCGGCATATTCAGGGGCATTGGCTGACAAAGAGCGTTCAAGGGCAGAAAACAGGTAACGCGCCCCGACAATCTCTTGTACCAACGTATCATGTAAATCCTGTCCAATACGCTGTTGTTCACGCGTGCTTACTTCAATGATGGCACGCTGTGCAGCCTTCCTTTGCTCAATCTCGTTGCGAAGTGCCTGGTTGACCTCGGCAAGGGCTTGCGTACGCCGCAAAACCAATTCCTCTAACTCCGCCTTGTGCTCGATCAACTCTGCCGCAATACGCTGTCTCTCAGCAATCTCATCATGCAAAGAGACTGTCCGCTCGCGAATACGTGAAGCCATCCGACGGGCTTCATTGAGAAGCAAACGCAACTCTTGGTGGCGTGCATCTGGGATCTTCACATCAAAACGCCCGTTGGCGATCTCCCGTAAACTGCGAACAACAGTATGTAGCGGGGCGCGCAAAAAACGACGAATCAACCACAATGTTAGTAATAATAGGACCGCAATACCCGCAATGGTGACGGCGAACAGTGCAGGCCAGAAACCAGACTGAACGGCTACTAAAGGTTGCAAGGACCAAGTCACATAAACCTGACCAATGCGCTCGTCACGATAAAAAACGGGTTTACTGACAGAAATACCCGCCGAAATGTGATCGTCATGCTGCCATCCCGCCAGCATATCGCCAAACTGATTTTCAACGCGCACACCAAGCAAGGCCGGATACAACCGCTGTCGGTCCAGTAAACGCCCAATTGAGGTTGCATCCAGATACCAAAGTGGTTCACGAACCTGCTCCACCAACGCATTTGCAAAGACACGCGCCTCCTCAGGAAGTCGCTCACGGATCGGACGCAAAAGGAAACGGTGACTAATCACGCCGATTCCGAGGCAAACAACAACAAGAGCCGTCGAATGCCATATAATTAATTCGGTGGAAAGCCGCCATTGGCTACGCTGCATCAAAACTCCCTCGGATTATAAAATAAGAACCTATTCTTGCCCGGTCATTGTCGTCTTGCCCCGCGCCAATATCAAGATTACATTTATCATACTTCTGATCTCCTGCTGCATTCGAGCTAGCCATAATCGTCAATAATATGTAAGCATGCGCAGGGCTACAAAAGAGACTAGCAATACAATCGAAAGCACTCAACTATGCGAATATTTCT
>PWYP01000080.1 GCA_003567805.1 PVC group bacterium
CGACGCAGAACCAGGCGTTCAACGCGCTGCTGTTTTTCTTCCGGCATGTCCTCGGCAGGGATTTCGGCAAGGTCGAGGGGGTTGTACGCGCGAAGCGCAGACGCTACATCCCGGTTGTGCTTTCACGTGAGGAAGTCAACCGTGTTGTCGAGCAGCTTGCGTATCCCTACAATCTGGTGGTGCTCATCCTGTATGGATGCGGACTGCGGGTTTCCGAGGCGCTGGATCTGCGCATCAAGTGTTTCAATCTCGATGAAGCGATCCTGACGGTACATGACGGCAAGGGACAGAAGGACAGGACGGTACCGTTGCCGAAAGTGCTCCTGCCGCGCATTCGGAAGCAATTCGACCGGGTGGATGCGTTACGCCGCGAGGATCTGGCACAAGGCACGGCCGGGGTTTTCCTGCCACGGAACCTGGAGAAGAAATTCCCGAATGCCGGACGCGAGTTCATCTGGCAATGGTTTTTCCCGGCCAAGCAGCTTTCGGTCGTCAAAGCAACAGGGGAACAGAAACGTTATCATGTGCTCGATTCAGAGGTTCAGAAAGCGGTCAAAGCGGCGGCGGATGCGGCGGGCATTCCCAAGCGTGTGACCCCACATACGTTCCGGCACACGTTTGCCAGCCACCTGCTGCAGGCGAATGTTGATATACGAACCATACAGGCGCGCCTTGGGCACAGCGACGTGCGAACCACAATGATTTACACGCACACCGTGCCCAGCCGGACGATCAAGGATGTCGGCAGTCCGCTCGATATGGCATGAGTGAGCATACTCTTTTCCACGGAACCTGCCATCCTACCCCACACCCTCCACGATGCTGATTTCTTCGGGGGTGAGGTTGTATGACTGGTAGACAAGGTAGTCGATTTGCGTTTCGAGGGGCTGGACGTCGGTGGCGGGATCGGATTGCTTGGCGGCGAGGATGCGGTCGACGTGCATTTCGATCTCTTGCTTTTGCTTATCAATAACTTGCGCACATATCTGTCTTCACAGCCCAGCCGTTTCCCCAATTCGCGATTAACGAGACGTGCCCCCCCTGCGCCTTTGACCCCCAGCGCCTTTACAAAAGAATATGATGGAACGGTGTAGACTTTTCAAAAATATCCAAGCTGAGTTTTCCTGTATCTCGATTTTCAATATGCAAGAGATCTGCAAAGTGGGCTGAAAGAACCCCTTTTGTTTTTGCCGGAGCCGTGGAGTCTACCACTACCCGTCCAAGGCATTTGCGCTTACTCTTGTCTTCATAATTAAGCAACGCTGGACTGCTGATTTCTGTAATCCATACATATTTAGGGTAGTCAAGCATGCGAAGCTTTTTCCCGACAGCAGGGACAAGAGATCCCCGATTTATCTCCTGCTTTAACTCTTTTTGGTAATCCACCGACTTACGCAGGAATGTTCTGGATTCCATCTGTGCAAGCCATGGCTTGAACTCAGGTCTGTATACACAAAGTATATCCCGAATAGACCCCCTGCTATCCTCTGAGGGAATTGAACTTAACATCTCTTGAATGAAGCTGATTGCCATCGATTCGGCCTCCTCCCCTCGAAGAGTAACTTCGCGGGGTAGTACAGCCATAATGGATTGAACATTCCCGAAAGTAAGTTTTTTTGATGATGCAGAGGTTGGAAATATTGGGATCCGAATGTAAGGGCCAGTATTGTCATTATTTACAAAGAAATCTGGAATTCGCTGTATTGCTGCTTTGGCATCATCCACGGTATGTTTATACGTGTGTCCTATGACGACTAAGGCGTGGTCGGATGTTCCAATAATTACCGGCAATGCACTTTCGATGTATCTGTAGGTTATGTCCGCAAGTTTGGCCGTACGCTGGTTATCGAGTTCCTTCAGATAACGGTCATGAGCGTTGTGTCCGTCCGCTTTGATCGGATAAGCTGCATTAATATGAAGCGAACACGCATCAATATTTGACCGATCGTAAATTACTGCCGGAAAGTCCATCCCCTGAAGGGCGTCTAAAACTTGATATGGCGTTAGCCCCGAACTGGCGGGAAAGTGTCGGCCCATTGCAAGGTTGGATTTAGCCAAAACATTTATTTCGCTCGGAAGATATTGTCGGTATCCAAAGCGTCTGCTCATATATCGAGCCAACATCCAAAGTGAAGCCTGTGCACATGCCCCCACTTGGGTGTCCTGCTGGACAAATGGCATGGCACTTACCTCGAAACAGTCGCCGTAAACATGCGTTTCAAATTCCGCTAGACAATGAATGAACTCATTGTTTTTATCTTGGATTGGTGGTCGCAATAGAGTGCGTCCCACCCGTTGTAGATCAGTCGGACGCAAAACCACGTACCCAAGGAAGCTTTCGCTGTAAGCATGCAATTGCAAAGGCTCTTTGCCAGTGAGATCTTCGCCAAAAAACAGGATGCGGACACAGCGGGGCGGATAAACCTTGAATGCCTTGCAATAAAAAGCGGAAAACTCGTCAAGATAATCTTTATCAACATAATCATGCTCAAAAACCGCTGTCTTGCAGCTCAGCGGGGGCCGTTTGAGCATATCCAGAATGTTTTCGAGAGGTCTTGAGTTCCCATTATAAGGTTTGGCAACCTCCTCGAATTTCTCCCGAAAATCAGCAGAGGCGAACGAAGTAATAATGAACTTATCTTTCATCAACAAACCTGGATATAGGAAACCCGCAGCTTCGTGACTGCGGGTTTCAAGAGATCTTGGCTTATTGGACAGGAATCAGACCAAAACATATTGGCCAGCACTTTCTAATGATTTGGCCCTGGCTTGCTCATACGCTTCAGCGTTCTTTGTGTTTTCTTTTACAACTCTACGCTCAAAGTCTTTCCAGTCAATTCGAGCCATGAAAGCCTTTAGATCTGTGACGGACACTTTGTCTTTGCTTTCTTTTTCCATAGGTTGTTTCCTAGGTTGAGGGCTTTTTGAAGAGGTCACTCGTAACATCGAACAACCTTCTGTGAAACTTCAAATGCGCCTTGATGCGACCAAAAGTAGAAAAGCTTTGGTTGCTAGTCAAGGAAATGATGGCTAGCTTATTTCTGGCAACTCGCACCCACCACGATGGCGATTTCTTCGGGGGTGAGGTGGTAGAGCTGGTAGACGAGGTGATCGATCTGCGTTTCGAGGGGCTGGACGTCGGTGGCGGGATCGGATTGCTTGGCGGCGAGGATGCGGTCGACGAGCGTTTCGATTTCCTGCTTTTGCGCA
>PWYP01000024.1 GCA_003567805.1 PVC group bacterium
ACGGTCGATTTACTGGTTCCACCCTTTGGAAATGATTTTTCCGTACCAGGGGTAACCATACATCGAGTTCGTGCCATGCCCGGTGTCGACGACTTACCTATTGGCCCTTCCTTACCTAAGCTGATATTTGATGTGTTGCTATATTTTCGTGCACGCAAGATGATGAAATGCAATCGATATGATGCTTTACATGGTGTAGAAGATACGGGGGCCGTCTGTGCTTTGCTGGTTCGGAGACGGGGTATTCCATTTATATTTGAAAAACATTCCGATCCTACTTCTCATAAACGCGGTTTTGTACGAAATCAGATCCTTTCATGCTATGCGGCTGTAGAACGCTGGATCATACGACGGGCGGGTGCTGTGATCGGAACGGGTCCGGATTTGGCTGCCTATGCCTCACAGGTCGATCCGCATAAAACCGTGCGTGCAATTCCGGATATCCCCTCATCACTTGCTGAGACTACTGCAGAGGCTGCTGCTGCTGCTCGAGGTGTTTTTTTACAAGCATCGCATGAACTTTTGGTGACGTATGTGGGCTCTTTTGCCGTCTATCAGGGTATTGATTTGCTGTTTGAAAGCATTCCCTTGGTTTGTCGGTCAGATCAGCGGGTTCGCTTCGTTATCGTGGGGGGAAGCTCGGAAGAAATTGCTGAAAGGAAGCGGCAGATGTCATTAGTGGGGGTAGCTGAACGGGTGACGTTCGCGGGTAAGATTCCACCAGATGAGCTTCCTGCTGTGTTGGCCGGATCAGATATATTGTTATCCCCGCGAATTGCTGGGGCCAATACGCCATTAAAGCTGCTTGATTACCTGAAAGCAGGGCGTCCCATTGTTGCGACCGAAAATGCTGCGAATCGTCAGATACTGGATGAGACAACGGCTGTGTTTTCTGCAGCGGAACCAGATGCCTTTGCTGCGGGCATACAGGGTTTGTTAAACGATAGCGACTTACGGGCTCGTCTGGGGCGAGCCGGAAAAGGATTACTGGCAGGCCAGTATAATTATCGGTATTTTCGCATTGCTCTCGGAGAGATTTATGAGAGGGCGCTTTGTGATGTGCCAGAAAGAACACCTCAACAGGAGCGAAAATATGTTTGATTGGCGAACGACAATGAAAAAATGGCACAAATCCGCTGTTTTTTGGACTTTGCTGCTTAGTTTCGTGGGTGGGATCATTATCACGTGGCCATTGGTAGCTTATGTTGGCACTGGAATTCCGTCGTCACAGCGTCCGGAGGCAGGTGGACCCCGCCTGATGATTGCTGGAGATCATCTGCAGTTAATGTATCACTTCCAGCTCATGGCCGATTTTATTTCAGGTGGTACACCATGGTTTCATAATCTTTATGAATTCAACGAAGGGGACGATTCCGCTCGTTATGAGCGCAATGCTTATTATGCTCCGTTTTCTGTGTTTTTTGCACTTGGTGCAGCGGTCGGAGGGTTGGCATTCGGTTGGAATTTTTCCATGTTTCTTTCTGTTTGGCTTGGGGCTTGGGGCACGTGGTTGCTAGCCCGTCGTTTTACAGATTCTTTTCCTGTTATTGTCGCGTCCGTAACGATTGGTGCATTTTTTCCTTACCGTCTCATTACGCTTTTGCATGGCAGTCCAACAGGATTTGCAATGGCGTATGTGCCGTTTATGCTGTTCGGCTTGGATATTGCCATACGAAAAAAGAAGATGTGGGGCGGACTGCTTGCTGGTCTCATGTTTTTGGCAGCCGGTTGGGTTGATCCGCATACGTGGTTTTTTATGATTTTATTGGCACCGTTTTGGTGTCTGTTTTCATTCCTGTATGATGGGTGGGACTTTTCCATCGCACGGCTGAAGCACATTCTGATAGGTCTGTCGCCTTGTTTTGCGGTTGCTTTGATCGTTTTGTTGCAAGCGACAATGCTGAACCGTGCATTACAATCGTCGGTTATGTCAACGGGGCGAACCATACATGAAATCTTGCTATATTCACCGCATCCAAGTGGTTTGTTCAACGTCGATCCGGGAAATCCGCATGATTTGATTTATGTCACGTGGGCGATTGTCTTTCTTGTGTTGGGTTCGATTCTGTTGCTGATTTGGCGTATCAAAAACAATGATTATGAGAAAAAATGGCTGCATTTGTTCCTTTATGCCGGTTTGCTAGCTGGCGGACTGATCATTATGTTGCTGTCTCTGGGACCGCGTATGCCCGTCTATGCTGCTGTCGTCTGGTGGGATCGGTTGTGCCGGGTTATACCACCCTATGGCATGATTCGTCAGCCAGCCAAAATCTTTGCAATTTTGCCTGCCCTTCTTTCGGTGTTGGTTGTTTTGCCATTTGCAGGGCGACCGTTGCGTCGCATGCATGCATATTATCTTTTGATGCCGGCAGTATTTTCCATGTTATTTTTACTAGAGGTGTCATACCGCATTTCTCCGACGATAAGTTTATTGGACAGAGAGCAGAAGGCGTATGCTGCTGTTGTTGCGAATGCAGAACGACAGGGGGTAGATGCGCGTGCTGTAGCTGTTGTATTGTGGCCTGGTGACACGCACTGGTCCTCGCTGTATGAGTATTATGCTAAAATGTATAGAATTAAGATGTTGAATGGGTATCGCCCGCACGTTTCTGAGGATTATCGAGAAAATATATTTTTCCGCCTGGAAAGTCTTAATCAAGGGTATGCATCGGATGAGCAACTCGAGTTTCTGCTTTCGAGGGGCATTAACCATTTACTTTTACATGAAGATGCATTTCCTGAAAAAGTGAGTCCTTTCGGTGTTGCCCAAACGCTATCACGTTTTTTGCGGGACCCACGTTTTCTTTTGTTGGAGCGGGATCGATCTGTGTGGGCATTTGAAATCATGCTTGATGCAGATTCAGAAAACATCATGGATGTGGCATGGGATGTGGCCAGCCCTACGCGCATTTGGGATGCTTCGCGCTGTCAGGCAGAAAATACGGTTACCGTGAGGGGCGAGGAGGATGTTTTTGTTGGGGAATACGTGGAAATGCATGCCGTTGGTGGCCGAATCATGCTTCCCGTGGTGCATACTTTCTCTCGAGATGATTTGCGTTTGATGATGCGCCTGAGGGGGGATGGGGTATTGCGTGTTCACTTTTCCTTATCTGGCGATGTCCTGTCGCATCAGGATCTTATCGTTGATGAAGAAACATGGAGCTGGCTGCATGTTCCTTATCCTGCATTTGATGGATTTGGCCGCATGCAGTCTGATGTGGAATTGTTAGGCGGCAGCATCGATTTTGACTATGTTTTTCTCGGCAAGGGGCGCATGCCGCTCGATTTGCAGCCCGGGGAGAGTTTTCTCATTCCTGCGCCTGTTTTCTTTCGTGCAGGGTATACAGATTTGGATCGCGATGCCGTAATTCTTTCTCCTGAAAGCGTTGCCGCAGACAAGATCTTTTACGGGCCACGTCTTCCCCTGCCGATCGGTGAATATTTGCTACAGATCAAGTATGACGTGGATGGATACGATGGAGCGGTTGGTTCTATCGGATTTCGCTATCCTGGCGATACGGCCAATCCACTTCGCACGTTGGTTTCTGGTGGCTCAAACCAAATTGTTGTTCCCTTTATGCAAAATAACAATATGTCGATGACATTTGATTTTGACTATAATCGTGCGGCTGAAGTTGTGATTCAGTCCGTCGAGGTGTCACGAATCGAGTAGTGTTTTTCGCTAGTCGATCCGATCGAAGAAGGCCAGAGCAATCTTTTGCATGCCATCACGGTTCGGGTGTATCCCATCTTGCAATAAACTTACATTGGAGTCAAAAGCGCGTGCAACGTCTGCAACGCGCACGCCTTCTGAGCTGGCCAGAGATCGAATTCGTGAATTCATTGCAACGAGATCCTCAAGCATAAATGCATATCTACCCGATGTCGGCGGGAGTGTAGCGATGATCGGAATGACGTTTTGTTCTTTTGCGATCCGGATCATTTGGCGAAGATTGTCGATTGTTGCACCGGTGGAACCTGTTCTGACGTCGTTTGTTCCATACATAATGAGTACGTATCCAGGCTTGTTTTCTTCTAGCAGACCCCGAATGCGACGCAGACCATCTCTACTGGTTGCTCCGATCAATCCGGTATTAATGACTCTGCGGCCGAGAAAGACTGCCAATTGAGAGGGGTAATTCTGGTCCCTTGGAAGCGTGTAGCCATGGGTTATGCTGTCTCCCATGCATAACACCACATTGGGATCGTTTTCCCCAAAATCGTGTCTAGATTTGCCGCTGCTACTTGGAAGTTCGCAGCCTGCAAAGAAGAGAATGGATAATAAACCCAATGCTAGAATCATTATTGGTGGCAATTTCATTTGCCGCAATCTATTTTCATTTCTTGCAAAGTAAAGTAAAAAATATCGTTGTTTGCACATCATCGATTGATATACGTTGTTCTATCTATGAAAAAACGTTTTTTCCGAATGCGGGTAGCAAGAGCTTTGCTTCTTTTATTAGGGGTGGTTGCTTTTTTATCTATACTGCATTCTGACAGCATTATTTTTGAGCGATTGGATAGGCGAGTACGTCGCTCTGCTGAGCACCTAGGTAATTATTTACGAAGAAAACATGCCATCAGGTTTCTTGTTTCTTTTGAACATGGTACCCCCTTTGATTTTGTCTCGAATACACCGCTGTTACAAAATGGCGTGACAGTAACGAATACTCCCTTTGGATGGGGCCGACACTTCGACGGCCATCAGCGGACATTTATGGCCTCGCAGCATGATTTGGGCGATATAGGGGAACAATTTTCTCTGTCCCTGCGCCTAATGATAAAAGATGCATCGCCCAATCAACATATCTGTTTTGCTTTTCGGCAGGGTGGATTTGGTCTTGCGCTGGAAGATGGGTACCTGACGCTATACATTCCTGGTGAACAGAATAGGGTGCGTTACCCATTCCAAAAATATGGTGAATACATTGATATTGTGGCAGTGGCAGATGCTAAGAGCGGATATGCCGCCCTTTATGAAAATGGAATAAAAAAGGCTTCTAGCTCGATATCGGAATTATCGGGCATTCCGCACAATGTCGTTTTTTCTATGACGAGATGGGATAAGTCCACGCAACCTTTTTCCGGTGTTATTTGTGAAGCCGCCATGTGGGATAAGGCTCTGGAGCTTGCCGAAATCAAAGAGTTGCATACTGATCGTCGCAGGTTTATTGATATTTATGGGGGGCGGTATGTATGGCAAAATCGGTTTTATACACGTTTTCGTAATGGCCTGAGAGCGCTTCTTAAAACGTCTGATCATTTTAATGTCTTTCTGCATCAGGGGGTTCTTGATAGCGATGATCTTCCCACGATTGACCTCTTTCTTACGAGAAGTGATTTGCGGTATTTGCAAGCCAGTCACATCGAAAATCGTTTAACTGGAATAAGGCTGCCGTCAGCATCCGAACAACGCACCGTTGATGTTTGGTTTGATAATGCGCATTCATCTGGTGAAATTTGCCTTCACTCGGTCGGTTATTGGTATGACCAGAATAGCGAACGCCCTTCTTTTCTTTTACGTTTTGACGATTCTTCTCATCAGCAAGCTATTTTTCTTTCACCTCCAGAAAGCGAAGATTGGATTGTCACACGATTAAAAGCGGAAGTGGCGCATCGTACAGGCGTGCCGCACCGCTCTGTCGGTCTCTGTCGTCTCCTGATCAATGGTGAATTTGCCGGCGTGTATTCTTATCGTAATTATGATAAAAAGGGAGTTGTAGCGGGCCAGGCAACAAGGGTGTTTTTCGGCCCAACGAACGCCCACGACTGGCGCTCTTTATTCCATCAGGCTGAAAATCCTTTGTTGCAGGTATCTCCGCTGGGTAATACGTCGCCCTTTAACTTTGATGCATTGACTGCGATCTATGACGAGTTGGCAGAAAAGTATAGCCGGTTTCTCATCAATGATTATCTGGGACCTTTAAGTCGCCGTGCAATTCGCCATCGGATCCGGCGTACGCGCGCAAAGCTTCATGATTATTTTACGTTCCCTGCCGATGATGCTTCGGGCGTGGATCGTTACTACGATTTATTGAACGAATACATGTTTCTCGGGTCTAATCCGTCACCGTTTTTTGTGACGGATAATCTGGATTTAGAAGCCTTTCATCTTATAGGGGGACATATTGAATGGTCGAGCGATCGTCCTGACGTGATTAGCCAGAATGGAGAAGTGACCAGACCAACGGGGCGACTTCCTGTTGAAGTAAGCTTGATTGCCAGGTTCTCCCACGGAGATGGAATGGGGAGTAAGACGTTATCTTTTCGGGTTATGCCCCGTGAGTTGGGTTTCCCGGTGATGATGCTGTACGCCAACGAACAGTTGGTTAAAACGCGCAGAGCTGAAGCGGTGCTGCATTACTATAAGGAAGGAACCTGTGGGACGGCGCCTTTGCGGTATTACGCGACAGTTGGTGGGCGGGGAGGAATCGCGCATCGCGGTAATACTTCATACTGGTTGAACAAGAAGCCTTTCGGCTTGCGTCTGGATGATCCTCATCAGATTCTTGACGATACAACTACACGGCATATGTATTTCACAACCGGTTATGCCGACAATACCCGGATGCGCCACACGCTTTCTTATGATTTGTTCCGATCATTTTCCCGTCCGGGCATGCCGCGGTTTGCGCCCACTGTACTTTGGACAGAAGTTTTTGTGAATGGTCAATACATGGGAATCTATGAATGTAAAACGAGAATTCAACGAAGAAAACTTGGGTTTCCCTCGTTCGATCCTTCGATGGAAGAACATGGTCAGTTGTTTAAGCGTACACATCAAAAATATCCCCAGCCGAAGTGGGGCTGCTATGCTGACGAGTATATGCACATGCGGGAAAGGATGCGGCAGATCGATCCTGCAGAGGGTATAGCGGCTTTTGCAGAGTACATCGATATCGACAGTGCTGTTGATTATCAATTATTGGTAAACATTCTGGATGGTAGGGATAATGTAAATGCCAATTACTTTCTTGCAAAAGATCCTGGAGAGGATCAGGCGTATTATTTCGTTGCTTGGGATATGAAGAAAAACATGATCGGGAGTACACGGTATTACAGACACCATCTATTGCGTAATCTGAGCCAAGTAGACGCGTTTCAGGAATTGCTACGGCAGCGATGGAAAGAGGTGCGTGACGGTCCAGCATCCTTGTCTCGTATGCTGGAAAAAATCGACCAAATGGAGGCCTACTTATCAGGTTACATGGAATGGGAGTTTGATTTATGGAGGTTTAATGGTGGTCGTGAATATAAAGAACTTGTTAATGCGTTACGTGCAAATATGAAGCGCCGTTACGAATGGCTTGAAGAGCACTTCGCTGTTGAGTAGTCCGTGATTGATCATGAAAAATAGGCGCATTTATAAACCTTTGGCAGCTATTATCGTAATTGGCGTGCTGTTGTTTTATATCGATACTCGCGAGAGTATTGTTTTTAGTCGTTTGCCAAAGGAGGTTGCGCGTAGTGCAAGCCGCATAGGTAGTCGTGCGCTGGCGCAACAGGACATTGCCTTTCATCTGTCATTTCGCAAAGGGGGGCCGTTCGAGTGGATCGGCCAGGAGTCGGTGATTCGCTCCGGCGTGGAAGTAAAATCATTTGATGGTCTTTGGGGGGGATCTTTTGATGGTCATCAGCGGACTTTCCTGTTGACGGATCGCAATTGGCTTGATCTGGGCGAATCATTCTCTCTCTCCGTTTTGGTAAAGCTTGACTCGTCTTCAGATCATCAGGAGATCATGTTTGCAAGGGCACAGGGCGCACAAATTGGCATCAAACTGGATAATGGTAAAATGACTTTTTTTGTGCCGGGTGAGAGTGGCGTGCAGATTACATATTATGATTTTGCGCACTATGATGAACTTGTGATGGTAACTGCGGTTGCGGATGCTGATAGCAGCAGCATCTCGCTTTATCAGAATGGCAAGCTGATGTCTTCATCTGCTTTTCATTTTACGCGCGGAATTCAGCATCCCATCGCGATTGGAAGCCGAAATTGGCGTGCCGTCAGAGACCCACTTCATGGCGTTCTTTTCTCTGCGACAGCGTGGAGAAGGGCGCTTCATGCTAACGAGGTTGCTTCACTGTGCGCAAGAAATCGTGTTACGCCGCGAGACCTGAGTCGGCAACACTACGCTGCTTGGCGCTTTTATGACATGATGGAAAATATCATGAAAGCTTCTCTCAGTGTTCTTGATTATTTTTCCGTTTTTTTGCATGAAGGCCGAGTCTTGGATGCAGACCTTCCCGAGCTAAATCTTTTTGTGCGTAATGCTACCTTGCGGAGCATGAATGCCCATCACCAGTCAAGTCTCATGTCTGGCCGACGCGTTGCTGCGGCCGCAGACCCGCAGAAAATTGCATATGCTTTTGAAAATATGGTGGGAGATGGCTTGCTGCTATTGGAAGGTGGTAATGATTCTTACGTAACGGGTAAGCGCCCTGGGTATGTCCTTCATACCGATAGTGAAAACCCGTTTATGGGGTTGCAAAATATACGCTTGCTTCCGCCAGATGAAGTGGGTTTTCTCCACCCGCTTCTGGAAGCAGCTGTAGCAAGGCGTTTGGGGATACCACACATACAAAACGGATTCTGCATTTTGCGGATCAATGGCACTTTTGTTGGAGTGTATTACTATGAAGACTATTCAACAAAAGGGATTGTTGCTGGGTTTTCCGAAAACCTGCATCTCGGACCAACCCACCCGCATGACTGGAGGTCTGTATTCCGTGATCAGGTGAATCGCGTATATGGCTTGAACCGCTTAGCGTTGCAGGATGAAATTCCACTTGATGCTAAAGAATTATTGTCATTATACGAACGTCTTTTGGACGATAAAGCCGGATTGTTATATAACGATCTACACAGCGGAATCAGTAGCCGTGAAGTCAAATACAGACTACGTCAATACCGTGAAAAGCTACATCAAATCTGGCCGTTAGCCTCTAGCGAGCTATCACGGTCTCGCATATATAAAGATGCCCTGCGTGAATATCTGCTTTTGGGATCTAACCCATCGCCTTTCTATGTTATTTCGGATTTGGACCTCAGTGTTTTTCACGATCGGGATATTGACATTACATGGGAAAGTTCGGATGAGAGCGTGATTGGGAGTCAGGGTAAGGTGCGCCGTCCAAAAGATGGCGTTCCCGTCGAGGTTGAGATGGTTGCCGTGATCGGTTGCGATCGTGAGACGCTGCAAAAGAATCTTGTGTTCAGAGTTATTCCTGAAAAAAATTCGATGCCAGCAATTATGCTGTATGTAGACAATTACTTGAAAAAGGTGAGTCGCCAGTGTGCCATCATAGATTATTACGAAAATTCATCTGATAGCACAGTCCAACGGTTCTATGCTACGCAGGTGAACCGCGGAGGCGTTAGCCATCGAGGCAATACGAGCTATTGGGAACAGCGTAAGGCATATTCCATTCGAATGGATGAGCCCCATTATTTGCTGAATGAAACTTCAACAAGGCACGTTCATTTGATCAGTTCACCCTCGGATTCTTCCTTCATGCGCAATAAATTGTCTTATGATATATTCAAGTCGTTTGGGTCCGAGGATGTTCCTCGTTATGCACCCGATATACAGTTGGCAGAACTCTTTGTGAACGGGCGATTTCTCGGGTTATATGAGATGTGTACACGAGTTGATCGACGGCTGATTGGCTGGGACCGGTTCGATCCTGCGCAGGAGTATAATGCACTGTTATTATCGCATGAAAATGTCAGGGTCCATACCGTTGGTCATCCGCACAACAATATGCGGCAGATGTATCCACCCCGCCGAACAGGGGTATTCATTTCTGAATATCTATTTCTAGAAGATGTTTTCCGATATGAGGACTCATCCGCTTTTATCCGTGAAGTGGATGCGCGATTTGATATGCAGAACATCGTTGATTTTCATTTATTCTGGAATTTTGTTGAAAACCGAAATGGATGGCCGCATCGTTTTTCTGTCATGGAATTATTGGCAAGGGAGCCTGGGCCGCAGGGTCGTTTCTTTTTTGTGCCTTGGGATTATGACAAGGCATTTGTTAGAAGACATGAGTGGTACGCTTGCAATTTTATGCGTCGGTTGCAGGACGAATATCCTGGGTATTACGATATGCTGCATGCTCGTTGGAAAGAGTTACGTCAAGGCCCCTTACACCTTGATGCACTGCATGCGCGTATTGATGAATTGGGGGCGCATATTTCCGGCTATGCGGATTGGACATATGCTCTTTGGCGAAACGATCGAGGATTAACGCACAATCAGCATGTTGATGGTTTGCATGACTTTGTGCGGCGACGAATTGATTATCTCGATGCAGAGCTAGAAAGGCGTTCGAGCGGTAAGTGATTACATGGATTCACGAGAGCCGTTTTTTAAGACTTGCAGGACTTCCTTTGGTTTTACATGGCTATCTTGCGACACGAAACGTATGAGAACAATTGCATAGCCAGCAACAGACCAAAATACATCGCGAACGCGGAGTAGAAGACTTACTGACAAGCCGAGTTCTGGCGGCATGCTAAAAGCCGTAAAAGCCGCAGTAAATGACCATTCCCATAATCCTAATCCGCCAATCGTGATAGGTAAGAGAGTGACCGTTAATACAATGGGAACAATCATGAATTGACTGTTGAGTGTTGGGGTAACGCCGAAAGCGCGTGTAGCAAATAGAACACTGAAGACAGCTACAATATAAAAACCTGCAGATTGAAGCAGGGCTATGACAAGTTGTTGTTTGTGATTTCTGAACACCCACAGAGCGTTTTGAATGCTATTGATCTTTCGAATCACTACAGCAGCCCACGTTATGTTTTTAAACACCTGCAAGAAAATTTCAGACACCTTGTTGGAAAATGCAAGAATTAGAATGGCTAGCGCCATGCCGTTACCTGATAAAACAGCCAAAAACAGTATGCGGTCATCGCGGAGTTCGGGTGTAAAAAAAATAGCGGTTAACGCCATGATCATGAGAACAACCAAACCGGTTAAGCGTTCCATAATAATGGAGCTGATCGCAATGGCATGGTTATTCGTTTCGCGTCTCGTCAATACCATTCGCACAATATCGCCACCGGAAGAAGAGGGTAGGAGGTGATTGTAAAATTGTCCCGTAACGTATATACTAGCAAGCTTTGCAAAACTGACCTGTTCGCCAGAAATCGCAAGTATCCCTTGCCACTTCCATACGCATAAGGCAACCATCACAGGGACCGCCGCTAACGATGCAATCATCCAGCCGATATTGGCTTGCCTGGCAAGAGTGGATACCTGTTGCCAATCTGTGTTGCGTAACACGTAGCTTAGGAGAGCCAGCCCGACAGCCAGCATGATTGCTTTGCGTAGTAGAACAATGTGCTTTTTTTGCCCATTCGGGGGGCGTAATCGCGTCTGGTCTGCTGTAGGGTTGGCGGTGTTTTGTATACTCATCAAGACTATGTTGTGTAAATTGTCCGTATGTTTTCAAGTTATGTCGGCTATATCTTTTTCCCGCTCGTATACTCTTTTGCCAATCACTGTTGCGGGAACACCAACTGCAATGCTGAAGGCAGGGATATCCTTTGTCACAACTGCGCCAGCACCGATAACTGCGCCATCACCAATGCTTACGCCGTCCAGCACAGTCACTTTCGCCCCTAACCACACATCGTTTCCGATATGTACCGGACCTTGCGTATAGGTGTCTTGTTTGATCATGGGGATGTCGTTGAGATTTACGCCGTGTCGCGATCCCCCAATGTAGCATTGCGGGCCGCACATAAAAAAATCACCAATAGAGATTTTTCCGCATGCAACGATAACGGATGATGTGCCGATTACACCATAGTTACCAACGCGTAATTCGCCGAGTTTTACTTGCAATATGCTGTTTCGCCCTATCAGGATTTCATTTCCGATAGACAGACCATTTTCCTCTGCCCCTCTTGCACATAACAAGACCCCGTCATCGATAGCGCAGCCAGATCCCAAGGTGATTTTGCGGCCATGCCGCAGCGATAAATCCAAGCCCCAGTTAATGTTGCTGCCCGTGTTGCCCATCAGTTTCGGATAAAGCATTTTACGGAGCACATATCCCAAGGCGCCTTGCCTTCGCCGGGCCAGTCCCATGATGCATTCAAACTTGAGAAGAGGGGCCCAGCCAGGTGCGCCGATAAAAAATGCATTGTATCGGGCTAGACCAGAGACATTTTTGCGGTTGAGTTGCTCAAGCATAAGCGGTTTGTCCTGCGCGCTTATCGCTTTTAGCGTTTTGCTTTTTTGTGCCATCAGTTCTTCTTGTTTGCGTATAGCATCATTATACATACATACCGAATGACCGTATCAGGTCGCGGTTTGCGCCAGTCCATATCAAGGCGGCGATAGTTAGCAGTAATAGAAGTCGGGAGCAAGTGAATTTCCCGCGAAAGTGAATATTCTCGATCGCGGTGTTGTATCGTTTATGCGTGCAATCGTGTCGTTTTTCTGTTTTGTTATGCAGAAAAATTTGCGAAGTACTATGCATGATACAGCCCCAATACTTGTAAATGAACGTAAATTCACGGCACATATACTCGATTATAATCGAGCACGTGCCCTTATTTCCCACTACTGTGCACCAGATCCTGTTTACTATAAAGGAACGGTAAACAGCATCTATTTTGACACGCACAACCTATCAGCTTTTGATGAAAAAATTAATGGAGATACATATAAACGTAAGTACCGTCTGAGATGGTATGACGTGGAGAATGTTTGCAGTAATGAGCAAAACGCATTTATCGAAATCAAATATCGGTATGGAAGTGCGCGTGATAAATTGCGAAAAGTGGTCTCTGCTGATCCTGAGTGGCTTTCATGCGTTGATTTGCGCGATAGCGCTTTGCGGGATTTTTTGTACAAACATGCTTGTATGTTGGACGACAATCTTCCGCTGAATCTATATCCCGCTTTGTGTATTACATATGACCGTCTGCGATTTTGCTGTCGTCAGTCCGGTTTGACTGTTTGTATCGATACAAATATCAGAGTCAACCGAATCAACCCCGACTTTTTCAGTTCGACAACCGCGATGCTGCTTAATGTTGTTGTGTGCGAAATAAAAGGACATAATCTGCCGATGGTGCCTTGGGCTGATGCTTTGTACAAAGCTGGGTTTCGTTTGAGAAGTTTTTCCAAGTATGGAGAGTGTATAAATCAAATATTGAACTTGTGTTCACCTACTGTTATACGGATGAGCATTTAGCAATTACCAAAAACATGAGGAAGGATCGCGATGAAAGGTATTAACGTTTTGAGAGCCTTGGAAGATGTGCAAGGTATGCAAACTCGGATGGACCCGGGGCTTTTTATGCTGGCGATCATCTCCTCCATGGTTGCCGCGTTGGTTGCAGCTGGTTTGTACCGCTTTTTTTATGAGAGCCGCGCCACCGGTAGCCAAGTGCATCGTGCTTTTCCGTTGCTGGCCATGGCGATGACATCGATTTTTGTCACGGTGCAGGTTTCCATTCCTCTTTCGTTGGGTTTGATGGGGTCGTTGTCCATTATACGGTTTAGAACCCCGATAAAAGAGCCTGAAGAAATCGGTTTTATCATGTTGGTGATAGCTTCTTCCATTGCTGCCGCCACCCTCAACTTTCGTTTTATTGTCGTACTGTATATCATTGCCGTAGTTTGTCTTATTTTGATAAGAGGCTCACGAACATGGCATTTTCTTCGCCGCGACGGTGTATTGGTTATAACTCTTGCTGATGAGCAGGCCGAGGATGGATACAACAAAATTTGTGATTACTTGAAGGGCCGCATAAGCCGCAGGCGTTTGGAAAGTTCATCAAGTCATGATGGTATAACTAGCATTCAAATGTCTTTTTCGGGATTAAAAAACGATGTTGTTGAATTGCAGCATGGTTTGCGTAATGCCGCACCGCTTCAGAACATTAATGTGTTCCTGGACCGTCCTGGAGG
>PWYP01000055.1 GCA_003567805.1 PVC group bacterium
AATTTGAAGATCCGGTATAAGGGGTCGATGCTAGGGTTTTTCTGGTCATTATTAAGTCCGGCGCTGCTGATTGTGATTTACGGCGTTTTTGCTGCGATCTTGCGATTTAATGAAGGACGACCGCATTACCTCATATTTCTTGTGACAGGGATCATTATCTGGCAATTCATGAATATGTGTTTGAATGACTCGCTGCATGTGGTGCTCGGTAATGCAAACTTGGTTAAAAAGACAGCTTTTCCCCGACTGATATTACCGCTTTCCATGGTCTTGGCGAATCTCATCAATTTCTTGTTAACGTTGTTGGTTCTGATCTTATTCTTGTTAATCATGCGGATGCCATTGCCAGGGCTTGGGATGGTACCCGTCGTGGTCATATGGCAGATGTTATTATGCCTCGGGTTAGCGGGTATTTTGTCGGCGGCAAATGTTTACATGCGCGATACGGAGCACATACTGGGGGTTGGGTCACTAGCGTGGTTCTTCCTTTCGCCCGTGTTTTATCCGATTGAGTTGCAACTGGCGTTTCTGCCCGAACACTTGGAGTGGTTGCCATTTTTGAATCCCATGACGGGTATTTTGTATATCTACCGTCTCTTGCTGATGGGCGGGAAAATGCCCGATATTTTGGTTATTCCAGCATGGTGGCTTTTGATTTCTGCCGGTGTTTCGCTTGTCGTCTTTGCTGTGGGATATGCAGTATTTCAAAAATCGCAGCGCGCATTTGGAGATGTGTTGTAATGGGGAATCAGAATTCAGAAGTTGTAATTGCTGTTGATGGGGTTACCAAGTCCTTTCATCTGAGTGGTAGGACCGGTAGCCTTAAGGCGCGCATATTGGAGCGAATAACCGGGCGTCATAAAAAACGGACTTTCAAGGCGCTAGACAATGTGAGCTTTACGGTCAAGCGAGGCGAGACGTTAGGGATTATCGGAGCTAACGGTGCGGGGAAGAGCACGCTGCTGGCACTGTTGACGGGAACGTTGTTTCCCACGAGTGGGACGATTTATACGGAAGGGCAGATTTCTTCCTTGTTAGAGTTAGGGGCTGGATTTCACCCTGATTTAACGGGCCGGGAAAATATTTATCTCTATGGTGCCATTATGGGGGTCTCGCGCGCTCATATGGATTCGCGGTTTGATGCCATTGTGGAATTTGCGGGATTACGGGATTTTATTGATCAACCCGTAAAACATTACTCATCCGGGATGTATGTTCGGTTAGGATTTGCCGTCGCGGTTGAGGTGAATCCCGACATCTTGCTGATTGATGAAGTTCTGGCAGTGGGCGATTCGTCATTTCAACGAAAGTGCTTGGAAAAAATGCGGGCCTTTCGTCGTGAGAAAAAGACGATGTTAATCATTTCCCATGATTTGCAGACGATACAGCGGATCAGTGACCGAATCGTGTTGCTCGATAAGGGGAAACTTTTGGGAAGTGGCTCTCCGGCTGAAATGATAGGGCAGTATGAGGGCTTGGTACGGCAGACAGAATCGAATGTGATCAAGCGCGAATGGGGTACGGGAGAGGTTAAGCTGGAAGAGGTGGTTCTGCGAGACAAGCAAGGAGTTTCGTCTGATGCTTTTGCGGCGGAAGACGGATTCACGGTGGATATTGGTTACCATGCGTTTCAGCAAATCGAGGAGCCTGTGTTTGGATATGCCATCAGCGATGCTGAAGGGCATTTGCTGCACGGAGGGAATACACAACTCGCGGGCATGGAACTTCCGGTGTTATCGGGTAAAGGAAAAATATCGCTTTCCGTAGGACCACTTCCCTTAACCTCTGGGAATTATTTGTTATCGTGCTCTGTTCATTCTGCAGATCATCGTCAGAATTATCATCGATTGGATCACGCTTTTCCATTTGGCATACGTGGTAGTGGAAACGCGGCGGGGCCCGTGGAGATTCCGGTGGAGTGGGAGAGTTCTGAAATGCTGAAAGGCTGAAAAATTGAAAAATTGACTAGGGATGGGCTGTTACATTCAGTAGACGTAAGACGGGGCGTTAGCACGGGCTTGCAGGAGAAGGGGAGAAGATGCGGGATATTGCGGGGCGAGAGGATGTGCTGCGGCTGATCGCCGAGGAGTTGCAGGCTGACCAAGGTCCGGGTGATGCCACGACGAATGCTTTGGTTGATACGGCACGACGGGCTTCGGCTGTGATCCAGACGCGGGAAGATTGTGTCGTGTCGGGAGGTGGTATTGCTGCCGCTGCTTTTCAGCAGCTCGATTCTCACATGCTAGTGGATGTCGTGCGCAAGGACGGGGAACGAGCAGCGGCAGGCAACGTGATTTTGCGTTTAGAGGGATCTGCGCGCGCGATTCTTACCGCTGAGCGTACAGCTCTGAATTTTATGCAGCGCATGTGTGGCATTGCTACCATGACAAAGCGGTTTGTGGATGCCGTTGTGCCTTTGCCGGTAAAAATCCTGGATACGCGTAAAACAACACCAGGGTTACGGGTGATCGAAAAATATGCGGTCGCCTGTGGCGGTGGGCAGAATCATCGGTTCGGTTTATATGACAAGATCATGATCAAAGATAATCACCGTCGTTTTTGGGTGGGGGGGAAGACGCTGGCGGAGGCGATCGAGACAGCTCGTGACGATCATCCCGATCTGCCCATCGAGGTAGAAGTGGAGAGTCTCGAAGAATTGCGTGATGCTTTGCGCGCGCATCCGGATGAGGTTTTGCTGGATAATATGTCGGAAGATATGATGGGAGCTTGCGTCGCTCTTTGCAAGGGGACGTGTCTAACGGAAGCATCGGGAGGGATTACACTCGATAATGTACGAGCCGTAGCAGCAACAGGTGTTGATGCTATTTCGCTTGGTTGTTTGACGCACGCCTTTCGGTCAATTGATCTGACGCTGGAAATGGAGTCGCTGTGAGTCGGTGTCTGGCTATTGATGTAGGGAATACGAGTACGACGCTGGGCGTTGTGGATGGGGTGCGTGTGTTAGCACATGGGCATGTGCCGGGTGGTGTTGATGATATCGATCAGGTGCTGCGCTTGGTGAATCGTTTTCAGCGTCGACATCCCTTTGAAGGCGTCGTTTTGGGGTCAGTGGTTCCGGCTGCAAATCGTCGCTGGGAAAAGTTCATCAAGGGACATACAGGATATGTGCCGTTGTTGCTAACGCATGATA
>PWYP01000085.1 GCA_003567805.1 PVC group bacterium
AGCTCCGCAACCGACCCCGGCAAGGGATCCTGATAATAGGGTGTAGCAAAAACACGCTGCAATGCAGCTTTGAAATCAGATGCGGACACTGCAATATTTGTGACAAAATCAGCATGAGATCGATCCGCCCGATATGGGGGCTGCGCCTGAGGCTGCCGTAACCAGTCCGAAATACATTTCAGATCAAAGTCATAAAGTATCGTGCCATGCTGTAAAATATGGGAGCGGCCACGACGCTGTGCGTTCCCGGAGAATTTACGGCCATCAATCGCTAAATCCGAAATCGGCTCATAACTGCCTTTCATTCCGCATGTTGCCAAGGCGTCCAACAACCAGGAAGATATCGCGGCATAACTAGCCCTTACATCTGTCCAACTCTTTTGTTTGGGTATCACCAGCGCATAATTCAAACAACCAGGACCTTGCACCACCGTACCTCCACCCGAACCACGACGGTATACAGGCACCCCTGCTTCCAGCACAGGGGCTGCACACAAATCCTCTTCGATCTTGCCGCTCCGCCCTAGAACAACAAATGGGGTCGAACTCTCCCAAAAACGCAACGCGCACGAAATACGCCCAGTTTCTGCGTATTGCAACAAGACATCATCATAACACAAATTATCTACTGGATCCGCAAAACTGTAATCAACAACGACCCCATGTAGCGATTTCAATATTTCATCCACTTGCATACTACATCTATCCTCGTTTCGGCATCCGCACGCACGCTGCGCGTAAATTATGATGCATCATTCGACGGATGCTGTTGTAACCAACGCAATAATTTCGGGCAAAGTCCAGATTGCTGCAACAGCTTTTCCAGCGTCTGGCGAGCCGGCGGAATATGGCGCAGAAAACGCGCCGTTTCCGCATACCCGCCCAATCGTCCAAAAGCGCCAAGCGCCTGTACCATTCGTTGGACCCCACCAACAGGCAACATAGCACGAATCCCCTCCTGCTCCGAAACAGGGATACATGCAAGATATGCATCTAGATACGCTGTGCGTTGTTCTGCGAGCAACGCAACATATGGATCATACAATAGCGAAGCCAAATCGTACACAGCAGGTCCTGCACGCATACCCTGAAAATCAATCAACACGGGCTTATTCCCATGCAACAGAATATTACTCGACTGTAAATCACGGTGTACCAATACGTGTGGCTGACGCTGCAACGAGTCAGACACGGCTAACAATTCATTGCGAAAACAAAGTGCATCTTGAGGTTTCACCATATAATGACGACATAGATACTGCTGTAGAAACAAATCATATTCCCAAGCATATAGCTGGGCATCAAAAGCGGGCTCGAGTGCAGGACAAACCTGCAACGGAATGTTGTGCATCCGGGCAACATTCCGCATCACGCGGCGATACCATAGTTTGCTCTCTTCTGGTGCAATATCCTGTAAAGCATGCGCACCTACATCTTCAAGCACAAGAATCCCCTTTTCATCCCATGATAACCGAACGCGGGGCACGGCGACACCATGGCGTAACAGAAACCGGGCATGCCCGCCATATCGGGCATTTTCCGGTCGGTGATCGCTCCGGTATTGTATGAGAATGGCAGACCGCGGCCCCGAAACCAAACGTACAATATTCCGGTCAGAGCCCCGGCGCGGAAGCTGCACATACTGGGTTTGGGCTGGATCCATACGTATTGCCCGCAGCACCTCATGAACCACCGTGGGCATCCCGGCAACATCAGCACGCACTACACATGCATCGCGAACAGGAACATGCATCTGCACCCCGCGCCCAATAATCGAGCGATGCAGCGCTCCCCGATTTGATACGGATGCCCCCTCCCAAAGTACAGAACCCGTTAGACATGTATCACGCCCACGCTGACGCAACACCTCCGGAGCTTCCGCATGTACCTGCAAATAGCGTTCCGGTGTTCCCAGATCGGCCCAGTAACTTCCCGGCGAAACACATCCATAAACAGGATCACCGCCCTTGCTCATCTGGCGGCAAGCATCAATTACGGAACAAAATGGTTCAGGGGGCAATCCCGCCAGCAACTTGGGATCAAATAACTGCACGCCGCAGTATGTGTATGTCCCGACCATACCAGGCTGCGCTACCGCAAAATCTTCTATCACACCTTGATTATTGCAAGCGACCGTACGAGGCCCTCTAACGGCATCCAGCCACAATACGGCAGGAGGACGATGCTTCAAAAACAAACGCAATAATGGGCGAGGGTCCATCACAAAAGCTATATCTGTATTGATCAACCAACAAGGATCCGAACCAATAAAATGCTCCGCTTTACGTAATGCCCCACCGGTACCCAGAATATCCGCCTCAAAAGAGAAGACGATGCGGGGATACCTCTTTTCGCGTTTGCGGAACCAAGCCAATATTTCATGCGGGGCATGATGTAAATTGATCAACACATCCTCAACGCCCCAGTCTACCAGCGTAAGCAAAGCATGTTCAAGCAACGGAACCCCAAACAACGGCATGAGAGGTTTCGGTAAATCCCACGAAAGCGGTTCCATTCTCGTGCCATAGCCTGCTGCCAGTAAAATAGCTTTGCGCGGCATGCGCCGCATATTCCCGATCTTGGTGTGTTCACTCATATGTACAGCAACACATCCTTTCGTTGTTGCAGATACATATCATGATCCCAAGCCTGCATGATTGCATTTGGAGATTCCCCCGCCAACAATCCCTTACGCACACGATCTGTCCCCATCAGTTGATCAAAGAAAGCAGGCCGGGCATGTCGGTTCTGCCATACCCGCCGAATGCCATAGCAATGCGTGATGACATCCAGGACATGTAACATCACAACCATGGGGCGAAACACCCGAGCATCCAGAACCGTAATGCGAATCCCGGGAACTGTTTTTTTTCCGGGCATGGGAACATAAAGATGCGGATGAAAACGAACCCCCGGCAAGTTTCGCTCCATCAGAAGCTGTACCAACCGTTCAGGGTCAAACCACGGCGCGCCAATTAACTGGAAAGGCATAGTCGTGTATCGTCCATGATCCACGTGCGGTAGACCTTCGAACGCGACCGTCGCAGGGTACACCACCGCAGTTTCTGCACATCGAATGGATGGCGACGGAGATACCCAAGGCCAATCATATTGCTGTCCACCCTGCGACCGGCGAAACCCTTGCACGGGCAATACCGAAAGCTGCAAATCGGGCAATAACTGTTTCTGTATCCACCGCGCCGTTTCACCAGGCGTCATCCCATAACAAAACGGAACCGGCACGAGCCCCACAAAACTTTCGAACGAGGGATCCAGCATGGGACCTTCCACTACATGCGGTAACGGGATCGGACGATCTGCAACCACGACCGGCATCTGGCATTTTGCCGCTGCTTTAAGCGCCAAAAACAGCGTCGATACATACGTATATGGACGATAGCCCAAGTCCTGCAAATCAACGAGCAAGACATCCGCCTTATGCAGCCATGATGCCTTAGGTGACCGATTCTGGCCATACAGAGAATATACAGGCACCTGCCAAAACGGGTGTTGGAACGTGCGACACGATACACCCGCCGCAGCATGCCCTAAAAACCCATGTTCAGGCCCCATGACCCCAACGAGGTTACCACATCCGGATGCACGAAACCATTCCACGGATAGCGCGCCCGTAGGCGTTGTGGCCGCCGCATGGCTTACCATCATCACACGTGGATGATCTTGCAACAGGTCGCATGAGCCTGCTTGCATAATCCCCGGCAACATGGGTTTCGTCGTCCCCATGGCTATGCCCCGCTGGAATCGCGCAAAGAAGAGGACGCCTGCCGACTACCACCAACCCGGTTTTCCGTGCCAGCGAGCAAACGACGAATATTTTCCCGGTGCCGCCAGATCACAACGACACCAAGCACCACCAGCACATAGGTCGTAAAGTAGTTTGGTTCATCGTGGGAACGCGTAAACAGAAACGAGGCAACCGGCACAGCAATCGCGGCAGCAATCGATCCCAGCGAGACATACCGGAATAAGGCAAACAAAATTGCAAAAACACCGATACCCACCCCAAATGCGGCAGGGGCCACCCCAATCAAAACACCGGCAGACGTTGCAACACCTTTGCCGCCTTTGAACTTCAGATACACGGGATAGCTATGCCCCAAAATCGCCGCACACCCGCAGGCCAAACCCAGCCACTCCGGAGCTTCCGCACCCGCAAATTGCGCCAGAAGAACCGCCCCCAATCCCTTCAAGGCATCCAGCACCAACGTCAAAATACCCCACGATTTTCCCACCACGCGCATCACATTCGTGGCTCCGATATTTCCACTCCCCGCACTGCGGATATCGATTCCCCTGCTTTTGCCAATCAACAGCCCAAACGGGACTCCACCAATCAAGTAACTAAGGATAACCAGAACAATCACATCCATCATGCCTCCCGTCTCAACATAAACTGCGCCAACATGCGCAAAGATTCTGCCGCCGCACCAAGCGACATAATCGTTTCAAGCGCATCTTTTGTGTAGTGATCAGCTCGTTCCTGCACCGTATCTTTTCCCAGAATATTGACACTCGAAAATGCCGTCTCCGCTTGAGCATCCAGCAGATCATCCACATATTGAAAAGCCAGTCCCAAGGATTCACCAAACTGCGCGAGCTTATGAACGAGTTTCGCATCCTCCCCTTTGCCTGCAGCATATGCACCCATTTCTGCCGCTACCCGAAAAAGGGCCGCCGTCTTATTACGATGAATAAAGGTAAGTTCATCCACAGTGACATCTGTACGAGAAACCGCCGCCAAATCTGCCACTTGACCGGCGATTACCCCTTGTGCTCCTGCCGCCTTTGCAAGTAAACGCACAACTTCTGCTGGAGCATGCTGCGCCTGGGAAGCCTGCTCAAAAGCCAAAGTTAACAAAGCATCCCCCGCCAGTAACGCAGTAGACTCGCCATATTTCACATGCACCGTCGGTTGCCCACGACGCACCGCATCATTATCCATGCATGGCAGATCATCATGTATCAACGTATAACTATGCAAAAGCTCGAGCGCAGTCGCAGAAGGCAAAGCATGCGCACAATCCCCACCTAGGGTCTTTGCCACACATACAACAAGAAGGGGGCGAATCCGTTTTCCGCCGGACATCACCCCATAACGCATCGCGTCAAGCAACGTAGTAGAAGGGCTGGCTGGCATGGATAAAGCATGATCCAGTGCAGACGTGATTTGTGCAAGCTCTGAGGCAAAAAACGTTTGAAAAGCTGTAACTTTCGACATCAGCTCAATATCTGTGGCCAAGAAGACAAAGTCAAGCCAGCGCTGATCAAAATCAACCATCTCGACAAGAGGCAATCATACAAGACGACAGGGCAATTCCGGTCAGATATCTAGTCCAGCCATTCCTCCATCAGGGCGTCGAATGGGTCAACGTCGCCATGTTCCGCAGGTGCCCGTGGCTGTGGTGCGGGGCGAGTTGCCGGAGCTTCCGTTCTGGCCGGCCTGGCTGCAACCGGTTCATCATCCAGCCCTAAATCAATATCCAATTCATCGTCCGGATCAGCTGCAAGTCGAGTAGAACGCAAGGATGCCAGTCTCTCCCCCACTTGTCTGGCTTCAACATCCTGTCCTTCACGCCGCAACGAAGCTTGTAAACGTGTAAGTGCCGAACGATATTGTTCCTGCAGTGCTGCCAAATGCTCCGTACGCGTCGTTGTAACAAGTAGATATTCCCGCTCATATTGCGCACGTAAATCCTCCACCTCCGCGACACCCTGCGTAGATCGCAAACTACTGGGCATAGGATCAATCGTAAACTGTTGTCGCACATTTTGAATATCTCTCACCCGTATATGGTCCTGCGCAAGGTAATATTGCCATTCGACATTGCGTAATGCCGTCATGTAACGTTGCGGCAACGCCAATCGACTCGCTCGAAATTCGTCCTCAATACGTTCCTGTTCCCGCTCGTACACCAACCCTAACCGACGCGCCTGATCATTCGACCAAGCCAATGATGGTAAAATGACCCAGGCCCCAAAAAAGATAAGCATCCAATATTTCATACTATCAATCTGCTTTGTGCCACAAAGGCTGTCAATGAAGAATCAATCATCCTGCACAAAAGCGCATACGTACCCATGTCATGTTTTTTCAGTGAAACTCTTGGCAACCCAATCAGACAATGTCTTACCGGGGGCCTGTATAAACTTCTTGGTTAGACGAAATTGGTTCTTGCCGGTATTTGCAGCCAGCAAACGAAAACCATATTCCATATCCGCAAAATGGGCTTGCCAATATTGCGCCAAAGTCTGATGCGCAGCGAGACAGTCTTTCAAAAGCTGAGCTGCCACCGTCTTGCTCACCTGCAACGTAATGCCATGCTCTTCTGCAAAGCCGGATAGAAACGCCTCCCATTCGGCCTCCAGATCCAGCAAACGCGAATCCTCCGAACGCGCTAAGATCTTTTGCAAACTATGGCCCGGATTACAGATCATCTCTGCCGTTACAGACAATTCCCGTTGCGTCGTCGAAGGCAATTCAAACTTATAATTCCGCAGCGTTTTTTCCAACACCGTCATCAAACCACGGGCGCCCGTTTTTTCTACATACGCACGTTCTGCCACCTCGCGTATGGCGGCATCTTCAAAGTCCACCGCAATACCATATCCCGCAAAATCGCGCTGATACTGGCGTAAAATACTTCCCTCCGATTGACGCATCACAGCCTCGAGATCATCAACCGAAAGCCCATCACAGATTACCCGAACCGGCAGTCGACCAATAAACTCTGGCTCAAAACCATACGAAATGAAGTCCCGCGTCTGTACATCGTGCAGCCATTCCCCCTCATTTTCCTTTTCTTCCTCTTGTCCTTGCACGAATCCAATTGGCCCGGTTCCAACACGCTTACGGATAATCTCCGGCAACCGATCAAATGCACCACTCATGATAAACAAAATGTGCCGCGTGTTTATCGTACGCTGCGGCGCACCCTTGCCACGCTGTAAATCCATAATCGCCTGCATCTGCCCGATAATATCCGTCTGACTAAAAAGGCTCACCTCCGCCTCTTCCATCAATTTCAGGAGTGCCGTCTGCACACCGCGGCCGGACACATCTTTTCCTGCACCCCCCTGCCCAGCGATCTTGTCGACTTCATCCAGATACACAATCCCGTATTGCGCTAGCTCCAGATTGCCATCTGCTGCTGCCACCAAATCACGCACCAAGTCATCAACATCACGACCTACATAGCCCGTCTCTGAAAATTTTGTCGCATCCGCTTTCACGAATGGAACACCAATTAAACGAGCTATACATCGCATTAAATACGTTTTTCCTACACCGGTCGGTCCAAGCAAAATAACATTATGTTTCAAATACTCTTCGTCTGCCGATGCGGAATGCTCCAGACAATGCCGAACATGATTGTAATGATCACACACGGCTACAGACAAAACCTTCTTCGCCTCATCCTGGCGAATCACAAAACGGTCCAAATAATCACGAATTTCCCGCGGACGCATCGCGAAAGACCGAATCGTTTCCAAAACCCTTTGTGCAGACGATTCATCATGGCCCGTATCCGCCGATGCCGACGCAGATTGTTGCGGTGCTTGACCGAACATTGGCCCTAAACGTCCCAGAATATCCTGTAACTGCTCATCAAAACCCGATCCGTTGTTATGTTTATCATCATCCATATCTGATTCATCACTCCTTCCCATCACGAACGAATGTAACACGCCGGGACATAAGGGCAAAAAAAAACTGCGATCTGATACCAGATCGCAGTTTGCGAAAAATACCATATGCGATTTAGCCCAGAACTGCGTCTTTGGCTGCTTTGGCAATACGGAATTTCAAAACCTTTTTGGCTTTGATCTTGATCGTTTCACCCGTTGCCGGATTACGACCTGTGCGGGCTTTACGCTGCACCTTGATCAACTTGCCAATGCCAGGGATCGTGAAACCATCTACGCCCTTGGCACCTTTGTATGCCATTCCAACCAGAGATGCCAATGCATCGGTGGCCTGCTTTTTCGTGATCTGCGCATCTTCTGCGATCTGAGTAATGATCTGAGCTTTCGTCTTCGGCGTCGCTTTTGCCATGTTCTCTCCTCTTGGTTTTTGTTGACACACAAACTGACAACTGGATGAATTCGTACTACATTCATTTCCACAAAGCAACTGTTTTTACAGTATCAATCACGTTTTTTAGCGGAGAACAATCAACCGACGGCGTATACGCCCGGACCACAAACCAAAACGCCAACACGGCCAGTCCCATTTTCGAATCGCGAATGGCCCATCACGACTTTCCCTTGAATCCGCTTGCTATTCCCGCCATGCAAAACTAACGTAAAACGCGCAGGAATAAAGAAATGTTTTGAGGGCAAATGGGAACCGAATGGTGGCGCAACAAGGTGCGATTCGTACTGCATGCCTCCACAATACAGCTTCCATAAACACATGTTAACATGAAACGAAACCGACTTGAACAAGCAGAAAAATATTTAGTCGCACTGATCGAACGAAAAGGGTCCGATCAAGGTCACGGCCGACCTGTGCGCTACTTGCTCTTTTTCCTTAAAATCCTTTCACGTATCTATCGGCTGATCATTCAGCTCCGCCTCTGGTGCTACAAACACCGCATCCTCCGGCATCATACCCTCGGATGCCAAGTCATTAGCGTTGGAAACCTGACCGTTGGCGGCACCGGCAAAACACCCGTAGTAGAGATTTTTGCACGGGAGCTACAGCAAGCCGGACGGCGCGTCGCCATTCTCAGCCGTGGCTACAAAAAAGCCAAGCCACCTTTTCTCAAGCGCCTCACCAACAAAATAACATTTGCCGAAAAACGCGAGCCACCACGCGTTGTTTCCAATGGCACAGAACTCCTGCTGGACTCCTGGATGAGTGGTGACGAGCCCTACATGCTCGCCAGCAATCTCCCCAATGTCTCCGTATTGGTAGATCGCGATCGCGTAAAAAGCGGACGCTACGCCATCAATCGTCTCAACTGTGACACCCTTATCTTAGACGATGGTTTCCAGTATCTTTCCCTCAAACCACGTGTGCAAATTGTCCTCGTGGACATGACCAATCCCTTTGGCAACGAAAATGTCCTGCCACGAGGCATTCTACGTGAACCCGTCAAAAATATTCGCCGCGCGGACTTTATCTTCATCACCAAGTCTGATGGACGCAATGCGGGCCCCGTCATGGAACAAATCCGCAAATACAATCAACATGCCGAAATCATCGAATGCAGACATTGTCCCAGACATTTACAAGACGTCATCACGGCCGAACAAAAAGAATTAGACTTTTTGAAAGACCGCAAAGTTATCGCTCTATCAGGCATTGCGGCACCTGATGGCTTTGAAAAATCCTTAGAGTCATTTGGCGCAACCATCCAGGAACGATTCCGCTTCGCCGACCACCATCGCTACTCTCAGCAAGAGTTAATCAACATTATCAACGCCACCATCAAAGCTGGCGCCAATGCCATCATCACAACGGAAAAAGATGCTGTCCGATTGCCTCGACTCGCGCGCTGCGATGTCCCGATCCTCTTCTTGCGCGTAGATATCGAAATATTGAGTGGTGGCGATAACTTTCAGCAGTGGATTGAGCGCATATGCTTCCGGAAACCCCAAAAACTAGCGGAGGTAGCGTGAGCAGCGGGCCAACGAGCCATACACTCATTTGTGGTGTAAACTGGCTGGGTGATAGCTGCATGTCCATGCCCGCCATACAAGCATGGAAAGAACAACACCCCCACAACACTCTCACCCTCCTGATTAAGCCCCATCTCGTACCGCTTTGGCAGTGCCATACCGCGATAGACCGAATCATCACCTTGCAACCCGGCAACATCGGTCCTTTCAAAACAGGTTGCGCAATGCGAAACGATGCATTTGAACACGCCTACATATTCCCCAACTCCTGGCGGGCAGCCTTGCCGCCTCTTCTGGCAGGCATCCCTAACCGCATTGCTTTTGCTGGCCATGTCCGCAAATGGCTTCTAACCGAATGTATCCCGGAGGCTCCCGCAAACGAACACCAGCAATGGGAATACGCACGCATTCTCGGTTTATCACTGTCCGATTCCCTTCCTTTGCCAGAGTTAAAATTGCCAGACGCCCCTGCCGAAATTTTGCATCAACCGAATCCCCTCATCGGCATACTGCCCGGTGCCGCCAGAGGGCCCGCCAAACGTTGGCCGCTCAGACACTTCATTGCAGCAGCCCAAATGCTCCGAAAATCCCAAAACTTTCATTTTGTTATCATGGGCACACCCGCCGAGACACCACTCTGCAATGAAATTTCGCAAGCGCTCATGCCCCACGCCACATGCTTGGCAGGCAACACCACCCTGCCCTCACTGGCAGCGAGCCTGCGCGCTTGCAGTGGAGTCCTGTCCAACGACAGCGGCGGCATGCATCTGGCAGCCGCAGTAGGCACCCCCGTCGTTGCCATGTTCGGGCTCACCGATCCCGCCAAAACAGGTCCCATCGGCCCTTATGCACGCTGCCTGCAACCATCCGGCGTCCAAGGGGCACGAAAAATTGCCCGCAATAGCGCAGAAGCTGAACGCATCCTGGCCTCCATTTCTCCCGAAGATGCCGCCGACGCTCTGCTTACATGCATCGCAGCTCGAGAATCTGTACATTTGCCCCAATTGATTTCCAGCGACGCCCCGAAACAACATCATGGACAGTAGACTACAGACTACCACCTTAAACCGATCCCCCATATGGAGTGCGGTGAGATATCACTGCTTTCCCCTCGCACGGAGTGCGCACCGGCAGATGGTTCCCAACACCACGCACCTGCTTATGCGTGCCCCCTCTCCCTCCGACACTCGACACCCAACACCCTGGGAGCCCCCAGCATGAAGATGCTGCACAACACCAGCAAAGTCAGTGGATTCACGGGGTTAAGTCGAATTCTCGGACTCTACCGCGAAATACTCATGGCCCAAGTCTTCGGAACGACATTGGTGAAATCGGCTTTTGATATCGCGTTTCGTATTCCCAACCTCTTTCGTGCCATATTTGGAGAAGGTGCACTCTCGCAAGCCTTCATTCCTATTTATACGGAAACCCGTAACCGTGATGGCATCGTCGCAGCCAATGAGCTTGCCGGGAAAGTTCTAACCCTATTAGCTGCCGTCCTTTGCTCCATCACAGCCCTAACCATACTCATCATTCAACTTATGCGGCCCGAGCTAACATATGGTAGCCGACTAGAAACCGTTCTGCGACTCCTGGCCATCCTCTTCCCGTACCTCATCTTCCTTTGCCTAGCCGCCGCATGCATGGGCATTCTCAACAGCGTCGGAAAATTTGCCCTTCCCGCGGCAGTTCCCATGCTCATGAATGTCGTATGGATCGCAACCCTCCTTTTTATCATTCCGCGCATGCAAGAAAATCTCGATGCTCGCATCGAGGTACTCGCGTGGGCTGTCGTCGTATCTGGCGCGCTTCAGTTGCTATTCCAGGCATTACCCTTCTGCAGGCGCGCCATTCGTCCGATCCTTTCATTCCGCTGGCACGACCCGCGACTCAAACGTATGATCATACTCTTCGGCCCCGCAGCCATCGCCATGACCATACGCGACATCAACATACTCATCGATGGTGCGCTGGCATTCTGGGTTGGCACTTGGGCTCCTGCATCGCTCATCTTTGCCGAACGACTTGCCTACCTTCCGCTTGGTCTCTTCGCCACCGCACTGGGAACCGTACTACTGCCCGAACTTGCGCATCTCGCAAAAAAAGACCCCGAGAGCACAAACCGCACACTCCAGCAAGCGATGATTGCCATATTAATTATCATGGTACCAGCTTCCGCGGCACTTATGTTCCTGGCACAACCTATTGTGCAGCTTATTTATGAAAGAGGCACATTCGACGCACAATCCACCACCCTAACCAGCCGGGCCCTCATGGCCTATGCTCCCGGATTAGTGGTGTTCTCCATCCATAAAATGCTGCTGCCCGCCTTCTACGCGAGGCAGGATACCCGCACCCCCATGCTATGCGGAGCCGCCACCGTGGTCCTCAATTTTTGTCTGAACATCACATTCATTGTGATTCTACCGCCCTACTGGCGCCACGCCGGACTAGCGTTCGCCACGATCCTTGCCAGCGCCATCAACGTAATCGTACTCGCCACAATTCTCTTTCGCCGCGCGGCCATGCCCGACTGGAAAAGAATTGGTGCATCCGCACTGCGATTATGCATCTGCGCGGGAGTCATGATTGCCGCCCTATTCCACGCACAAACCTATCTGCAACAGTGGCCCGCAATCGATCTCACCACCCAATGGGGACAAATCGCAAACATGGCCAGCTTGATTATCATTGGTGGCATGACCTACATACTCGCCCTACTGCTGATCTGCCGCCAGGACATCCGCACTCTTTGGGAAAAACGCTGAAGCACCGTAAAACGTCAGACGTGGGACGTGGAGGGTAAGACAAACCCTCTCTCCGACCCCTTGAACGGGATATTTTATCTCTCTTGCCATCGATACGCTGCGACATCGCCGATGCAGCCCGATGTCACACGGGATCTTTTGGTCGTTTGTATCGAAGGTACACTCGGTCACGTCTTACGTTCCACGTCTCACCCCTCACAACCCTACAGTCCCCGCAAGCCTTCTGCCACTTCTTCCAGTTCCTCGCGATGTTGAATCGTAATCTGCCGCCCTTCAACCACAATCAGCCCCTGTTCCTGCATCTTACGCAAGGTGCGGCTTACCGTTTCCGCAATCGTGCCCAACTGCGAAGCCAACATGCCCTTCGTCATGGAAAGCATGATCCGGTTGGCATTCACAGCTTCAGCCTGCGTAATAAGATATTGTGCCAAACGCGTGCCGACATCCTTTAGCGACAAATCATCAATCAATCCGACGAATCGACGCAAACGACGCGACAGCACCGCCAACATCGCCAGCAAAATTTCTGGCTGTGCTTTCGTTAATCGCAAAAAGGCATCACGCGGCACATAAAACACGATCGAATCACGCACCGCCTCGGCTGCCGCAGGATAGGTTCCCCCTTCAAAAACGGCGACTTCCCCACAGACATCCCCCGGCTTCTCAAAAACGTGCAAGATCTGTCTACGCCCATCCATTCCCGTCCGGTATACCTGTAATCCACCATCTGCAAGAATATAAAATCCGTCCGCCTTGTCATCTTGCAAGAAAACCACGTCCCCCGAGGCAATCGACCGCGAAAGCACCACCTTGCTCAAAGCTTCAAGCTGCCCCGCCGAAAGCCCCGCAAACAAATCCACCTTCTTCAACATCCCAATCAAATCCATGCGAACATTCTCTCTTATTTTATGTTGGACGTTAGATATTGAGTGTTCGATGTTCATTTTCCCGAGCCCCCCCTCATCATCTTGCCCGCCCAAGTCCCCTTACTAACCAGTTACATCAGTCATGCATACAAGATATTGCGACTATATAAACACGCCACCACGATTCATGTTAACATCCAACATCGAGGATGATTCTCCTTTCATTGGACGTTGGACGTTCGATGTTGAGTGTTCGATGTTCA